>CAJXLX010000147.1 GCA_913056335.1 uncultured Rhodothermaceae bacterium
TGGGAGGCCGTCCTCGACGACCTCGACATTGAGTTCTACGAGGACTACGACGAGATCGTCGACCTGTCCGATGGCATCCAGCACCCGACCTGGTGCGTGGGCGGAGAGATGAACATCGTGCACAACCTGCTTGACCGCTGGCAAGATACGCCCCGCGCTGCGCAAGACGCCCTGCGATGGGAAGGCGAAGACGGATCCACCCGCACATATACCTACGCGGAACTCTACGCCGCCACGAACCGCTGCGCGAACATGCTGCGTGAGCGTGGCTTGGGCAAAGGCGATGCCATTGGCCTCTACATGCCCATGACGCCCGAAACCGTCATCGCCTTCCTGGCCATTGCCAAGATCGGAGCCATTATCTGTCCGCTCTTTAGCGGATACGGACCGGGGGCCATTATCACCCGGCTGCAGGGCGCTCGCGCCAAAGCGCTCTTCACCGCCGACGGCTTTCACCGCCGCGACAAGCTCATTCGCATGAAGGAAACCGCGGATGAAGCCCTGCAGGAATGCCCTTCCGTTGAGCACGTCATCGTAACGCAGCACGCCGGGCGCAGCGACACACCCATGCACGCAGAGCGCGATGTGTTCTGGAGCGACGCGGTGCCGTCGCAGTCCGACGACGCCCGCACCGAGCGTACCGACGCCGAGGATCCCGTCATGCTCATTTACACAAGTGGTACCACCGGCGCGCCCAAGGGGGCCGTGCACACGCACTGCGGCTTTCCCATCAAGGGCGCTCAGGACATGTACCACTGCATGGACTTGAAGCCCGGCGAAACCATGTACTGGATGAGCGACATGGGCTGGATGATGGGCCCGTGGCTCGTCTTTGGCACGCTCACCATCGGCGCCACCATGGTGCTCTACGACGGCGCGCCCGACTACCCCGGCCCCGACCGCCTCTGGCAGCTTGTTGCAGACCACGACGTGACGCACCTCGGCATCTCGCCCACGCTCATTCGCGCGCTCAAGACGCACGGCCCCGAGCCCGTCAACAAACACGACCTGTCGGGACTGCGTGCGGTCGGATCTACGGGCAGTCCGTGGGATCCGGAATCCTGGATGTGGTGCTTTGAAACGGTTCTGAACGGCGACAAACCGATTCTCAACTACAGCGGCGGCACCGAAATCTCAGGCGGCATCTTGTGTGGCAACTTCTTGCAGCCCCTCAAGCCGTGCGCCTTCAGCGGGCCCGCACCCGGTATGGATGCCGATGTTGTGAATGCTGCCGGCGATTCGGTGCAGGGCGAAGTTGGTGAACTGGTGATCCGCACGCCCTGGATTGGCATGACGCGTAGCTTCTGGGACGGCGAGGAGCGCTATCTGAACGCGTACTGGCGGCGCTTCGAAGACGTGTGGGTGCATGGCGACTTTGCAGCGATCGACGACGACGGGCTCTGGTACATCCTGGGCCGCTCCGATGACACGATCAACGTGGCGGGCAAACGACTGGGCCCCGCCGAAGTGGAGGCGCTCGTGAATGCGCATCCCGATATTGCCGAAAGCGCGGCCGTAGGCATCCCCCACGAGGTGAAAGGCCAAGCGGTGATCGTCTTTGCTGTGCCCCGGCAGTCCGACACCGCCGACGAGTCGCTGCGGGCCGCGCTGATGGAGCGCATTATCGATGCGCTGGGCAAGCCCTTGAAGCCCGAGGCCATTCAGTTCTGCACCGCGCTGCCCAAGACGCGAAATGCGAAGGTCATGCGGCGGGTCATCCGCGCTGCGTATCTCGACAAACCGCTTGGGGATACCAGCAGTTTGGAGGACTCCGCCACTGTTCGTGCGATCGAAAATGCATGGTAAACAGAACTGCTCTGCCCTGCAGATCTCTCTTGTGGCAAGGCGGCTGTAGTACCTGCGCGGCGTGCATTCGTAACATTTGATGCATAACCGCTGCATGGCGTCCGCTGCAAGCATCCGTTGCGAACGGGCAGCGTATGCCGGACGCAGATGTACAATCCTTCTCTTATTCTATTCGGGGTGTGCATTCTGCTGAGCCGTATTCGCTGGATACTTTCACCATGCCTGCGCGCCGCCCGGCCGTGTGATTTACTATGACTAATGTTCCTTCCGACCGGAACCCCAACGACGGCCAGCCGCGCCCTTCGTATGATCGAATCGACCTGCCGCGCTCCGATTCCGAAGTCAAAGACCTGTTGCAGCGGACCATTGAGGCAGCCAACAACTCGGTTGTTGTTACCGACATGCGGCAGCCCGACAATCCCATTATCTACGTGAATCAGGGATTCAAGGCGCTCACGGGCTACGACGAAGATGAGATTCTGGGCTACAACTGTCGCTTCCTGCAACGGCACCCGGATGGTACGATGGACAGCGACCAGGCCGCTGTGCGAGCCATTCGCGAGGCGGTGAAGTATGGCCGGTATGCCCGCGTTGTACTGCGCAACTATCGGAAGTCGGGGGAGATGTTCTGGAATGAACTCTACCTCACACCCATTGAAGATGACAGCGGTGATGTACGCTACTTTGTGGGCGTGCAGAACGACATCACCGAGCGGGTGCAGCTCAATCAGTCGCTGGAGCGGCGCGTGGAGGAGCGTACCAACGCGCTGAAGGAGCAGCGCGACGAACTGGAGCACGCGAAAGAGCGTGCCGAGGCCGCCAACCGCGCCAAGTCTGTGTTTCTGGCGAACATGAGCCATGAAATCCGCACCCCGCTCACCGCCATTCTGGGCCTGGCCGATGTCATCCGCGCCAAAAGCACCGACGACACGTTCGAGGAGCATATCTCCCGCATCAAGGCCGCAGGCAGCCGGCTGATGGATACGCTGTCGTCGCTCCTCACGCTGGCGCGCATCGAGGCCGGGTCGATGAATATGGAGCTGGAACCGGCTACCGTGGTCGATGTGGCGCTGGAGGTCACCGAGCTCTTCCGCAGCAATGCCGAGGACAACGGCCTCTCGCTCGACTTCCACGTGACGCCCGATGCCCGCGACGCCGTGGCGCAGCTCGATGCCGGGGCGCTCAACAGCGCGCTGCAGAACCTCATCTCCAACGCCGTCAAGTTTACCGATTCTGGACGCGTCGAAGTGCGCGTGTACACCACCACGCACGAGGGCGCTCCCTACGTGGCCGTCGATGTGGAAGACACGGGCGTAGGCATCAGCGAGGAGTTCAGGCCGTTCCTGTTTGAGAGCTTCAGCCAGGAATCGGACGGCCTGACACGCGAGTTTGATGGTTCGGGACTGGGTCTGGCGATCACAAAGCAGCTCGTGGAGGCGATGAACGGCGTCATCACCGTCGATTCCATCATCGATGTGGGCAGCACCTTCACCATCGCCTTCCCCCGCGCCGACGAGCACGAGCGGCCTACCCAGGAAGCGCCCGGCACGCGCCCTGTGGACGACCGTGACGCCCACGTGCACTTGGTCGAGGACAACGACAATACGGTCTTCCTGATGCAAAATTTGCTCGGCGATCAGGTTGATCTCTCGGTGTCTCTGAATGCGGCGGATGCGGTGCAGCGTGCCCAAGACGAAGACTTCGACCTCTTTCTGATTGACATTAACCTGGGCGCCGGAGGTAGTGGGGTGGAGGTGCTGCAGCGGCTGCGCGAAATGGAGCGCCACGCCAACACGCCTGCCGTGGCCGTCACCGCCGTGGCCATGCCGGGCGACCGCGACAAGCTCCTTAATAAGGGTTTTGATGACTACCTCGCCAAACCTTTCGAGGCCGACGACCTCATCGAAATCGTGAATCGGCACCTGGAGGCGTGAGCAGGTTGTGCCCCCGACTCCTGCAGAGATACATTCTATTAGCAAGATGTCATCCTGAGCGGGTGCCGACAGCCGTCGGCAGAAGCCGAAGGATCTCCTGCACCTTCGGAAGCGCCTCTCATCTCGCCGGGCTCCTGCTAATCCCGAAGGAGATGGTTCGACGCGCTTTGCTTGCTCACCATGACACGTCTGTGTGGAGACCGTCATCCTGCGCACCTGCTTCGAACACTTGGGAACGCTCCAGGATGAACGCGGGAAGACCTTTGCTGGAGCGCGCGTAGCTGGGTGCCTTTATGCATGTCTGGCAGCCTCCTGCCCTGTGAGAACGCCCTGCCCCTCGCCTCCTCCCAACGAACGGTTCTACGGGCGAGATTTTCGGAATCCTAACCATAGCTGTCGGTCAGATTCCGTATCCTTCGTATCTAACTGTACTGTTGCATCGCCCCGAACAACAACGCGATGCGTGGTGGGGGCCCGTGTATGGCCTGCATCGATTCGCCCATTCCGACTGATTGTACCCGAAAGCCTATGTCTACGACGCCCTCGTTCGACCAGATTACGCCGCCCACCGACGGTGCACGCATCCGCAAGGACGACGATGCGCTGCATGTGCCAGATCGACCCATCATTCCGTTTATTGAAGGCGACGGCATCGGGCCCGACATCTGGGCCGCTGCGCAGCATGTGTTCGATAGCGCTGTGCACCACGCCTACGACGGCGACCGCGAAATCGTGTGGATGGAGGTCTTTGCAGGCGGCAAAGCGCAAGATGAGTACAACGAGTGGCTGCCCCAAGACACCCTGACGGCGATTGAGGAGTACCTCGTGGCCATCAAAGGGCCGCTGACGACGCCTGTAGGCGGTGGCATTCGCTCGCTGAACGTGGCGCTGCGCCAGCAGCTCGACCTGTTTGCGTGTGTGCGTCCGGTACGCCACTTCGAGGGCGTGCCCTCGCCCGTGAGCGAGCCGGAGCTGGTGGATATGACGATCTTCCGTGAGAACTCGGAAGACATCTACGCGGGCATCGAGTACCGCGAAGGCTCGCCCGAAAACGAAAAGATCAAGCGGTTCCTGATCGACGAGATGGGCGCGGACACGATCCGCTTCCCCGACTCTACCGCCATTGGTGTAAAGCCGATCTCGGAAGAAGGCACGAAGCGCCTGGTCCGCTCCGCCATCGATTACGCCATTGAGCGCGGGCACGACAGTGTAACGCTCGTGCACAAGGGCAACATCATGAAGTTCACCGAGGGCGCCTTCCGCGACTGGGGCTACGAGGTGGCGAAAGACGACTACGACGCCGAAGACCTCGACGGCGGTCCGTGGCAGGTCATTACGACAGACGACGGCCGCGAGATCATTGTGAAGGACGTCATTGCCGACGCGATGCTCCAGCAGATTCTAACGCGTCCGAACGAGTACGATCTCATCGCCACGATGAACCTGAACGGCGACTACATCTCCGACGCGCTGGCGGCGCAGGTCGGTGGCATCGGTATTGCACCGGGCGCGAACATCAACTACAACACCGGCCTGGCGCTCTTCGAGGCGACCCACGGCACTGCGCCCAAGTATGCGGGCATGGACAAGGTGAACCCGAGCTCGGTCATCCTATCGGGCGAGATGATGTTCCGCTACATGGGCTGGGACGACGCCGCGGATCTCATCATTGAAGGTCTCGAAACGACCATCAAGCAGAAGCGCGTGACGTACGACTTCGAACGCAACATGGAGAACGCCACGCTCTTGAAGTGCAGCGAGTTCGGCGAGGCGGTTGTGGAGAATATGGGCTAAACGCTCGCATATGCGAACACACCCCCCAACGGTACGCGTTACCGTGATCGTGTCGGGATGGACCGCCTCCGGTTGGTCCATCCCGTTTTCTGTTTGATGTCTTTTTCAGCGGCTTTTGGATGCGTATGGCTTCCCGCACAACCACATTTATCGACGACGATGCACAGATTTTCACGGTCCGTGCTCCCGCGCACATCCCCGAAGCGCCGGTCGAGTCCGACCATCACGACTTCATGGCCGACCACTGGGTCGACCTGGCTGCCGCGTCGTACATGGGATTTCAGAAGCTTGGTATTGGGCTGGTGGTCGTGCAGGAGCGCCCCTCGGTCGACGATGCTGTAAAGATGGAGGCGCACACGCTCGGCTACGCGCAGGCCGACGGCATCTGGATGAAGCAGCGCTCCGGGCAACTCCCTATGGAATGGGTGGATACGCAGCTTCAATCCTACGACCCCAACGAATCCGTTCTGGCGCTTTTTGTGGAGAGTGAGGACGCTATCCGCGCCTACGCCATCAGCGCCCAGCCGAATCCGCCTGATGCCCTACGCGAGGCCCGCGCCCCGCTGAATTAAGCGCTGTCGCCGTGATACGCGGTGCCGTTTTGGGCGTGGCGCACCAGTGACTCGGCGGGGGTGAAGCGGTCGCCATGCTCCTGTGTGTGGCGATGCAACAGCTGCTGGATCCGCCCGGCTCCTTCCGCATCTACATAACGGAACGGCCCGCCCCGGAACGGCGGGAAACCCAGCCCAAAGACCGCGCCGATGTCGCCATCAACCGGGTTCCGCAGGAT
>CAJXLX010000148.1 GCA_913056335.1 uncultured Rhodothermaceae bacterium
GGCGGGCATCCGTACGAATAAACAGAACGTGTTCGACGATTTCATTGCTGCGGGTGAGTACCTGACCGACAACGACTACACGTCGAGTGAGCGACTGGCCATTGCAGGGGGATCCAACGGCGGACTGCTTGTGGGCGCGGTAATGACGCAGCGTCCGGATCTGGCCGAGGTCGCGTTTCCGGCAGTGGGCGTGCTCGACATGCTGCGCTACCACACGTTCACCGCCGGGGCGGGCTGGGCGTATGACTATGGAACTGCCGAAGAGAGCGAAGAGATGTTCGAATATCTGCTGGATTACTCGCCCGTGCACAACGTGGACGACAGCACGCGCTATCCGTCTACGCTCATCACCACTGCCGACCATGATGACCGCGTGGTGCCCGCCCACTCCTTCAAGTTTGCGGCGGAGCTGCAAGATCACCACAGCGGCGACAATCCGGTGCTGATTCGCATCGAAACGCGGGCCGGACACGGAGCCGGGCGTTCCACCGAGTCGCGCATCGACGAGTGGGCCGACCGCTACGCTTTTGCCTGGCATGCCATGGGCGTGCGTCCGTTTTAGCCCGTGCGTTTGCGGGTTGCATCTGAGCATCAGCATGCCTACGTTCCAAAATAAGCGAAGCTGGGAGTGCCTGGCTGTGGCAGTGGATGGTGGTAGTTTACCGCGCTGCGCAGACGGCTGGGCTGAGATGATCCCTTGAACTTGATCCGGTTGGTACCGGCGGAAGGAAGCTTCTTAGCACCCGGGGCGTCACGCATGGGCGCTGCACATTTCTGGCTTCGCTTGCCGTTATTCCTTTGTATCCACCCGCAAGCAAGCCGTATGTCTACCACCACCAACCTTTCCTTTGCTGACGTTTCTGTGGACCGCGCCTACCCGGTGCCGCCGTTCGCGCAGTCCTGCGTCGATGCCGCCCGCGAAAGCTGGGGCGCCTCATTCGATCATCCGTTCGTGCACGCCCTGGCTGCGGGCACGCTGGAGGCAGAGCGCTTCCGCTTCTACCAGATGCAAGACGCCCGTTACCTCGAAGCCTTTTCGGATGCCGCTGCACTCATCTCAACCCGATGCCCCGATCCCAACGATAAGCTCTGGTTCATCGATGCGGCCCGCCTGGCGCTGGTAGTAGAGGGGGAGCTGCACGCCGGGTACGGAGAGCAGCTTGGCTATGACGCCAACGACATTGCTGCGCTCACACTTACGCCCAACAACCGCGCGTATCAGGACCACATGATCAGCACCGCCCAGCGCGGATCGCTTGTGGAAGCGGTGGCCGCGCTCACGCCGTGTCCGTGGCTCTACATTGAACTGGGGCAGCGCATGGAAGCGGAGATGGGGGCGATCCCTGACGACCATCCGTACGCCGACTGGCTCGCGATGTACCGGGATCCGGAGTTTAACGACTACATGGCGAATCTGCTGGAGCGGCTGCAGAGCTTTGCTGCCGCCGCCGATGAGGCGGCCCGTAAGCGTGCCAAGGAGGCGTTCCACACCAGCATCCGCTACGAGTGGATGTTCTGGCAGCAGGCCTGGACGCAGCAGGAGTGGCCCGTGTAGGGAGCTATAATGCTGGCCTTTTGTACACCATATGTAGGGACACGGCGCGCCGTGTCCCTACGGTGTTCGTGAGGCTCAAAGGGGAGAACGGGTAATTAGGGCTGCACGCGGAATCGCCGCTGGAGGGTACGAGAAGAATAGTCTCCTTGAATCCCCCAGTCCAGATCGGTGCGTACCTCATACGTACCGGGAGACGCTGGCACGTCTTCCTCCTCCGTTCGCAGGGCGGCCTGAACGTCAAAGGTGCGCTCTATCGTCTCGCCGCTGGGAATCTCGTGGTTTGTTATGGCAGCAGTGCAGAAAATTCCAGTGCCTCTAAACGGTACACGCTCCCCACCGGCCTCAAATACGCTGGGCACCACGAGGCAGCCACTTGACGTCTGCACGACGACATCGCGTCGCGTCTGATTCTGGACGAGGATGCGAATTTCGAATGGGTCCCCGACTGACACCGTGTCAGGGGTAACGAGATAGGCATCAAGCTCATCAATGGATACGCGGGCTGCATCGCCGGGGATGGGTGGCTCATCTGCATTTCCGGCTCCGCCCGATCCAATGAGCGTATCGCATCCGGTAACGAGTCCGAGGCAGAGCACAAGTGCTGTCAGGCTGAGCAGTCGTGTTGAGGTACGCTTTGACATGGAACCAAGAGGATGTTTCTTCAAATGACTGATTTGTGGGCCGTCTATATAATGCAGGTCTCCGAGACTGTAAGGTCTTGGTCTTTCGTTTCGAAATGGCATTTCCCAGGTGGCCTCCTTCAAGACCAATTAATAAAGTTAGGAAGAGGTCGTTCCGGAAAACCATCGTACGCACTTGTGTAGGGACACGGCGGGCCGTGTCCCTACGCTATTTGTGCAATCCCCCGTACGCAACCGAACCCCCAACAAACAAACGGGCTCCAGCCAACGCCGAAGCCCGTTTGAGGTAACGATAGCGCGTAGCACATCGCGAGGGACGATGACTACAGAACGCGTGCTGTGTTATTAGCTGTCGTCATCGTCATCGTCGTCATCATCGTCGTCATCATCGTCGTCATCATCGTCGTCATCGTCATCGTCGTCATCATCATCGTCATCATCATCACTGTCGTCTTCGTAATCGATGGAGTTTTGGATGCGGTCTTCGACTTCATCTTCAAAGGGGCCACCTTCGTTCGCGTCATCGGGGTTGATAAGCATACCGTCGCTCTGGCGGAACCAGGCATCCAGACGCACCGAGAGCGTGATCTGCTCTTCCGATTCTGGAGACACCGTAATCGGCGGCTCAAACTCCAGTTCTTGCTCGGCCTCCAGGTCGGTGGTGAACACGAACGGCTGCGCTTCGCCGCCTGCGGGCGTATAGGTGCCCTCTACGCGAATGCTGGTGTTTTCGGGGAAGTTGGTTTCATCGAGCACACGCGCTTCGTCTTCGTCGTCGCGTTCGAGGCGGTCGATTTCAAACTCGATCTCTTCCCACTCTCCGGCTTCGACAACGCCATCGGCAAAGGTGACGGGGCCGTCGCCCGCAAGTGGAAGATCTACGACAAGCGGACCGCGTTCAATGTCGTCGCGCTCGCCCTCATCGTCGTTGCCATCATCGTCGGGGCGCTCCAACTCCAGTTCGCTAATCGCCAGCTGCACGCGGTCGATTGTAAGCTCGTTGTTGCCGGAGTCGGAGAGCGTAGTGGAGCGAGCGGTGAGCGCGGCTGTTGAGCTGGTTGTGGTGGTGAAAGCAAGGCGCAGGCGGGCCTCAGAATTCGTGTTGTTCGAGTCGGTCGTGTCGCATCCAGCCAGCCCTACTGCAAAAGCAAGTAACACCAGGGGAAGGATGCGAGAAAGCGGGGTATCCATGAGTCCAGGCAATATGTTGGGGGAATAGCACGGAGCGTTGCAGATCGCAACAGTAGTGCCGCATCCGCAGTGCCGCATCCGCACCCGAGGAGGCAGCATGTGTTCACTTCAACAAGCCGCCAAATGAGCGCGTTGCGTAACAGGTAGCCATAGGATGAGCGGGTAGGCGTTTGCATGCGCATCTCACCAGACGAATGCGGGGGCTGCTTGCTGCCGCATGCCGAGCAGAGTTCATGTTCAATTCGTGCGTGGTGCGAGTCGCTGTACCGTGGCTCTTCATACATGTAATAACAAGATAGTTGTGCCACTGATCTGTTGCTGCGTATGTCTACCAGGATTGCTTCGCTTTCGCATCTGTTCATACGATTGGTCTCGGGGGAGGCATGGGGCATAGCGTTGCTCCTTGGCCTTTTTGCATGGACTATTACAGGACCCACCGGAGCCGCGGCTCAGGCCCCCAGTGAGCCAAACCTGGAGGCGTTCGAGGTGCTCGACTTGCCCGATGCCGATGCCTACCGCACCGGCGATGGGCGTCCGGGCCCGCTCTACTGGCAGCAAGAAGCCGACTACGCGATCAACGTGGAACTGCTGCCCGAGGAAAATCGCATTGAGGGCACGCAAACCATCACCTACACCAACAACGCGCCGTCGGAGCTGAACTACCTGTGGGTACAGATGGACCAGAACCTTTTTGCGCCGGGCAGTCGGGGGGAGGCGGTGGTGCCCCCCGATGCACGGTTCAGCGGCTTCTTCGAAGAGGGGGGATACGACATATCGAACCTGCGCATCGAGCACGACGGCACCACGTACGCGCCCGAATCGGTGACCAACGACACGCGCCTGCGTGTTGCGCTCGACGAACCGCTTCAGGGCGAAGGCAGCACGCTCACGCTGTCGATGGAGTTCAGCTTTGAGCTGCCCGACTACGGCGCCGACCGCATGGGCATGTTTGATGCCGAGGAGGGCACCGTCTATCAGCTTGCGCAGTGGTATCCGCGCATGTACGTGTATGACGACGTCAACGGCTGGAACGTGCTGCCGTATTTGGGACAGGGTGAATATTACCTGGAGTACGGCCAGTTTGATCTCGACATCACGGTGCCGCACGACTTCATCGTGACAGCCACCGGCACGCTTCAGAATCCGGGCGAGGTGCTCACCGATACGCAGCAAGAACGGCTGGCGGATGCGCGGGCAAGCCGCTCGCCCGTCACCATCATCGCAGAAGATGAGGTGGGCACTCCGGCATCGCGTCCTGCGGACAGCGGCACGCTCACCTGGCAGTACCAGGCCGATGACGTGCGCGACGTGGCGTGGGCGGCCTCGCGCTCCTTCATCTGGGATGCGGCCCAGGCCGACGCGGGCACTCACACGGTGCTGGCGCAGTCGCTCTATCCCGCTGAAGGACTGGGCGGCGGCGCAAACAGCACGCCCGGCTGGGAGGAGTCGACCGAGTATGTGCAGCACTCGGTTGAGTTCTACTCGGAGCGCTACACGCCGTATCCGTACGATCACGCCGTAAACGTGGGCGGCATTGTGGCCGGCATGGAGTATCCACAGGTCATGTTTTGCTCGGTGGATGCACGGGGGCGCGGCCTCTTCGGCGTCACCGACCACGAGTTTGGGCACACCTGGTTTCCGATGCTCGTGGGCTCCGACGAGCGCCGCTGGGCCTGGATGGATGAGGGGCTCAACACATTCATGAATCTGTACTCAACGGCCGACTTCTACGGGCAAGACATCGACCGCGTCATCCAGCAGAGCACTCAACAGGTGGCTCGGTTTGCACAGTCGCCTTTTGCGGATCAGCCCATTATGACGCAGGCGGATCACATCCGGCGCCAAGCGTTGGGGATGCTGGCCTACCGCAAACCGGCCGCTGGACTGGCACTGCTACGCGAGTATGTGGTGGGAGCCGACCGCTTCGATGACGCGTTTAAGGCGTACATCGACCGGTGGGCATACAAGCATCCGCAGCCGTCGGACTTCTTCCGCACCATTGAGAGCGTGGCAGGCGAAGAGCTTGACTGGTTCTGGCGCGGCTGGTTCTATGAAACCGAAGCAGCAGATCCTGCAGTGATGGAGGTGAATGCCGAATCCGCTACCGCCACCATTGCACAGGAAACCGACCTGATGCTTCCCATACCTGTGGAGCTCACCTTCGATGATGGTAGCACCCAGATGGTGCGTGTACCTACCGAAGCATTTGCTACGGCGGATACGCACACGATTTCCTGGGAAGAAAGCCGCATCATTGACCGGATCACCATCGATCCGCAGCAGATTCTGCCCGATATAGACCGCTCCAATAACGCCTGGATGCAGGCGGAGTAGCCGCTTCGATCCAGGTTTTGCATGACACAGCGCAGCAGGGGCCCGTGGTATCTGTTTAACCCCCTCGTCGCATGGCTCCGCCGTACGACGCAGGCTATTCAGGAGCTCCGCTAACTTGTTCTAACAACTGTCGGAATCTCAGTCCCGGGCTACAGGGTGATAAACACACATTGCCCAGGTGGCACCTGCTGTGTGTTGTATTGGGAAATGCGACGCGTTACGGGCGTGTTGGGGGCTGGCCTAACTCAAAGACTGACATGGCCATGCCGGTGGCTTTGGGTAGAGTGCCCAGCGGGCGCACCTGGGGCGGAGCGTAGCCCGTAGACCCAGCATGGTTGAGAGCGTCCTTCGGGTCGCCCTCGGCGTCGTTCGGGGGAGGCGGTGGGCCAGCGGCCTCGTGGGGAGAGGCGGCAGCGAACGTGTCGTTGGTGGGATGCGACATGGTATATCAGTCGATTCGGGTTCGCGTTGAACACAATGAGGGCGATCCGGCGACGGAGGCCCACTCCGCAGAGAGGCAATCTGATCCCCGGCAAAGCTGGGCGCTCCGTATCCCGCCGAACGCAGGCGTGCTGCGTCACAGGGCTACCGCACGACCG
>CAJXLX010000149.1 GCA_913056335.1 uncultured Rhodothermaceae bacterium
GAAGCTGGGCCCCCGTGTTACGCTGGATGCCGAGCGTTGCATCAACTGCACGCGCTGCACGCGCTTTACGGACGAGGTCTCGGAGAGCGGGCAGCTTACCATCAATAACCGGGGTGTGCGCAACTACCCGATTACTGCGCCGGGCGAGGACTTCGACGAAGCCTACTCCATGAACACGATCGACCTGTGCCCGGTGGGCGCGCTCACGGCGTCGGACTTCCGCTTTAAGGCGCGCATCTGGGAGATGAGCTCGTCGCCCTCCATTGTCACCACCAACGCTACCGGCGCAAACTGCGAGTACTGGGTGCGCGACAACAAGGTGCTGCGCATCACGCCGCGCCAGAACATGGACGTAAACGAATACTGGCTACCCGACGAGGACCGCCTCGTCTACGACCGCTTCAACGACGACCGGCCTGAGGGCCCGCAGGTGCGCCGGAACGGCAAACTGGTCGACGCCAACTGGACGCAAGCCTACGCCAAAGCTGCTACGCTCCTGGGCCCAGCCGACGGCGACCGCATCCAGTTCATTGGGTCGGCCTACGCCACCGTCGAGGACAACTACCTGCTGACGCAGCTGGCCGACCACCTCGGGGCCGACGCGCCGGTGTATATGCCTCATATCGAGCCCGGCGCGGGCGACGACTGGCTCATCACCGACGACAAGACCCCCAACGCCCAGGGCTGCGAGCGCCTCGGCATCCGTGAAGCCGACATGGAACTGCTGCGCACGCGCATCCAAAACGGCGAGATCGATGTGCTCTACGTGCTTGAAGATGACCCGGTCGCCTCGGAGCTGTGCGAGTTGGCTGACCTTGAAGATGTCGATGTAATCCTGCACTACTACAACACGACCAACGAAACGCTGCCCGCTGTCAATGTGGCGCTGCCCGCCGCGATGGTGGTAGAAACCGTAGGGACCTATGTGAACCAAGACGGACGCGCCCAGCGTGTGCGCCCGGCCAAAGCCATTCAGGGCGTAAACCGCACGCTCATGATGGAGATGGGCACGAGCCGCGAAGACGAACACGGCACGCCGTTCGACCGCTGGCACAACGAGTCGCATCGCATCAACTGCAAGCCCAGCTGGGAAATCCTGCCGCAGATCGCCGATCGTGTGGGTCTTAATCTCGACTACGCCAAGGGGCCGCAAGCCATTATGAATGAGGTGCAGTCGGCTCTCGATTCGTTCGACGGAGCCACCTATGAGGCTATGGGTCTGCAAGGCGTGGCGCTTGAAAACGCCTCTGCAGGCGAGCCGGCGTAATAACTACGCCCCAATAAATGAAAGAACCGCAACGCGCAAGCGCCCTGTTCGGAGACGGACAGGGCGCTTCTGCATTTGCATGAGATGCGTGCACACGGCAACATCTGATCCAGCGGAGCAAGGTTTTTTGCATTATCGTTCACTATATTTGAACAATACCAATGAAGCCGGATTCATTACGAAACCCTGGATACATTCAATTCACCTCACATTGAACATCATGTGCTCTCATCTAAGCAACTGCTACAGTGATGGTGTACACAGGTAGCATACCTTCAAGTACGCAAGTAAGCATGTCGTGCGAGCTAAATCCTGTTGCGTGCCTCGCCGCCCTCGACAGCCCTAATAGATGCTATGACCTCCACTCCGTTCCCCAAAGAAGATCCCACGCCGCGTCTTCGCGTTGTGGGGTTAGGAGCCTCAGCCGGTGGAATCGAAGCCCTAAAGCATTTCTTTTCAGGGCTTTCAGAAGAGCCAGATATAGCCTTTGTGGTCGTTATGCACCTGGTGCCCGACCAGTCAAGCAAGCTGGCCGAGGTGCTTCAGGGTTGCACCACAATGCCCGTGTGCCAGGTCACGGAGCCTACTGCTATGGAAGCGGGATGCGTCTACGTCGTAGCGCCAGGAGACAGCCTTGATGTGGACGAGACGACCCTGGTTCCTACGAAATTTGAAGATGCCCATGAACGGGTAGCGCCGATTGATCATTTCTTCCGTTCGTTGGCCTATGCCCCCGTAAACGCCGTGGGGGTCATTCTGTCTGGATCGGGCAGCGACGGAGCGGTAGGACTGCGTGCTATTGCAGCACAGTGCGGCCTTACAGGAGTGCAGGCGCCCGATGACGCAGAATACGATAGTATGCCCCGAGCTGCCATCGAACTGCTTCAGGAAGCCGACTTTGAGCTGTCAGCTGCGGAACTGGCCCAGCGCATCGAGAAGGGAAGCCAGGCTGTGTACGCGCTCCAGCCGGTCGGAGGTAACAATGAGGATGCGAACATGGAAGAGAAGTTGCGTGCTATCTTTGCCCGGGTACGTAGACACACCGGGCAAGACTTCAGCCAGTACAAGCGTCCAACCATGCGGCGTCGCATCCAGCGCCGCATGCAGGTGCGCCAGGTGCCGTCGCTATCCGCCTATCTCGATATCCTCGATAAAGAGCCGGGCGAGGCCAAGTCTCTACAACGAGAGTTCCTGATCAGCGTCAGCAGTTTCTTTCGGGATCCAGCGTCGTTTAATGCCTTACGCGAGCAGGTGCTTCCGGCCATATACGCCGATAAGGATGAGGATGCGCCCGTTCGCGTGTGGGTGCCGGGCTGCGCCACGGGCGAGGAGGCCTATTCGGTGGCGATTTTGCTTCTGGAGGAGGCCGCGGCACACGACCTCGATCCCGACCGCATCCAGATCTTTGCGTCGGATTTGGACCGAGAAGCGCTGGCCAAGGCCCGCATTGGACGCTACCCCGCATCGATTGCTGCAGACGTACCGGAGCACTATCTCGACACCTACTTTCGGGCTGAAGAAGCCTGGTACCTGGCCAGAGAGACGCTTATTGAGCGAATCATCTTCACGCCGCACGATCTACTGCGGGATCCCCCGTTTTCGAAGCTGGATCTGATCTCGTGCCGGAATCTGCTGATCTATCTTCAACGCAACCTGCAGACCTCGGTGTTCAAGCTGTTTAACTATGCGCTCAACGACGGCGGCTATCTCTTCCTGGGGAGCTCAGAATCCACCAACAGCATCGATGATCTGTTTCGGGTGGTAGATAAGACGCACTGCTTGTATCAAAGTACCCGAAGCGGAAGCAGTGCCGCTCCCGGGCTCCCTGCCACACCAACGGTCCCCACCGGACTACGCCGAGTCGGGCTCCAGCAAACGGCGCCCTCGCCCAGCAACACGGCCGCTGCGCAGATGCATCGGCGCATGCTTGAGACCTGCGCACCGCCCAATGCGATTATCGACAAAAACTATACGATTGTCCATCTCTCCGCAGGAGTTGGGCGCTATCTGGAGCATCCGGCGGGCACCCCCAGCGCCAACATTGTTGAGGTGGTGCGTCCCGAGTTGCAAATTAAGCTGCAAACATCACTGCGTGATGCCTTCACCAACCAAGTGCAGGTCAGCACAGCGCCCGTGCAGGTGCAACTGAATGGCCACACCGAATGGGTGCGCCTCTTTGTTGCGCCGTCGAGCCATACCACACCGGCGAATGGGACCGCCCTGATTATGTTTATCAAAGATCAGGCGACCGCCGATCGTCTTGGCACAGACACAGAGACTGAGCAGAGCAGAGATTCTGAAGGGGAAGATCTGCGCGAGGAGCTGGCATGGACAAAGCAGCAGTTGCGCGCGACCATTGAGGACCATGAGACCTCGAAGCAAGAAATGCGCGCGGCAAACGAGGAGCTCCGCTCCATGAACGAAGAATACAAGTCGATGACTGAAGAGCTCGAAACCAGTAAAGAAGAGCTCCAGTCGGTCAATGAGGAACTCAAAACAGTTAACTCGGAGCTTGAAGCGAAGATTGAAGAGCTGCATCAGTCCAACAGCGATCTGAAGAACCTGATTGTCGCAACTGATATTGGGACGCTGTTTCTGGATACAGATCTTCACATCCAACGATTTACGCCACCGGTAAAAGATCTGTTCAATATCCAAGAGGGCGACTCGGGCCGATCGATTCAGGCATTTACGCATCAGTTAATGTACGACGATCTGGAAGCAGATGCACGCACGGTGCTCGACGAACAGACCACGCTTGAGCGCGAGGTGAAAAGCGAGGCGGACCGCTGGTTCTTGATTCGGATTCGCCCTTACCGGACGATCGAAGATGAAGTAGAGGGCGTGGTCTTTACGTTTATCGACATCACACACCGTAAAAAGTCGGAGCTCAAACTGAAAGCTGCCACCGACCGCCTGCGACAACGCACCGAGCAGGTGCATGCGTTGAACGCGGCGCTTACGGTAGCCGAGGAGCGCGAGCGTCAGCGCCTCAGCCAGGTGCTGCATGATGATCTGCAGCAGCTGCTCGTGGCCGCCCAGTTGCGCGTTGATCAGCTCCAAACCCGCCGTGCCAACAACGGAGCCGAGGACGAGGGCTTCAAAGACACACTGCAAAAAATTGCCGATGAGCTACAGGCTGCCATTCAAACCACGCGTCACCTGTCGTCAGAGTTGATGCCGCCCATCGGGAACGACTCACTTTGCGATGCGCTTGAGTGGCTGGCACTACACATGAAGAACTCGTACGACCTGGCCGTAGAACTGGAGGTGGCAACATCCTGCCCCTCCCTGGAGTCGAGCGTGCACACCCTGTTGTTTCGAACCACACGCGAACTGCTGTTCAACGTGGTCAAGCACGCAGACGTCGACGAAGCCCACGTCACTGTGACAGTAGATGAGGAGGAGTCGGTGTTCATTACCGTGAGCGATGACGGCGTGGGGTTTGACTTGGATGCCCTGGTAGAAGGCACCGCGGAAGAGCAAGGCCAGGGGCTCTTCAGCATCCGCGAGCGGCTGGAAATGATCGGCGGCTGGTACGACGTAGAGGCTGAACCCGGTGCAGGCACGCGCACCACAATCGGCGTGCCCAGCGATGCCGGCACAACGCCCCCAGAGGAGCTAACGGAAAATGCAGTGTCCGAAAGTGCGGAATGAGCTTTTGTATGGTGGTGCGTACGTCCTCATTTGGGTGGCTTTCCTGAAATCATCTTTCCACGAAGCATCGCCGCAGCGTTCAGTGCAGGCCGTTCGAGATAGCCCGGCCTGAAACCGTTTGACTTGCGTGGGCCCATGCCACGCAAGACATGCAAAAAGTCGGGGAACCGCCACTGTGCAACGGTTGTGTGTGGGGCAGTCCGCTTTGAGCGGGCAGCACTCTCCTTACCTTTAGACTTCCGCTCCGGCATGACCGAATACAAGATTGAAGCCCGCACCTACTACTCAAAAATAACCACCAATAAAAACCACATCGTCGAATCCTCGTCCGAAGAGATCCAGGATCTGCTCAACCAATACGCAGACGAAGGATGGCGGCTCGCCTCTACCGATGCAACGTCATTCGGACTCGCCGTCTACGTCTATCTCTACTTTGAGCGCGAGGCTCCCGCGACGTAATTGGCACCCGCTGTCGCTGCTGCGGTCTCGCATTGGGCCTCAATGTCGTGAGGCACTTCCCGTCTCCGGCTACGGGCTGTTTCTTCTATCACGTACCATTGAACCACTACCTGCTCATTTTTCAGAGCACCAGATGACTCTTCACCGATGACGCACCGCCTTCGCCGCATTGTCGAGCGTATGGTGCATCGCATTTCACCGGTGTGGTGGGCGAACCTGGGGAGATGTAGTGACTTGCTGGCCCGCCGCCTTCCCATGCAATCCCCGCCCATCGTGCTCGTGGCCTTTCCGCGGAGCGGGTCGAGTTGGCTGGGGCGGCTGCTGGCGTATGCCGACAATGCCTGCTACCTGCGTGAGCCCATCACACAGGCGCGCCGCCGCTGGCATCCCGACGTGCAATACGCCGTCACCGACGTTGGGCTCGGCCAGGCCCCGACGCACTACGCCCGCTACGCCGACCGCGCCTTTGCCGGATGCCCCGCGTTCTCCTATGCCACCGTGCGCGACCCCGGCGACTGGGCGCTGCACCACCGCGCCACGCGACGCGTGCTTATCAAAGAAGTCAACCCGTTTGCGGTTGGGTGGATGCGAAAGCGATACGCCCCCACCGTCATTCATCTCGTGCGCCATCCGGTGGCGGTGGCCCAGAGCATGTACCGGCGCGGATGGACGAGCCAGACGCTGCGTGCGTACGTCAGCCCCGAACGCCTCGCCGAGAGTCCGATCGATCCAGGCGGTGTCGGCGACCATCTTGTTGAATAGGAATGTTATCTCCATATGACTGTCCCCGCCTCGGCGGGGTTGGCTGTTGGACATCGTGAAGACATGGAGAGGGTGCGCCGCCGACGCGCGATCGCCATTCGTCCGCGCCCCGCCCC
>CAJXLX010000150.1 GCA_913056335.1 uncultured Rhodothermaceae bacterium
GGTCATGCCTGTGGTGCCCTGCGACGAGGGGGGCTCTTTTGGTCGTTCTGCGGCTTCGTCTCTAGCTTCTCCCTCTTCCTACTCGTCGCGAGGCTCTGCCTCATGACGCAAATGATTAGGGGCTCTGCCCCGTAGTCTTACCGCTCTGCCTGATAACCCTTGTGGATTTTACAGGGCTTCTCCCGCACCACCTTTCACATAATTGATGCAGATGCAGTGGGGCGACTGCTGGAAACTCTCGCGCATGCTTCGTATGCTGCGCATCCCTGTTCACCCTATGTTGCGTGCAATCCTCCGAATCGCATGAAAACGGACGTTCTTTCGCTCCACTCTTCCCGCTCATCGTGGCTCGACCGGCTGCGCACCGAAGATGCCTCGATGGCCCTTCAAGCAGCAGGCATCACCGGCTTTGCCCTGCTCACCGCTTTTGCCGCCGACGCTAACGTGCGCCTCTACCTGTGGGAAGTGCCCATCACCTTAACAACCCTGATGGTCTACGCCAGTGGCCTCTTTCTGGGCGCACGCAACGGCATGCTCGCCCAGCTGCTGTACGTGGCGCTCGGCATGTTTGTCCCCGTCTACGCGGGCGACGGCACTGGCATGGCCTACCTGCTCGGTCTGGCCTCGGGCGGATACATTCTGTCGTACCCGGTCGCTGCATTCGTCACTGGGACACTCACCAAGCGCTGGAACACGCTGGTCGGTAGCACCCTGTCGATGCTGGTGGGCGCTGCCATTGTCTTCACCGCGGGTGTCACGTGGCTGCACTACGTAGCCGACCACGCCACCTGGATGGAGTCGATCGACAAGGGCTTCCTGCGCTTCCTCTGGATCGACCTGGCCAAGATCGGCGTGCTCGGCGTGCTGTTTGGCGGCCTCCGCTTCATCACCGGCTCCGATACCGAGGCATAAAACCTAATGCACAAACCGCCCGGCCCGCTGTCCCGGCGCCGGAACTGCGCGGTTTGCCCGCTGGTTCGACCGTCTGCGTGCATTATGCCATGCAGACGGTCGGTTGTATTATGAGACCTTTTTTTGCTGGATGCGGCTTGCTTGTCCTTGCCCTCCCCCTTCTGCTCGGACTCCGCCCGGCCCCGGTATCCGCCCAGGCACCCGCTGTATCCGAAAACGGCACCTCTATTCTTGATGACCCGTTCGTGCGCGAACAGGGGAAGCGCGGCCTTGACTCGCTCTACAACATGGCGTTCGACGACGCCGAAGTCATCTTCGACCGCATCGCTGCGCGGTATCCCAACCACCCGGTCGGCCCGTTCCTGAACGGACTCAACGTGTGGTGGCGCATCTTGCCCGATCTCGAAAACACCGCCCACGACGACGAATTCTATCGCTACATGCAAGCCACCGTCGACCGCGCCGATGCGCTGCTCGACCGGACCCCGGATCACTTCGACGCCCCGTTCTTCAAGGGCATTGCGCTGGCCCTGCAGGCCCGCCTGAAGTCGAATCGAGGCGAGTGGGTGGGCGCAATGCGGCGCGGACGTCGCGCTATTGGATACGTACGCGAGGCACGCGACCAGGCCCCACATATTGAGGACTTCGCATTCGGGCGCGGTATGTACGATTACTACGCGGCGATCATTCCGGAGGAGTACAGCGCTGCGCGTATGGTTATGTGGATGCTGCCCGAAGGCGACCGCGAGGGTGGACTGCAGATGATCCACCGCGCAGCGGAAGAAGGCTGGTACATTCAATCCGAAGCGCGCTACTTCCTCGCGCAGATCTATGCGCTTTACGAGGACGACTACCGCGAGGCGCAGAAGCACATGGATTGGCTGCGTGCGGCGCACCCGCACAATTCGTACTTTCACGCCTATGCGGCGCGGCTCCACAGCCGACGCGGTCACTTGCGCCAGGCGCGTGATGTATATGCCGAGGTCGCCACGCGCCACAAGGCCGGATGGACGGGCTACAACACGCCCATTGCGCAAGAGGCGTATTTTCAGATGGCCCGCGAGCGGCTTATCCGAAATGATTATGAGGCAGCGCTCCAATATTTGGCTGAGATCGAGGCGCTGCATGCACACGATAGCGTCGACAACCGCAAGTATGTCGTGCTGGGGCGCCTCTATCAGGGGATGGTCTACGACGCCACCGACCGGCGCGAGCAAGCCGTAAATCGCTACCGCATCGTACTCAGCATGGACGACCACAGCAACAGCCACGAACGTGCTGAGCGCTATCTTGATGATCCGTATGGCTCGTAGCGTGGCGGCCATGCCTTGCGCGGGCCATTGCTACTCCAGAAACGCCATCCCGTCCGGGCCTGTGCCCATCGGCAGAGTGTCGACCACAGTCTGCGCCTCCAGATCTATAACTGTCACACTCCCGCCATTCATGTTGCCCACAAAAGCTTCGGTGCCATCGGGCGTAATCTGGATGCCCACGGGCGTATCGCCGGTCGGCAGCCGTGCCATCACCTCGCGTGTGGCCACATCTACAAGCGCCACCTCATTGGCTTGAGCACAGGCCAGCAGCGCCGTGTCGCCGTTGGGAGTCATGTAGATGCGCAGCGGAAAGCCCTCAACCCTAAACGAATCGACCACCGCCAGCGTCTCGGAATCGATAATCGACACGGTGTCGTCAGCCCGGTTTGATACCCACACTTCGCGTCCATCGGGCGTCAGGGCGATCCCCTCAGCCCCCTCGCCTGTAGCAATATGCGTGTCCACGTTCCCCGCTTCCCGGTTAAGCACCGTGGCCGTGCCGCTGCCAATGTTCGCCGTGTAGATGTGCGCGCTCCCCAGCGCCAGCATGTGCGTACCGTCCTGGCCGGTGCTCAGTGTGCGCTTCACAGCGCCGGTCTGCGGATCCAGTTCCAGCACCGCTTGCAGGCCCTCCGCTGTCGCGTACACGGCGGTTCCAGCCGCATCCACCTGAATGCCGTGCGGACGGCTGCCGGGCTCCAGCATGACCCGATCGCGCTCGGTACGCGTCTCCAGATCAATGATCGAGATGCTGCCCTCGCCCTCGTAGTTAGCCACGTACGCTATCGCCTCGAAGGGATGCACGGCCACCTCGTGCGGACCGCGTCCCACCGCAATGCTGTCTTCGACGCTGCGGGTGGCACGGTCTACAAAGTAGAGCAGGTCGTCGGTCTTATCGGCTATGAGTACCGTGCCGGTGTCGGCAGACGATGTATCAGCGGTGGTGGTGCTCGTGCTGTCGGAGGGCGCAGATGCATCATTCGTACAGGCCGTCATGCTCACAAGACTCGCCGTGAGCAGAAGACATAGGAATCGAGATACCATAGCAACAAGAACAGATTCGAAAGAATAGTAGAATGCGGTGGGTACACGCCCCTGCCCCCTTTTGTCCTGAATTCACCAGCACAATGGGAATACACCCGTAACGGGGGCGTACCAAGACAACGCAGACCGCTCATTGCATTGTGGCATCTTATGGCGACGCCTCCTGCCCTTATTGGCCGTCCCCCGCTGTACCGTGTCGTTCAGACCGTGGTGTTTCTCACCATCAGCGTTGTGATTATAGCTGGGTTTCTGCGCGATATTCCGCGCCTTAGCATCATCGAAGAGTCGGCCCGTAGCCTCTACTTCCACGTGCCCATGTGGTTTACGCTAATGGGTGCAACGCTGGTATCGGCCTACCACTCAATGCAGTATCTGCGCACAGGCAAAGTGGTGCGCGACATCCGGGCCCGCGAGGCGGCACGCCTGGCCATTGTGTTTGGCGTCTTGGGCCTCATCACTGGCATGGTGTGGGCGCGCTTCACCTGGTACGAAGGCACCGGCAAGTGGTGGAACTGGGACCCCAAGCAGAGCATGGCCGCCGTGCTCATGCTCATCTATGCCGCCTACTTTGTGCTGCGTGACAGCATCGAGTCGGATGTCACCCGCGGGCGCCTGGCCGCTGTGTACAACCTGTTCGCGTTCGCCACCATGCCCTTTCTGCTGTACATCTTGCCGCGGCAGATGACGAGCCTCCACCCCGGCGCCGAAGGCAGTCCTGCGCTCTCCCAGACCGACCTGGCGCCCTCCATGCGATGGATCTTCTACCCCTCGGTGCTTGCATTCTTGGGGCTCTTTTGGATGCTGTACACGCAGCGCGTCCGCCTGGCCGTCATTGCGTGGCGCGAGCGCGCCTCCGGACTGCTCTCGTCCATGCGTTGACCCGGCCCCCTGCTCGCTGCCCCACACGCGCCCCTGTTCCTCCCTTGACCTGTACCGCCCACGCATGACGATTCACGCCTTCGAGCCTCAGACGGATTCGACCGTGGCCGACTCGGCGGCCTACGACTCGGCGTGGGCCCAAACCACCACGCCCACCGCCCAGCCCGATGCGCTGGAGCGGGTCTTTACAGCCGATGGCAAAATCTACGTCGTCGTGGCTGTGCTCGTCATCGTGTGGATCGGTATCATGACATATATCTACCGCACCGACCAAAAAATCGATGCGCTGGAACGCCGCCTCGACGATTCGCTTTCAAATGGCGACGCCTAATGGGGGCTTTCCCCTTGTTTAACTCTCTTTGACGACCACCCCTTCCCATGCGTCCTAAAAAGATTATCGGTTTTGCACTCATGCTGGGCTTTGGTGCCCTGCTGTTCTTCAACTTCGGCAGCCAAGTTGGTGGCTACATGGGCTTTGCAGAAGCCGAAGCCAGCGGTGCCAAAGCACACGTCGTAGGCACCTGGGTCGAAGACGCCCCCACGCACTACGACATTGAGCGCAACCAGTTTACCTTTCAGATGCGCGACGAAAGCGGCACAGTGCGCACCGTCCACTACAACGACCCCAAACCCGCCAACTTCGAAGAGGCCGAGCAGCTTGTCATCGAAGGCTACCCCGGCGAAGACGGCTTCGTGGCCGACCATATCCTGGTGAAGTGCCCCTCAAAGTACAACGAGCAGAAAGGCTTGGGGGAGGACCAGTCCGCGCAAAACGCATCCACCGCACAGACGCCGTAACCCGCCCGGCTGTGAGGCCCTCCGTTTTCCCTCAGGTTCTCCAAGATACTGTGTCTGCCGCTTCGCCCGTCCCCCCGTGTCCCGAAACGCCCAACTGCGAGCGCACGCAGCGCGCATTCGAGGCGTCGCCCGCCCGGCTGTACCAGGCGGCGCAGGCGGCCTTGGCCGACCTGAATCCCGTGTCGTGTACCACCAACCCCAACGATCGTAGCGCACAGGCCGTCTACCGGGTGGCCCTGGTCTTCAAAGACGACGTGCACATTGCCGTGCGTCCGGGCGAAGACGGCGGCAGCGTGCTTCACATCCGCAGCGCGAGCCGCGTTGGATACAGCGATCTGGGCGTCAACGAACGCCGCGTACGGCGCTTCTTTCGGGCGCTGGCCCATCACTTTTAGGACGTCGCGCCCCAATCACAGAACCCGATTGGGATTTAGTTTGGGAGATGCAAGGGCGCGTGCCTAATCGTCTACCGATGCGCAGCTGCACAGCGTTGCACCTCGTCCAGCAGTTGTGCATTCTATGTGCAGAACCATCTCTCATTCTGCAACCATACCCATGCGCCGACGTCCACTCGCCATGCGCTCCCTCCTGACGGCCTGTTTTCTTGCGACCGGTCTTGCTCTCCTGCCCGCCTGCGGCCTCACCGGCTCCGAGTGCGGCCCGTTCGAGCCCCCCACATCCCCCGTTGTCGACTTCGATTCACGGGCCCTCGCCGCCACCCAAGATCCATCTGATTCGTGGCCCCGGCTGTCTCCGATCGAAGACGACACCCTCACCGAAGGCCACCTCGCGATCTACATGCAGGCGCTGGACGCCCGCCGTGCGACCCTCGGCCCGGATGCATCGGCGCGCCCCTCAATGCCCGCGTCGTGGATGCTCCTTCCCACTGCGCATGCCTGTACGCCCCCGTCCATCGCAGCCATTGGCACCGTATCCGACCTTCGCATCTACAGCAGCACGCCGCTCTTCGACGGCTACGCAACAACCGACAACCTGGCGTCCCTTTTTGACATCGCCGTGCGCGACCTCGACGGCCCGGCGCGCGTAGCCCCGCTGGAAACGTTCCTCAGCGGCCCCGCGGAGTTTGCCCGCGAGATTGCGCTCATCCTCACTGAAACGCCCAACACGACTGCCGAAGCGCAGTTCACGGTGGAGTTTCGGCAAGAAGATGGCGAACTGGAGCGCTACACCTTCACCACCAACCCGGTTGTGCTTCGGTCCGAATAACACAGCATGCAACTACGCAGGCCAAAGCGTCTGGTGAGCCTCGTCAGCCTGCGGTGGCGATGTGGATT
>CAJXLX010000151.1 GCA_913056335.1 uncultured Rhodothermaceae bacterium
GGTTGCAGGCTACACCATCAACTCCACTGAAGACGTCCGCGCCGAACGGCGCTCCCCGTCTCCGGCTACTGGTACGTTTTCTCTATCACGTAGCGTTGAAGCGCTACCTAATATCTGTAAGGCTCATCTTTAGTTATGCGCTTTTAGATTTATGCCCCCATGAGCTGCTTGGCGAGTCTGTAGGCTCCTGTCTTGGCTTCATGTGTGGTTGCACGCAGGTAGCCTGTTGCTTTACGAGCTGCTCGCTTTACCCGGCCATTAAACAAACCGGCATGGTAGTCGTGTGGCGTTGAATCAACAGATTGAAAGGGATGCATGCCCGGAACGAGCATCTCCATTGTTTCAGTACAGAACACAGGCTTTCCACTCCATTGCGCAATCTGGTGGGCCTGATGCAGACTACTCTCTATAAACAGCCGGTAGCCTTTCTTTGACCGATACACTTCTGCTTTATATGCGCCGTAGCGCCGATCAGCGTCGCGTGCGGCTGCATCGGAATAGGTCATCATTGTAAGCTGTTCATACTCTACGTCATGATCCGCAAGCCACTGCTCAGTTTCGGCCCGATATTTCTCTAATCTGCATGTTACAATGCGTGCTATCTTTTTAGTCGGTAGCAGATACGGAGCGGCATTCTCGAGAAACTGGCGGTACGCCGGTCCATCATCGTCTTGATGCGGATCGGGATCACGGCAGAGCACACCATCCATATCGAGGCAGCCGTTCTGCACACCCCATGAGTGCATGATATTCCACTCAAAAAGGTAAGGCATATGCAGCGTATCACAAAGCAGGTCGAGCTCGACATCGGCTCTTGGATCGCCATACACAGCTCCCATGAGCATGTCGTGCTGGTCTTGAATCGGTGCGATCTGTTCATGCACCTTGCGCATTGCTTTCCCCGACGATACGCAATCGTCAAGTACGAGAATCTTGCACCGACCTTTCTTGAGGTCCTCTTCAGTAATCCCACCTACTCCACGTGGTCCGGAAGACAATAGCCGCCCTTCTAAGAGTCCCTGTAGATCGGTAAATGGCAGGTTACGGCACAAAGCGACCATATTTGCGGGCAGCATCCCACTTCGGGGCACGCCCACCACCAAGTCAAGGTCGGCGGGTAAGGATGCACTCCAGGAGCGCACATCATTGGACAGGTGAGCAATGCTTCGATAGTTCATGAAGGGATTCGCAGAAAGCGGATGAGGGAAAACGGATTGTGTGCTAATAGAAAATATTAGCAGAAGCGCGACAACTTAATCAGCAATGGGTAGATGTTAAGTGATGGCTTTCCTGGCTCCAGTGTCGAACGTATGTGGTGCACATTCTTCGGTTACAGGTGTGTTTTCTTCATCACTTAGCATTGAGGGCGCTATCAACGGCCTAATGATAGTTGACGCTCTTCAAGCTCATGAATAGGGTCTGGCACATGCCTGTGTTGCTTTTGGCGCATATGAAAAGGCTTGGGTACAGGTGTACCGTCTGTACGCCCCCACCACCGATATAACTCAAGGTGCAACCTATAAAAATATCATTTTTATCACCCTAATACCGATAGCTTTTGGGGAATCCACTTGTCGCACCTGGTTGGCCCGAAGTGGGAGATATGCCCCCAGAGCATGACTTACGGCTTTTGCTTTACTCCTCAGAATGACGGCGTGTGGTAGAGGCTATGTCCTGTACCTTGAAGTGTATACCGAATGAGTGCACCGAAGTCGATCATAAGCCATCAGCAGACGAAATTGCAAGGACGCTTTTTTCTGCAACAACCGGCCTCATCAACCTGCATGGCTGAGATACGTAATTGAGATGTTCGTTCTCATTCGCACCCAACAACCCGAATGGCTTTCCCCCCGGCTTCACACAGTTGGCTCCCCTGGTGGGCCAGTGTCGGCACGCGTCCGCTCCGCTCGTGGTGGCCGCACACCTGGTGGCGCATGGCAGCACCGCCTGCGGAGCCTCCCACCGTCTACCTGACTTTCGACGACGGCCCCACCGCTATTGCGACCGAGGCGCTCCTGCGCATCCTGCACCGCTACGAGGCCCGCGCCACGTTCTTCCTGATTGGGCACCACGTGCAGGCGCATCCGCAGCGCGTGCGCCGCATTGTAGAGGCCGGGCATGCCGTTGGAAACCATACGTTTACCCATGTGGATGCATGGCAGACGGCCCATGCCACCGTTGTTCGCGAACTGGAGCACACCGCCCAGGCCATCACAGCGCATACCGGAGGCCCCGTGTCGCTGCTACGCCCGCCCTACGGCCATCTGACGCCTGCGCTCTGCCACTGGGCCGGACGTCACGGCGTCCGCGTAGTCATGTGGGATGTGATGCCTGCTGACTTCCAGCGCGGCGCATCGGCGATGTCGGTGGCGCGCTTTACCACCGCGTATGTGCGGCCAGGGAGCATTGTGGTGCTGCACGATAACCCGATGACTGAGCCCATCACGCTACAGGCGCTGGAGGCCATCCTGCGCTGGGGCACCGCTCGCGGCTGGCGTTTTGCAGCGCTGCCTGCGTCCCAAACAGGGTCTTGAGAATGCGGTTGCTTAATGCTAAGTGATGGAAAAATATGCCAGTATCCGTAAAATGGTAGTGCTTCAGCGTGGGTGTCTCTGACAGGGCTGGCCAGGGCGAACGGGGGACCGTTCGTCCCAGGGGAGAACAGACCTGCCCATCCGTTTACTGCAACTGATCCTTCAGCGTCTGCGCGCGGCGGCGGCTCATGGGCAGGGGCGCTTCGCTGCCGTCCACGAACACCTCGAACGTGTTGTTGGGCTGCCGTTCGATGCGATCCACGTGGCTCACGTTTACAATGGTGGAGCGGTGAATACGGACGAAGTGGGTGCCGGGCAGCTGGTTGTCCCATTCGCGTAGTGGTGTAGAGGTGAGCGCACAAGCGTTGTCGTTAAGGTGGAGCTGGGTGTAGTTGCCCGAGGCTTCGATATAACAGATGTTGGCAATGCGAATAAATCGAGGCTGGCGGCTCTCCTCGTAGAAAAACAGATCGTCGTACCGGAATGACGCATCAGACGCGGCGTTGTCGTGCGGAAGTGCGGCGTCGGTGGCGCGTACGCGGCGGAGCGCTTCGGCGAGACGGTCGGGCGCCACGGGCTTTAGGAGGTAATCCAGCGCGTTCACTTCGAACGCCCGCACGGCATACTGGTCGTGCGCTGTCACAAACACCACGTGCACCGGCGCATCGATCTGGTCAAGTAGCTCAAAACCAGTTTCGCCGCGCATCTGCACATCCAGCAGCACCACATCGGGGTGAGTGTCGCCAATGAGAGCGGCTGCGTCATCTACCGTACCCGCCTCACCGACGACCTTGGCGTCGTCGTGTTCGGAAATTGTGCTGCGAAGCGCGCTGCGGGCCAGGCGCTCGTCGTCTACAATGAGGATGCGGAGAGCATCAGTCATGGGACGTGTTGGTCGTTAGCGCAGTGCGGTCAATATTGATGCGGGCGCGCACCCAGCCGTCGTCTTCCGTCAGCGTAAAGCGGTGCGCATCGGGATACTGCGCCTGAAGGCGCGCCCGTACGTTACTGAGTCCGGTGTCGGTGCTCGCGTCAGTGGGCGCATCTGTGCGTAGATGACCGGTGTTGGCAACTGCGATGCGGAGGCGGTCATCTGTGAGCGTAGCCGTCAGGTGCACGCGTAGTGGAAAAGGGCTTGTGTGCTGGCCGTGCTTAACGGCATTCTCGATGAGAGGCAGCACCAGAAACGCCGGCACCGTCTGGTGTCCGGCGTCGGTGTCCAGATCCACGGTCACCTGAAGATCGTCTTCAAAGCGCATTTTTTCAATCGCAAGATAGTGCTGCACGGCCTGGATTTCCTCGTTGAGCGGCACCATCAGCGTATCTTCATCGAGGAGGGAGTACCGCAGGAAGCCCGACAGCTCGTGGACGGCCTCCTTCACGCGGCGCGGACTCTCATCGGCGAGGGCGTTGATGGTGTTGAGCGCGTTGAAAAAGAAGTGCGGATTGAGCTGGTAGCGGAGCATCTGCAGTCGGGCGCGCTGGGCCTCCGCATCCGCCTGAAACACACGTTGCTGCTGCACCTGCCGTTCGTGCCAGAAGGCGATGCCCAGGTAGCTTCCGCTCCACACGAGCAGCACCATCGGAAAGGCGGCGGGATGTGAGAGCAGGGAGCCCTGTCCGGGTAGTATTCCAACGTAGGAGATCACAGGCAGCACAAACGGATCGATGCGGGTTGTGCCCCAGTGATTTACGCCCGCCCACGCCAGTCCAACGCCCACGGAGCCGAGTCCGATAGCCAGGCTCTGCCAGCCCCAGTGCCATCGCGAGATGCCCAGTGCGTAGTAGGCCCAGCCAAGTAGCGAGCTAACGAGGAAGCCCAATCCAGTCGCCCAGAGGGCCTGCTGTAGCACGATGGCATTGAACGGATTGTAGGGGCGCAGGGTCACGTAGTATACGATGCCGTAGACGCCCCAACCCATCAGTTGCACGATGCTGAGCCCGATCCAGCGTGCGCGGTCATTGCGCAGGGAACGTAGCATAAGCGATAGAAAAACTATAAAAGGGGGGTAGGTGCATCCTAAAGTATGACGACGTATGCCGATAAATGCGACGTTGGATTGGGTGAACGGTTCATATGCTGGACGAACGGTGCATCTGATCGCTGACAGGTAGATACAACCACATAGTCATTATTCACGGACCTGCCTGAGAGGAGCTGTAGCAATGCGGATTCGACAGATTATGTACGGGTGCGGATGGCTGGTGCTGTGCAGCGTGTTGGCCGCCTGTGGGCCGTCGGAGGAGGAGCAGGCCTATGCAGAGGAAGCACAAGAGGCCGCCACTGAATGGCTCGCGTTGGTCGATGCCAAGAAATACGAGGCGTCATGGTCAGAAGCAGCTGGTTTCTTCAAGACCCAGATCACAGCGAAACAGTGGACGCAGATCGTTGAGCAGGGGCAACGTCAGCTTGACCTCGGATCGTTCAACGGACGCACGCTCATTGCTGCTCGCTACACCGATTCGCCGCCGGAGCAGCCGCAGATGAGCGAGCTATCCGGACAGGCGCCTGAGGAGTACGTGGCAATTCAGTATCGGGCCGACTATGGAAAGATGGTGATCGAAACGATAAAGCTTACGCGAGAGGATGGTGCATGGCGCGTTATAGGATACCACATCCGACCGGAAGATGGGTGGCCGGGTCCGTAAGCGGCTGTGCATCGTGCATCTATACATTGTATCCCAAAACATTGTATCCCAAAAACCAACCCAACCCATGCAAATTGCACAACGACTTATAATTGTTCTGGCACTCGCTACACTGATGCCGTGGACGTTGCCTACCCACGCCCAATCGTCCAATGCCGTTGTCGGGTCATGGCAGGGCCAGCTGGAGGCAGGGGGCACCGAGCTTCGCGTGGTATTCCATATCGAACAGGAGGACGATAGCCTCTTCGCTACCATGGATAGCCCGGATCAGGGTGTTACGGGCATTGCTGTACCGGACGTGCATGTACAGGATGATAGCCTCATGTTTGACGTGCCTGCAATCAACGGACAGTATGTGGGCACGATGACGGATGCGGAGACTATTGAGGGCTCGTGGACGCAATCGGGGCAGTCGTTTCCGCTCACGCTCACGCCCACAGACGAAGACGAAGCAGAGGCGCCAGCGCGTCCGCAGCATCCCGAACCGCCGTATCCGTATGCGGAGGAAGAGGTGCGCTTTCCGAATGCCGACGATGGCATCACGCTGGCGGGCACGCTCACCTATCCAGAAGGCGAGGGGCCCCATCCAGCGGTGGTGCTCGTGAGCGGCTCGGGGCCGCAAGACCGCAACTCTGAGCTGATGGGCCATCGGCTGTTTCATGTGCTGGCCGACCACCTCACGCGTCAGGGCATCGCCGTGCTGCGCTACGACGAGCGCGGGGTAGGCGAATCGGAGGGGCCGTCGTTTCCGGCATCGACCACCGAAGCGTATGCGCGTGATGCCGCAGCGGCCGCGCGATTCTTAAAGGAGCGCCCTGAGGTCAATCCGGAGCGCGTGGGCCTGATCGGACTGAGCGAAGGCGGCCTGGTGGGACCCATGGTGCACACGCAGCACGAGCCGCTCGCCTTTCTGGTGCTAATGGCGGGGCCTGCTGTATCGGGACGCGACATTCTTGTTGAGCAGACGGCGCTCATGGCCGAGGCCCAGGGCGCTTCGGCATCGGCGGTCGACT
>CAJXLX010000152.1 GCA_913056335.1 uncultured Rhodothermaceae bacterium
GACTACATGCGCATGATCGACGGCAAGACGGGCGCGCTGATCGGTGCGTGTATGGCATGGGGAGGCATTGTGGGCGGGGCCTCAGCCAACGAGCAGACGCAGCTTCACAAGGCCGGGATGGCCGTAGGACGGGCCTTCCAGATTCAGGACGACCTGCTCGATGTGATCGCCGATCACGACGACTGGGGCAAAGCCATTGGCGGCGACCTGCAGGTCGGCAAGAAAACATTTGTAACGCTGACGGCGCTCGAACGGGCCACCGGCGATACCGGGCAGTGGATGCGTCGTACGCTCTTCGAGAATGGCGGGTGCCCGCCCGACCAGATTGAGGCCGTACAGACCACCATGCGCGATCTGGGCGTGTTCGATGTGGCCCGCAACGCGGTAGCCGAGCACACCGACACCGCCCACGCGCACCTTGATGTGCTGCCCGAGGGGGCGGCCCGCACGGCGCTCGTTGAACTCCTTGACCAGCTGCAACGCCGTTCGTACTAACGTCTGCTTCGTTTGTGCTCCGCATCCCATGACCGAACGAACCGTTACGGTAACCAACCAAGCCGGTGTGCATACGCGTCCGGCGTCAATCATTGTGCGCACCGCGTCGAGCTTCGAGGCTGAGATCCTCATTCAGCGCGGAGCCTACGAGATCAACGGTAAGAGCGTAATCGGGGTCATGACGCTGGCTGCCGAGCAGGGCGCTGAACTCACCCTTCGCGCCGATGGGCCCGATGAGACCGAGGCGCTGGCGGCCCTTGCCGATCTGTTTGCGCGGGGCTTTGGCGAGACCGCCCCCGACGAGTCATCTGCTAACGACGATTTGTAACGAGATTCGCCTGCAAAAGCTGCTGCCGCCCCACTCGAACATTCAACCGCCTGGCGCATCCAAAGAGCATACTGAAACCCGCGCGGGTCAGAGATGCAGCCTGGCCTTCCACATGTACCGCTATTCTAATTTCCCGTTGTTCTATGCTTGATCAACTCACTGAAGACATCAAGGACGCCATGCGCGCCCAAAACAAGGTCCGCCTGCGCACGCTGCGGTCGCTCCGAGCCGCGCTGCAGAAGAAGCAGATCGATGGGCGAGATGGCTCGGGCGAGGAGGCCGAACTTTCGGAGCAAGAGGTGCTCACGGTCATCCGCAAGGAAGCGAAGCAGCGCAAGGAGTCCATTGAGCAGTTCAAGGAAGGCGGACGCGACGACCTCGTGGCGAAGGAGCAGGAAGAGCTCAATGTGCTCGAAGAATACCTGCCCGACCCGCTCTCGGATAAGGAACTGCATGCCATTATTGACAAGATCATTGAAGACACTGGGGCCTCCTCCATGGCGGACATGGGCCGCGTGATGGGCCCGGCCATGAGTAAGCTACGCGGCCAAGTTGATGGCGGACGCGTGCAGCAGATCGTGAAAGACAAGCTGATGGGCTAATCCGTTGTTCTCACATCTTGGGTAGATACCTATGACCCTTATTGACCTGGCCATTTTGGGTGTACTGGCGCTGGCGCTGGTGCGCGGCTACATGGTGGGCGGCATTCGACAGATCACAAGCATCATCGGCATGGTGCTCGCATTTGCTGTCGCTGTGCAGTACATGCGTCCGATGGGCGTGCAGATGGAAGCGTGGGGCGTGCCGCCCACATTTGCAGAGCTGGTGGCATTTATCACCATCTTTCTGGTAATCTATCTGGGGGTTTCGTTCATCACACACATGGCCGAGCGCCTCATAAAAGCATTGCGACTGGGCGTGCTCGACCATCTGCTGGGCAGCGTGCTCTCGGCGGGAAAGGTGCTGCTGGTAATTAGCGGCGTGCTGCTGCTGTTGGCACGAGCCGGGTGGCCAACGCCTGACACGCGCGAGGCCTCGACGCTCTATGAACCTGTACGTAAGGCGTTGCCTGCCGCGTGGGATTACACGGCTGCATATATCGGCAACACAGAGACGCTCGACCATCTCTTTCCGGATGCGTACGACAGCACCGGGTATCCCCCAAACGACCCTACGGCGCCCCGCATAGAGCGCCTGCTTCCCACCGACCTGATGGGCTTCGACCCAGACCACGCCCCGCGCAACGCAGCCACCAACGAGTCGAATGCGCCACGCAGCGGCTGGTAGCAGCCTACGGACGCGTACGTTCCAGCACGGCCAGGCGCTTTTCAAACTGCTTCATGCCCATCTCAACAAACATATTGGGCGTCACGCCAAAGGGATACGGTGCGCTATACGGCTGCAACGTTTCGTGAATGTGCTCCACCACCAGCGCGAGTCCGTCACTGAGCGTGTGCTCGACGATCGGCCAGACCTCGGCGTCGTGATTGTGGATCAACTCAGTGAGCAGATGAAGGCCGTAGGCCACGTGGCGCGCCTCATCGCGCTGAATCTGCGTAACGAGCGTGCGGAGCCCGGGACAACGATTGTGCTCCTCCAGCACCGTGTAATAGGCCTCGTACCCGGTTTCGGCGAGGGTGCCCTCAACCACAAGCTGATACGTAGTGCATGCTTTGGCCAGAGCCGCAGGTGTGTCGGCGCTGAGGCCATCCATCGCCGCAGGCAAGTGCTCGGCAAAGAGCGTGCGATAGGGCGTCGTAAGGTAGGCGTCCAGATTGGCCGTGGTACCCACAATCTCGTCCAGAAAGCGATGAAAGCCCTCCACGTGTTTGGCCTCTTCCCACAGATAGGCCGTCAAGAACATCTCGTCTTCGATGCGTCCATGGCGACTCATGTACTGAAGCAGCGGGAGCAGGTCGCGCGTCACGGATTCCTCACCCGCCTCGAACTGTGCGGTCAGGCGGAGCAGGAGATCTTGCTCGGCCTCGGTGCAGGCATTCCAGTCCGCTCTATCATTGGAGAAGTCGATCTCCGCGGGATCCCAGGTGCCGTGCACTTTGGCTTTACGCCACAGCTGCATGGGGCGCGAGTCCATGTTGAGGCGGGCTCGGGTAGTGGCGAAAGATGTGGGCATGGCAGTGGGCATAGTCGTGACGAAGAGCACAAGCAGTGCCGCAATATACGCCTGGAGCGGTGAGGGCGCAAGCGTGATTGTGCGTTGGGATACGGTAAGTAGAGGTCCGCTGTAGTATGTTGAAGGGCAAAGCGTTCCAGAAATCTCCGCCGAGCAATTGAGCGTGTAGCTGATCACGTTGGCAAGGCGCTAACACATCTCATGGCGACTGGTCCCGTGGCTGTAGGCCATTGTCGTATCAGGGCATTGTCAGAGCAACAAATGGCGTCACGATATAGCCCCCCAGTCCGTCATTATACCGAAGATGCGTATCGAGGCGAAGTCCGACATGAAGCGGACGCAGGTCGTATGTGTACTGAAGGCCAAAAAGCAATCCGCCATACTCGCCCTGTATAGGGCGGCCCTGAAAGGTCTCGTAGTAGCGCCGGTACATCAGTCCGCCGTTGAGCCCTATCTGTTGACGTTCCTTTGTGACAACCGGGTACCGAAAGCGCAGCCGGAATAGGTAGTGGGTGGTATACTGACGATTCCCCGGAAAAAACTCGTCGTCATTCCGATATCGTTCATATGTGTGTCCAATGCCAAGCTCACCACTTACAATGAACCCCGTTGAGAGGTGGCGCCCGGCCGCAACCGATATCAGGTACCCGTGATTACTGTTCTCCAAATCGGGAGTGAAGTATCCCACGCTCCCTTCCACATCCCATGCTCCCACAGACTGTGTCTGGGCATATGCACGTGTTGGAGTCAACCAACCTAATCCCAAAAATACCAGTAGCAACCAAATTACCAGAGTAGACCGCATATCGACATAGAATAGCTTCAAATATAACAGGCAACCACGTTGTTACCTACAGCGAAAACGAACTCTGAAGGCCAAAGAAGAAGAGCCCGGTTCCGTCATTATAATTGTATCCTTCCATGTAGAGACCAAGTCGAAGCGCGGTTGTAATGCGGGCGCTGTACATCACCTTGATTCGGGCTCCCACATCAGCAGAGCGGCGTCGATCGAAGAAGATTTCTTGCTCGATAACTTCTCCTCCTCGACGCCGGACCCGGACGCGATAGGCGTCATATTCCCATCGTCCTCGTGACGTTACCCCTGCTTCAAAGGAGAGCCGATGCCTTCCCAGTTCTACAGGATGCACGCCAATTCCCAGACTGGCGTCAAGATATGTGAGTCGATCGCGCCGCAGTAGATCCTCGTGATCTAATGTTGACAGGCGTGAAAATCGAATCTGTCCTTCCACATCCAGTACCGAAGCGACCGGATGAGCGTATCCAATATGCACAGATGGAATCAGCCGGTCTCCCTGCCCAACGATGCCCATCGACGTACCCACAGTTGTACGGAATCCCTGTTGCGCCTGAACTGAGCCACAGAAAACGACGGAAAGAAAGATTGCTACGAATAACACACCCTTTTTAAAATTCATCATTACGTGCAAGTTGATTAACAGCGTCAATCCGATAGCAGAATGGGGAGAGCGGGCAACCGCCCTCCCCACCATAAACACTCTTCAATCTTAATCAGTTAATCAGATTGGATCCAAGGGTGAACCGCAAGCATGTGGCAAACGATACGTTTTCATCTAAGCCCTGCTCATCGCGCAGCTCCACTGCGCGGTAAAGCGCATCTACTGCTTCTGGATCTCGCATTACATCACTCATGACGCGTGTGGCCTGATTTAGGCGCTCACGCATGGATTCGACATCAGCTCCAGAAACCTGCACTGATGCGTCTTGTGGATTTGACTTCTCCGACGAATTTTTGGTATCAACTGGAGTCATTGTATCACATCCAGCAATAAATATGGTACCAGCTAATAGGCACCAAAAGATTGTACGGTATTGCATGATAACATAATGAGATGTTTATATTTTTGACTTACTCCACTGGATACTCTAAGTCCTTATCAAATTAATATCAAGCAGCCAACATTTACAATTGTGTTACGCGCAGGGGCTACAATTTAATTCTGTGATGCCAATCAGGGATGATTCATATCTCAAACATGCCAACCGTCTCATCAGGAGTTTAGAGACAGGATAGTGGATCACTACCAGAGGCCGAATCCTGGAATAGATTCACAACGAACGCAAGCCCTCAGGCTCCGCTGAGGCGTTTAAAGCGACCAGGCAGACGATCTTTGGCAGATCGCATAGCATAGAGAGCAAGCAACGTTGAAGGCTCCATAAGTGCCTTTAGGAAGACAGACTAAACCGACGGATCCCACTCATAATGAACTGAGAAAAGACCTCCTTACCGCGAGAGGTCGTAGAGCGGGTCGTGGGGCTCGGCGTGGTCGGGCGGGTGGGCGTCGCTGTGCTGGCGGGGCTCCAGGTGAGCGGTTACGCGGACTTCGTCGTTGCCGAATGCTTCATGCAGCGCTGCCTCAACCTCGTGGGAGCGGGCGTGCGCCTCGCGCACCGACATCTGGCCAGGAAACAGCAGATGGTACTCAATCCAGAGCTGGTCGTCGGTGCGGCGGTGGCGTACCTGGTGGTAGTTGGCGATGGTATCGTCGGACTTGGCCTGATCAAGCACGCGCAGTACGCGGCGGGTGGTGTTCGTGTCGGCGCGGTCCATGAGTCCGCCCAGCGAGCGGCGCAGCAGGCGTCCGGCGGTCCACAAGATGTTGGCGGCCACCAGCAGCGCAGCCACCGGATCCAGCCAGAGCACGCCCGTAAGCCGTACCAGGCCCACGCCCACGAGCACGCCCAGGCTCGTCCACATGTCGGTGAGCACATGCTGGCCATTCGAAATGAGCACGAGGCTGTTGTACGTGCGTCCGGTGCGTACGAGGTAGAAGCCAAGGGCTGCGTTGCAGAGCGTGAGTACAGCGATGATGAGCAGCCCCGCATCAAGCTGATGCAGCGACGGGCCGCGCACAAGGTCGCCAATAGCCACCCAGGCAATGACGATTGCGGCGGCGCCAATGAGCACGCCCTCGAACGCCGACGCAAAATATGCGATCTTCCCATGCCCATACGGATGCCCCTGGTCGGGTGGGGTCGACGCATACCAGAGGCTGAATCCCGAGAATCCGGTAGCAACCAGATGGATGACCGACTCCAGCGCATCCGAAAAAATCGCAGCGCTTCCGGTGTACCATGCCGCCAGCGACTTTCCAGCCAGCATGACCACGGCGACCGCGAGACTCCATATCATGGCGCGACGCCGGGCGCGCTCGCGGCCGGTCAGTGCTGGCCGGAGTCGCGGTCCCGTCGCCCCCA
>CAJXLX010000153.1 GCA_913056335.1 uncultured Rhodothermaceae bacterium
CCCCCCCGCAGATCTGCAAGTCTCAATTGTAACGAAGATGCAAATCGAAGGCTGTTATTACGGATTAGACAAAGGAAGAGAGATCATGGGCCCAGATTACTTCTCCCAATTTGACGTTTTGAGACCAATCACCAGATGTGGTCGGTCAGCATTGTCATGGACGTAAGCGCTACAAGGAGCATTCGGTACTGAACGCTCCCAGCACAGATTCTTGCTCACAACAAAAACGCCGAGCCATGGCCTCAAAGCCATCACCCGGCGATCTTCGCGTTTCCGTTTGTGAGGGCGTTGCGCCTACATCGACGCGGGTGCGTCAATGCCGAGCACGGTGAGTCCGTTGCGCAGCACAGTGCGCGTGGCGTCGGCCAACTTCAGGCGGGCGGCGCCCAGGGACGCGTCCTCGCCGATGATATGGCACGAGCCATAGAACTGCGAGAACGCGGTGGCCACCTCGCGCAGATACGTGGCTACGTGGTGCGGCGCGCGCTGTGCGGCGGCGCGGTCGATCACCTCGGGGAAGCGGAGCAACTCCTTGATCAGCGCGGTTTCATCGTCGTGCGTGAGCAGCGTCAGGTCAACGTCACCCGTAGCATCCAGCCCGACCTCGGCGGCTTTGTCGTAGATGGAGCAGATGCGGGCGTGGGCGTACTGCAGGTAGAAGACCGGATTCTTGTCGCTGGCCTCGGTCGCCAGGTCCAGGTCGAAGTCGAGATGCGTAGAAGCGCTGCGCATCAAGAAGAAGAAGCGCGTCACGTCGGCAGTCACCTCGTTGATGAGGTCGTCGAGCGTGACGTAGTTGGCGCGGCGCGTGCTCATCTTGACGGGCTCGCCCCCGCGCACCAGCGTCACGAATTGGTAGAGCAGCACTTCCACGCGGTCGGTGTCGTAGCCCAGCACATCCAGCGCGCTGATGACGTCCGGGTAGGTGGCTACATGGTCGGCGCCCAGCACGTCGATAATAGCGTCGAAGCCGCGCTCGAACTTGTCGGCATGATACGCAATGTCGGGCGTACGGTACGTAGGCTCACCCGTCTGCTTGATGAGCACGGTGTCCTTGTCCTTGCCAAACTCTGTGGTCTTGAACCAGAGCGCATCATCTTTTTCGTAGGTGTAGCCCGCCTCCGTAAGACGCTCCACGGTCTCGTTTACGCGGTTGTCGTCGTAGAGACGGCGCTCGTTGAAGTAGTCGTCCATTTCGATGCCGAGGCGTGCCAGCGTGCCCTCGATCTCGGCAAAGATGACCGCTTCGGCTTTGTCCTGAAACGGACGCAGCGAGTCGGTCGTCAGGAGCGCGGCGCCGTGCTCGTCGGCCAGCGCCTGGGCGATGTCGATAATGTACGCGCCCTGATAGCCGTCATCCGGAAACGAGACCGGCACCTCTACGGTGCTGCCATCCTCGTGGGTGAGCGTCTTCATCTCCACATCCGCTACGAGCGCTTCGTAGCGCGCCCGCACCGACTGCGCCAGCACGCGCATCTGCCGCCCGGCGTCGTTGTAATAATACTCGCGGGTCACGTCGCACCCCGTCCATTCGAGCAGGGTGGCCACCGTATCCCCCAGCACCGCGTTGCGCCCGTGGCCCACAGTAAGCGGTCCGGTGGGATTCGCACTGACGTACTCCACAATGGCAGTGGTGCCAGCTCCGGTGGTGGTGCGCCCGAACGACGATCCGGCCTTGAGCGCGGATGCCAGTTGGTCGGTCAGATAGGTATCCGCCAGCCGAATGTTGATGAAGCCGGGGCCCGCTACCTCCACCGCAGATACGCGGTTCGGATCGACGCGTGCGCGTAGCGCCTCGGCCAGTTCTTCGGCGATGGCGCGCGGGTTGTTCTTGAGCACGCTCGCCAGGCGCATGGCGGTGTTGGTGGCCCAGTCGCCGTGCTCGGGCTGAGCGGGACGCTCCAGCTCCACCTCAAAGTCGGCGGGGACGGCGTCGTAGGTGTCGAGGATAGCGCGCAGGTGCTGGCGGAGAGCGTCTCGCATGGCGGCAGGCAATCATACAAAAGGGCGATGCACGTGCGTCAATGGCACATGCATCGCCCAACGTAGGCAGCGCAGGCGTATCCCGAAAGACACCCCAGCAGGTTTGCCGAAAAATTAGCCGGTGTATCCGTCAGCCTGCAGCGAATCAGCGCATGTCGAACACGATGCGGGGCTGCTCCATGCGGCTGTGTAGCACGTCGTCGAACGCCTCGTTGACGGTGTCGAGCGTACGCGTTTCGCGGAGGACGGTCGTGTGGCCGTGGGCGTGGAGCTGAAAGACCTCCTCCAGGTCGCGGCGCGTGCCTACGATCGAGCCTTTGATGGTGAGGCCCTGCAGCACCGTTTCGAAGATCGGCAGCTGGATGTGGTTCTCGGCAGGCAGCCCCACAAACACGAGGCGCCCGCCACGGCGCAGCGACTGGTACGCCTGCTCAAAGGCTTTCGGCGACACCGCGGTGCTGATGGCGGCATGGGCCCCGCCCATTTTCTGTAGCTCAGCGACTACATCGTCGTGCTTCGGGTTGAAGGTGTAGGTCGCGCCCAGTTCTTTAGCCAGCTTCAGCTTCTTGTCCACCAGGTCGACCGCGGCCACCGTGGCCCCGGCGATGCGCGCGTACTGAACGGCCAGGTGCCCGAGCCCGCCAATGCCAAAGACCACAACGAGCTCGGAGGAGCGCGCTTCGGATTCCTTCACGGCCTTGTACGTGGTAACGCCCGCGCAGGTAAGGGGCGCCGCGTCGATCGGGTCGACGCCATCGGGCACCTTTGAGACGTACGTGCCGAATCCGCGGGCATACTCGGCGTACGAGCCGTCCATGCTGTATCCGGCGTTCTCTTGCTGTTCGCAGAGCGTTTCGTGGCCCGAGACGCAGTGCTCGCAGGATCCGCAGGCGTACGCGAGCCACGGCAGGGCCACGCGGTCGCCTTCTTTGACGTTCGAGACGTCGCTGCCCACGCGCTCCACCAGGCCAATGCCTTCGTGGCCGGGAATCAGCGGCATTTTGGGCTTCACGGGCCAGTCGCCGTGTACCGCATGGATGTCGGTATGGCAGAGACCCGCCGTTTCGATCTGGATAGTGACTTCGTCGTGATTCGGAGTCGGCTTATCGACTTCGTCGATGGAGAGCGGTCCGCCAAACTCATGGGCGACCGCTGCTTTCATGGTGGTACACATGGCGAATATAGGGTATACATGAGCAGGGAATGCGTGGAAAAAGCAGCAGGCCAGTAGGAATTACTCCGCAGGAACGGCATCTTCGACCTCCACCACATCGCTGAGCTCGTTGTCGTCGAACATGCGCGATTTGGTGAGGAAGCGCACGCCGAGGGGGATTTCGAGCGAGAAGCTGGCGCCGCGCCCAGGTTTTACGTCGATGATAAGCTGCATGTACTGCCAGTACTCGTACTGGTCGCGGGCGATGTAGAACGGGCAGTCGTGAATGGTGCCGAGCTTGATGTCGCTCGTGCCGACTTTGAACTCGTCGGCGGGATAGCACATCGGCTGGGAGCCGTCGCAGCAGCCGCCGCTCTGGTGAAACATGAGCGGACCGTGCTCATCGCGCAGTTCGTCGATTACGGCTTTGGCGTCGTCGGTGACGGTGACTCGGGGAATTGGCATGGTAGACAAGCGGGTTGCGACAAAGTGAGCGTATATGCAGCAGCCGAGCCGCCCCGAAAGGCGACCCGGCCATTGCATCCAGCATGCTGATAGAACAGCAGGTTAGAAAAAGCCCATCGCGTTCTTATCGTACGAGATGAGCATGTTCTTCGTCTGGCGGTAGTGGTCGAGCGCCATCTTGTGCGTTTCGCGCCCGAAGCCCGACTTCTTGTATCCGCCAAAGGCCGCGTGGGCGGGATACGTATGGTAGCTGTTCACCCACACGCGTCCGGCTTTGATGGCCCGCGGCACTTCATAGAGCTCATGGGCATCGCGTGTCCACACGCCCGCACCGAGTCCGTAGAGCGTGTCGTTCGAGATCTCAATCGCCTCGGCCTGATCCTTGAAGGTGGTCAGCGACGTGACCGGGCCGAAGATCTCTTCCTGAAAGACCCGCATCTTGTTGTGGCCCTTGAAGATCGTGGGCTGGATGTAGTAGCCCTCGCTGGGCATGCCGTCGCCACCCATGCGGTAGGCATCGCCACCGGTGAGGACTTCCGCGCCCTCATCTTTGCCGATCTGCAGGTAGTTCAGGATCTTCTCGTACTGATCGCTGGAGGCCTGCGCGCCGACCATGGTGTCGGGGTGCAGCGGGTCGCCCATCTTAATGTTCTCGACGCGATCAATCACGCGCTCCACAAACGCATCGGCAATCGACTCTTGCACCAGGATGCGGCTGGGGCAGGTGCACACTTCGCCCTGGTTCAAGGCAAAGAGCGCTGCGCCCTCCAGGCACTTGTCGAAGAACGCGTCGTCGGCGTCCATCACGCTCTCGAAGAAGACGTTCGGGCTCTTACCGCCGAGCTCCATCGTCATCGGAATAATATTTTCCGACGCGTACTGCATGATGAGGCGCCCGGTGGTGGTTTCGCCCGTAAACGCAATCTTGTCGATGCGCGGCGACTGCGCCAGCGGCTTGCCGGTTTCGACGCCGAATCCCTGCACGATGTTGACGACCCCCGGAGGCAGAATGTCTTGCACGAGTTCGGCCCAGAACATGATGCCGACCGGCGTCTGCTCAGCCGGCTTCAGCACGACGGTGTTGCCTGCGGCCAGGGCCGGACCCAGCTTCCAGGCGGCCATGAGCAGCGGGAAGTTCCACGGGATGATCTGCCCCACCACGCCCAGCGGCTCGCGCACTTGCATGCTTACCGTGTTGTCATCGAGCTCCGACACGGTGCCCTCTTCGGCGCGAATCGCACCGGCAAAGTAGCGAAAGTGGTCGATCGCCAGCGGCAGGTCGGCGTTAAGCGTCTCGCGGATGGGCTTGCCGTTGTCGACGGTCTCGACGCGAGCGAGGAGCTCCAGATTCTCCTCCATCACATCCGCAATTTTCAGCAGGATGTTGCTTCGCTCCTGAGCAGACGTGTGATTCCACGTTTTGGCGGCCTCGTGGGCGGCATCGAGCGCCTTCTCGACATCGGCTTTGCGTGAGCGTGCTACCCGACAGAAGGGCTTGCCATCAATGGGCGACACGTTGTCGAAATACTCCCCGCCTTCAGGCTCGACAAACTCGCCACCAATGAAGTTGTGGTAGGTATCCTTAAATGTAGGCCGGTCGTAGGCCTTTTTTTCTTGTACAGCTTCCATAGCAACGGTGTGGATCGATGAAGGTGGAAAACAACGGGCAAGCTTTGCTTCGTCCTCAGTTAACACGTACCCGGAACCGCTTCCAAAGTTTGGAAGGGCTTCCAAATAAACGTGACACGAAGTGCAGCGATAAGAGCAGACGAAGCGCTCTTAACATCGCCTTCGCAACGACAATTCACTTGTTAAATCTTCCCAATTTGTTGTATATTTCTATCAATCCGCTGTATGCGCGTTCTTCTTTAGAATGTTATGGCTGATATTGACCCTTATGAGGCCATCCGCGCGGCGCATCCGCCCACCGATCTCATCGAAAACCGAACGACCTTCGGCGGGCCCGATGCCGAGCTGTCCATCTACGACACGTACAACGAGGCTACGCATGTACGGCTGCAGCGCTCGCATCCACTCATCTGCGGCATGATTCGCGGCAAAAAGGTGATGCACGTTGCATCCAACGAACCGGCGCTGCCGCATGAGGAGGCAGACGGCGCCCCCACGATGATTGCGGATGCGACCTTCGACTTTATGCCGCACGAAACGCTTATTTTGCCATCGGGGCAGCCGGTGTTTATCGACTTTCCCGACGCTACGCCCGATACCCCAACGACGTGCCTGACCGTCGAGATCGACCGCGACCGCATTCAGCAGGTGGTCGACCGCATGAACGAGCACCTGCCCCGCGCGCCCGAATCGGGGGCATGGACCTACGATGACCTGCGTCCGCAGCACTACCGCC
>CAJXLX010000154.1 GCA_913056335.1 uncultured Rhodothermaceae bacterium
AGCTGGGAACGTGGGACAGCAGCCTCGTCACCTTCTTGTTTGAGACCGTCGAGTTTTGTCGCGACCGCGACCTGGAGGTACACACCGATGCGCTGCCGCCCTCCCTCGCCCGTCTCGTGTCTCTGTCACAGGCAGTGCCGGAGCAGGAAACGACGAAAGACACGGGGCCGGACGCTTTGCTCGATCGCATTGGGCACTGGGCCCTGGATGCGTACGACGAGATGGTGGCGTTTGTGACCTTCATGGGCCGGACGGTCCTCAGTCTGGTGGACCTCCTTACTTTTCGGGCCCGCATGCGCTGGCGCACCTTTGGCGTGGCGCTCTACCAGTCGTGGGATGCCCAGGGCCGCCGCCGGGCCGATACGCGCTGGCAGGTGGAGGCGCTCGTGGAGTACCTGCTCACTCAGCTTCCTGACGAGGCCCAGGTCGAGTTTGCCCGTCTCTCTCGGATGCAGGCGCTGCAGAAGCTCATCGCCAATCGTCTCACACAGAGTACCGCCATGGTGTGCGCGGGCATCGCAGCCACGCCCACGCCGCTCGCCGACATTGCCCCTATCACCACCGCGCAAGTGCTCCTGGTCATGGCCATCGGCTACCTCGGCGGACGCCGCATGGATCTGGAGGCCGCCCGCGAGTTTCTGGCGGCTGCAGGTGTCAACGTAGGCGCTGGTTTTGTGATGCGAGAGGCGGCCCGTGCGCTTGTGCAGGTCGTCCCCGGCTTCGGACAGGCTGTATCGGCCAGCGTGGCGTATGCGGGCACGTATGCGGTGGGCACCGCCGCCACATCGTACTTCCTGCGTGGCCAGACGGATGACCTGGAGGCGCAATTCCAGGAGGCGTTTGAGGAGGGACGCAAGGCGGCGCCCGATGATCTGACAGCCCATCCCAACCCCGAATCTGCCTGATGGCTGCGGCCATACACTGCTGCATCCCCTATGCTTATTGCGCGGACGGCTGTGTTTTCGCAAAGTAGACAAACGCCACGAAATCGTAGAGGGTGTGCACCAGCACCGGCACCAAGAGCCCGCCGGTATACCAGTAGAGTCCACCGAGGTACGCGCCCATAATCGTGGCAATGATCGCATACGCTGGCGTGATCCAGTGGCAGAGTCCGAATACGATGCTGGCCACCACAAGCGCGCTCCACGGCTCCCAGAGCATCGCGAGTTCGGCCTGCAAGACGCCGCGAAAGAGCAGTTCCTCGCCCACGCCCGCCGCAATAGCCAGCAGCGCCATGCCCGGCAGTCCGCCATAACGCAGCAGCGGGGCCAAGAACGAGCGCACGTGTTCTTCTATCTCCTGCATCCAGGGGGCCTCCACGCGCACCATGAGCAGAAGCGCAGCGATGAGCGGAAGCGTGGCCAGGATGCTCATGCCTAATGCATCCACCGACCACCCGATGTCTCGCAGTAACGACAGCCCACGCCACGCCGCCCATGCAATGGCAGCCAGCGCCAGCATCGCCTCAAAGAGCAGTCCTCCCATGAAGAGCTGCCGTCCCTCGGAGACGGGCGGCCCATTTTCGGCAGACGTGGTTTCTGGAGAGTCTGGCTCGGTCACGCCCATTGCGTGTGCGGTTTGATGCGAAAGGCTATGGCTATCCTGTACGGAAGTGCTCATGTCGGGGTTTATGCAGACGAGCCCTTCTTTTTTGTCCAAGTCGCAAAATCGATGACCAGATGGCGCCTCCTTTATAAGCCTCATCCGGTTTGCGCACTGTGTAAAGCGACAAGGGGGCCTTGCGGCTCTAAGCTACCACCTCATCTACATCAGGACGGAAGAGAAGCACAGACCGCCAGCACAAAACGACATGCATGCTGCGATTAGCCTGTCGAAATAGACGCCAAACTTAGATTAACGAATACGTACCAAGCAGATAAGGCAACAACGACTCCGATAGTTAAGGTCGACCGTGTGGCGGGCAAGCATTAAATGATACGAGCGATAGAGTTCGAATGTACGTTGCGATTCTTGCTGTCCCCCTTCACGCTGTCTTTCGTTCAATTCGTTCTTCGACCGATGATTGAAGAGACCACAACCTGCCAGTGCCGGAAGTGTGCGAACACAAACATCGTCAAAAACGGCAAGAATGTCTGTGGCAACCAGCAGTATCATTGGGTAGTGGATAGACGCTAAGTGATAGCTCCCTTGATAAAAAACCGTTCCTGAGGCGAACGGTCCTCCGTTCGCCTACGGCGTGATTGACCCGCTCTTCGGTGCACTCGCTGTCGAAGTAGAGCCCGGCCAAGCCGATGATCTACTTGAACTTGATGAATGCGGGACGTCCGTCCAAACGCGTTCTAATAAGCGTGGCTATGGGTCGCTTTATGGCTTTATATCGGCGCACGCGGCAAGTCGTGCCATTTGTGATTGGAGACTTGCGCCCTTGGACCTGTGTCCAGTTTGGGAGCCGCATCCTTGCGTCTTATCGCGCCGCGCAGAGCGTCAGCGACTTCTGGACCACGTACCAGCCGGTGTTTAGAGTCGATCCTAAGCATGAGCAAATTTGTGGTTCTCGTTTCGCGCCACCGGCGCTCGCTCTCGCCGTCAAACCAACCCCCAAACAGCTTCTGAGTTATTGAGAAACAAGTAGATCCCAGCCCAAGAAAGTCAGGAGAGCCTTGTCCAGGATGATTGTCGGGGTGTATCACTTGTAATCTAACAGCTAACGACGCCACTTGCCTAAACATCATACACCGGTCACTCATCACTCCACCACCAGCCTTCCCGTCGCGGTGCGTCCGCGGGTTTCGGGGCGGTACATGAGTTCGGCCTCCACCGCCGGGTGCACAAACGTGCCGCTCGTGGTGGCCCGCGCCACATAGCGGTAGGTATGCGTGCCGCGGCGCAGGTAGTCGGCAAAGAGGAGCACGCGCGTATCTTGCTGCTCGGTGTGGTTGAACGAGCCCCACCAGCGATCCTGCCCCGTGTCGGCATCGCGGAGCAGCCCGGTGTCGGTCGTCTCGAAGGCGCTGTTGAGCGTTTCCAGGCCAGCAGGTAGCGGGTCGTCGACCACCACGTAGTTGCGATCGGTGGGGCTGTTTAGGCGGAGTGTGACGCGCACGAGGCGGCCTTCTGCAATCTGGCGCGCGCCATCGGCGTTGGGGTCGAGCGTGCGCACGACCTCGCCATCTGTATCCAGTAGCTCCAGCGTGCGCTCTACGCGTAGGCCCTGCTCGCGGGCCTCGACCGGAGCGGTCGTTGCTGTCTCCAGGCGGGCGGTGTAGTAGAGGCGGCCGGGGCCGTCGTCCTTTTGGATGCGCAGCGGCGTCTCGCCCTCCGGCAGATCGGATTCGGGCACGGTCGCGGTGCGTGTATCAAGGGTGCGGGTGCGGAACGTGGCTGTCAGAATCGTCTCGCCCGCAAGCTGCACCGTGGCCGCAAAGTCGGGCGTTTCGGCTTCGTAGGCTTCCACGTAGCGATCAAAGGCTTCCACCACAGCGGCGTTGTCCTGGGTGGAGGTCCAGTGCCCCTGCGAGCGCTCGTCGATCAGGTATTGCACCATGCGCTGGGCCAACGGCTGAAAGTCGCTCGATGCGTCGTGGGCCAGCAGCGCCGACAGGCCAAACGCAGTTGAGCGCGCATCGCTGGCGAAGATCCAGCCGAAGCGGGTGTCGCTGGGCGCAGCCAGGTAGGCGCGGGTCGACTCGGTGCGGATCTGTGCGCGCAGCCGGTCGGCAATGGCGCTCCGGCGCGAGGCAAGGGCTGCGTCGTCGGAAGTGTGCAAGGCGCGCAGCAAGTAGCTGAGTCCGTCGGGCGAGGCGGGCGGATTGTCGGCGAGCACCGAAAGCTCCGAGGTCACCACGCGCCCGTGACGGGCCAGCGCGTAGAGCATCAGCGCGCGGGTATCGGCCCAGACGGCGGTGCTGTAGTAGTCGGGACGATCGCTCGGGGTGCGCACCCATTCTTCGAGTGCGTTGAGGGCATTTTTGGTGAGGGGCTGCGGCGCTTCGTATCCGGCGGCTTCGGCCTCGGCCAGGGCCAGCGCCACGTATCCCGTAAGATACGGCTGCGCGGTCGAACTGCCGGGCCACATCGCAAAGCCGTCGCCGGTCCAGAAGCGGCTCAGGTCCTCGCGCCAGTCCGTAATAGCTGCATCGCGATTGTCGAACGGCAGCGCCAGGCCAAACGCATCCACCAGACCGGGCGCCAACAGCAGCGGGCGGATGCGCGAGGTTTGCTGCTCGATGCATCCGTATGGATACGTGAACAGGTGCTCCAGCGCGCCGTCGAGTCCGGTGAGCGCCGTGGAGGCCAGCCGCACGTCGAGCTGGCCCTCTCCGGGTACGCGACCGGGCGGCGGACGCAGCGTTTCGGTGGCGGTGTTGGTGGTCGAGGCAAAGGTCGCCTGCACATCCGTAGTCGTGCTGCGGGTTACAGGCAGGGGGATGCGCAGGGCATCGGTTTCGCCGTTCATCTGGGCGCGGAAGGCTACGCGGGCGGTGTCGGCGGCAGGGGCTTCGGCGCGGAACGTAACGGCGCGCGTGGCACCGGGTGCCAGCGTTACGGTCTGTGTGGTGGCGTCGGAGAGCGTGAGGCTGTCGGCTTCGATCTGCACCTCGGCGGTGCCCTCGGTGTCGGTGCGGTTCGTGAGGAGCACGCGCGCCTGAAAGGTGTCGCCCTCGTGGATGAAGCGCGGCAGCCCTGACTGTAGCACCAGCGGCTTGGTGACGGTGATGTCGGTCTGGGCATTCCCAAACTGATGCGTGGGCGTGTGGGCGGTCGCCATCAGGCGCATGGTGGTGAGCTGCTCAGGCAGCTCGAACGAGAGCTGCGCCCGGCCTCGGCTATCGGTCTGTACCGCAGGATCCCAGTGCGCAAGCGGCGAAAAGTCGGTGCGCATGGATTCCTGGCCCCCGCCTCCGCCCATCTCCATCGACGACTTGAACGAGATGTCATCGCCCGAGCGCTGCTTCACGATGGCCGAGCGCGTTTCGGTGGTGGTTACACTGAGCGGACGCGTGCCGTAGAACGTGTCGAACGGGTCGGGGAGCGTGTAGCCGATGAGGTTGAGCACGCCTGCATCGGCGGCGCTGAAGGTGATCTCGCCTGGCACGCCCTGTCCGCTGTCATCGCGAAGCTGCATATCCACCGTAACGGTGTCGCCGGGGCGGTAGGTGTCGGTGTTGGGGGCGATGTCTACGGAGATGCGACGCTCGCTTGCATCCACCGGAAGCTCGATGTATCCCACCCGAAACGCCGGCGCGCCCGGATCGGCGGTAGCCTGCGGAGGCGCGGTGCGCTCGTTCAGCAGAATGACGCTCGCGTACACGTTGGGCAGGTAGTCGTCTTCGATGTCGATCTCAATCTGCGGGGCGCTGCCCGTGAGCGTTTCCACGCGGCTGTGCAAGATGCCGTCGCGCTCGATGGTGATGAGCGCGGTGGCCTCTTCAAAGGGCGAGGGCACCATGATGCGCGCGGTATCGCCCGGTCGGTAGCTGTCCTGGTCGGTCACAAGCTCGACCTGGTCGTCGTCTTCGCGCTGCCAGGCCACGTAGCCCGATCCGCTGGCGTAAACGGTCGCCTCGGTCTTCAGGGCATTGCCCCGAATGTCCTGGGCCGTAGTGCGCACTTCGTAGAGGCCGCCCTGGGGGATGGTGAAGGCCGCGCGCTGGGCGGTGTCGGACTGCGAGGTGAGGGTGGTATCGGCAACCGGCACATCGGTCTCTTCGCTGCGCCACGTCATGCGTCCGTCGGAGCCGACCTCGCGCACGCTGTTCCACTCCTTGCGTACCAGCTTGACGGTAACCTCGTGATCGCCCTCGGGTCGCCCGTTCGGATCGACGGTGATGACGTCCACATCGAGCTGGTCGGTTTCGCGCATGTCGAGATA
>CAJXLX010000155.1 GCA_913056335.1 uncultured Rhodothermaceae bacterium
GCTGCCTCTTTCAGCTTCTCTTATACGGTGCATGATCTCTCCATCTTGTCCCCGTGCCGTTCTCCATTTTTTGTGGAGCGTCTGCATGCTTGGGCTGCTTGCAGGCTGCGCGTCCGACCGCGATCCGCTGCCGAGTCCTGCCGAGACCGATACTACAGCATACGCTCCGTATCCACTGGGCCTGGCCGCTGACCGCATGCAGCGCGCTCGCGAACGTGCTGACACCTTGCCCAACCTCCAGGCCCTGATGGTGGCGCGTCATGGGCAGGTCGAACTGGCGCATCGCGCCAATGGACCCAGCCTTGGCACGCCCGTGAACGTCAAGTCTGTGTCGAAGAGCGTGCTGTCGGCACTGATCGGCATTGCGATTGAAAAGGGCCACCTGGAAGGCGTAGACCAGCGCATCGCGCCGTTTTTTGAGCAGTACCTGAACGAGAACAGCGATCCACGCAAGCGCGACATCACCGTGGGCGACTTGCTATCGATGCGCTCGGGGCTGCAGCGCACCTCGGGCAGCAACTACGGCGCGTGGGTCTCCAGCAGCAACTGGGTGCGCAACGCCCTGCAACGCCCCATGCAGTCCCATCCGGGCACCGAGCGCAGCTACAGCACCGGCAACTCACACCTGCTGTCGGCGGTGCTCACACAGGCCACCGGGCAGAGCACCTGGGCGTTTGCGCAAGAGCACTTGGCGGAGCCCATGGGCATGGCGCTCCCGCAGTGGATGGCCGACCCGCAGGGTATCTACTTCGGGGGGAATGATATGCGCATCTCGGCACGCGGGCTGCTGGCCTTTGGCGAGATGTACCGCAACGGCGGCTGGTACAACGGGCAGCGCGTGGTGCCGCAAGACTGGGTGCAGGCATCGTGGGTCGAACGCTCGCAGTCGCGGTGGAGTGGCGCCGGGTACGGATACAGCTGGTTTACGCGCCGCGAGCAGGGCCACCGCATGCATTACGGCTGGGGCTACGGCGGACAGTACGTGTTCATTGTGCCCACGCTGGAGCTAACCATTGTGGCTACCTCGCAGCCTTACGCCAGCGGCGGACGCGAACATCGCCGTCGACTGCAGGCCATTGTCACCGAGGAGATTATTCCGGCCGCCGAGCAGGGCACAGGGGGATGAGCAGAGGCGGTGCCCTCGACCATGTAGAAATGTGGAGTACAGGGCGAAATCATTCACCGAAGAGCAGTGCATTCGCGTAGCAACACTCGTATAGCACTAACCCAACACAACAAAGCAGGAACCCCGTGTCTGGGGCTCCTGCTTGACTCTCGAGTGCACTCCAGTTACAGGGAGCGCGTTCGCATCAGCATGTAGCGGTTCGCTGCACACGAGACGGTGCAGGGTTACCCAATCAGCTCCGCATCCAGCTTAATGGTAACGCCCGCCAGCGCTTTCGAGACGGGGCAGCCTTCTTTTGCCGCCTGGGCGTGCTGTACAAACGTGTCGTTATCAATGCCCGGCACCACGCCCTTGGTGGTCAGGTGAATCGTCGTGATTGTCGGGTCGCCGTCTACCATTTTTAGCGTTACATTGGCGTCGGTGGTTACGTCTTCGGGCGTGTGGCCCGCCTCAGCCAGGATGTTCGAGAGCGCCATTGAGAAGCAGCCGGCGTGGGCCGCTCCGATGAGCTCTTCAGGGCTGGTATCATCATTACCTTCGAAGCGTGACTCGAAGGAGTAGGCCCCGCTGATGGCTCCTGTACTGCCTTCAAAGGTACCGCTTCCATCTTGCAGGTTTCCGTTCCAGGTGGCTTGTGCGGAATGTGTTGGCATAAGGGGTTGGTTGTCTGAGTAGATAAGTATGTAATCAGTGGGCACACCTGCACGCCGCTACAGCCGTTCCCGGTGCAACGCAAAAGATGCGTTACACAGCGTGGCCAGCCTGCCCCTCGGCGTACTTCAATCCAAGGCACAGGCGGCGCAGCCGTGTGTTGACGTGCTGGCAGTGCTGTGTGTTGTGTCGTGATTATGCGGCACCGTCTCCGCCCGCATCGACGCGATCGAGGTGCACATCCATCTGCGGATAGGGAATGCCGATGTCGGCAGCATCCAACTCGTACTTAACGGCACGCGCCAGCTCGTCGCGCACGCGGAGCAGATCGCCGTATCCACTCGGGCGAATCCACACGCGCACTTCCCAATTGATGGATGAGCCGCCGAGTTCGGTAAGCAGCACCTGCACGCCTCGTTCTTCGATGCGATCGTCGATGGTTTCGCCCGCTTGTTTGATGATAGCACGCGCCTCGTCTAAGTCGGCGGGATAGTCGGTGCCAACCTCGCACGCCACACGCAGTTCGTCGTTGTAGAGCACGTTGCGGATGCTGGAGCCGAACACGTCGCTGTTTGGGATGATAACCAGCTGGTTGTCCATGGTATTAAGGCGGGTATAGAACAGCTGGATGTCGCGCACACGTCCGCGTTCACCGCCCACCTCAACGATGTCGTCTACATCAAACGGACGGAAGACGAGCAGCATAACGCCCGCAGCAAAGTTTGCGAGCGTCCCCTGCAAGGCCAGTCCCACGGCGAATCCTGCAGCGGCCAGAATAGCAATGAAGCTTGCAACTTCAACGCCCACGGTGCTCAACGCAGCCAGCACCGCCAGGATAATGATAGCATAGTAGAGCAGATTGCCCCCAAACCGCGCTAATGTCTTGTCGTACTCGGGCTTGTCGAGCATCGAGCGGACGGTATCGCGGAGACGTCCACCAATCCACCGCGCTATGACAAAAATACCGATCGCGGCTGCCAACCGACCAGCATAAAACACAACGGTGGATAACTCGATGTTGCTTAGCTGCTCCAGTAATGCATTCATTAAGTTTGCAGGGTCTTATTAGAATAACTATGATTATTACCATGAAGTTAAGAAAACACAGCACATAATCAAATAAGCGAAGGCACACTTCCTTGTTGTAACGCACACTTTACTTTCACTTTCACATAACGTGTTCACGTGATGGGTCCATGCAGTGGCCTGTTGCATGCGTCCGATGCGGGCGCGTCTGATATGCTGCTGGTCCGAGCTCCTTGCTGCCGACTGCAACACAGCTACATCATTCGACGTCCTTGGAAGGAGTGTTCGCCAGGGGGATCGTCACAGTAGCTGTAGGTGCCCGTGAACGCATTGCGGCTGGTACTGTCGAACTCGATGCGCAGGCGGCCCCAGTGCTCGTAGCCGCCCTCTTCGGTCTCGCATCGATACGGCGAGCTCGGCTGCATCCAGATGCCCTCAAAGACCGTTTCGCTTGTAAAGGTGCCTGTCATAGTGCGGGGCTGTTCGCTGTACGTGCCAAACACACGTCCGCTATCCAGGCGCTGCTGAATCTCAAGAATCCCATACTCGGTGGTATTCCACACGCCAAGCACCTCTTGGCGTACACCAGCGGTGGTGTCGCGGACGGTGTGCATCGTGCGCACATTGAACTCAACACGCCGGTTGCGCCGACGCCCCTCGGCGGTGCGATTCGATGCAATCGGGCGCGTCTCTCCGTATCCACGCGGTACAACCATATCATCAACAAAGCCCGACTCACGCCGTAGGTAGCTGGCCACCGTCTCGGCTCGGCGCTCTGACAGTCTCTGATTGTATGCAGCTGCGCCGGTGTTGTCTGTGTGCCCGAGCACTTCGATCTGCGTTTGGTGCGGGTTGGGAATACGCGCTATGATGTCGTCAAGGATGCTGAACGCCTCCTCTTTGAGGGTGGCATCATCGGTATCGAAGAGCACAGCGCTATCGATCTGCAGGCGTGTGGCGGCCCCAATGGCCCCAATTGCATCCACATCGGCGCCAGGCGTGCGGCCCTCGCACACTTCTTCCAGATCCACGAGCCGCACGTAGCGGTAATGATTCCCAGGAGGGGTGAACGGGCCGATATCAAGCGAGGCGTTGCCTCCACTTACCATGCCCACGCGGGTCCACGTCTGCCCGTCTTGCGACACTGCGACAGCCATGGCCTCAATGTCGCGTCCAACTTCGAAGACGTACAAGTCGCGCCCGGGAATGTCAATGAGGGTGTTTTTGGTGAATGCGACCTCTATGGTTCCCCCACAGCCAAGTGTGTACACGGCGTTGGCCCCATCGTCTTCAAAGCGAGGCGGCCCCACCAGCGCTTCAGGACGCTCCGAGAACGCACCGCCGCTGGGAGCTCCGACCACCTGGCGCGCAATCGCATCTACAAAGGACTGATCGCCCATCGGAAACGTGACCTCGCCGCCGTGGCCATCGGGGTAGCTCTTGCTGGACGGCGTAAGGTCTTGCGCGTAGACGCCTGCCCCGGTCCAGCTTAGACCAACGATAGCGAACAGAATCACGCCCATTACAGCGCAGATGCGGTCTGTCATGACAGATAGAAGAGCCAAAGAGCTATGCAGTGGATTCTAAATATACAACATAGCAATGAGACCTTCACATGACCGATGCCGACGGCCCGGTATCCGAGGTGCTTATCTTAGTCACACTGTTTGTAACTGGATGTTAATCTGACTGCTCACCCAACGCCAGAAACGCACAAATCTGGTTGGCAAGCGGGGCAATGCGTTGGTGCTGAAGCGCGTGATGGTCGCCCGGAAGAATGGCCAGTCGGCTGTTTGGCAAGGCATTATGCAGCGTGAGAGCCGCTTGCAACGGAAAGAGGTCGTCCGCATCGGCCATGCTTACAAGCACGGGCTGCCGTACCGTCTGCATCTGCCGGCGCAGACGCAGCGCGGCGCCCGGCAGCTGTTCGATAAAGGTGTGCAACGCCTCTGCGAGCGCCTCCCAGTCGCCGTGAAGCGCATCCATGCGGTCGGTCCGCGAAGATGCTCGATCGAGGCGGCGTGTCATCGCATCTACCGTCGCGGTGGTCCAGTCGATGTGAGCGCCGTGGGCCATCACGCGGGCCACGCGGTCGGGCGCATCATGAGCCAGCTGAAGCGCCATGTTGCCGCCCATCGAAAAGCCAAATACATGCGCCTGCGGCACGCCCACGTCATCGAGCACCGCCTGCGCGTTTTGCGCAAACAGCTCGGGGGTGAGCGGCTGGTTCGGGGAGGCATTGGCCGAGGCCCCGTGCCCAAGAAAGTCGAGCGCCACCACGTGCAGACGCGGCTCCAGATAGCGCACCAGGCGATGCGTTTCAGTTTTCGTACTCCCGGCGGCCCCGTGCAGCAGAAGCAACGTCGGGCGGTCCGGATGGCCCCACGTGTAGTATGCCACCGCCCCAGCAGGTGTATCGGCATACGCTGGATCAGGCATCACAGGCTGCCCGCTGCAGCACTCTATGAGCACACCGTGGGTGGATTTCGGGTGCAAAAAAAAGATGCGCTTGCCATCGGCCCCGCTGAGCGGGGTATCGGACAGCGGAGTAAAGCCGGCCTCCGTCATCCGCTCGAAGGCGTCGTCGATGTCGGGCACCTCGAACGCCAGATGGTGCACGCCTTCGCCCCGCCGCTCCAGGAATCGATGCACAGGCGAGTCTTCACCGAGCGCTTCCAGCAGCTCCAGCTTGGTGTTTTCTACCGCTATAAAGTGCGTCGCGACCCTTTGCTCGGCAACGGTTTCCGATTTATATGAAAGGGCGTCTACAACAGCGGCGTAGGTGGCTCGTGCGGCGTCGGCATCGCGCACAGCCAGCCCTACATGTTCAAGGCGAAGCATGCATTCGGCAGTGTTAGAAGGAGAAACAGCGATTCGCGTGCGTGCCCAAACGGCAACGCACCATTTCAATGAACATCCGCCACCGCTGTGCGTCAAGCCGATTCCGATACAGTTCGCAATAATCTTGTCACTGCCATG
>CAJXLX010000156.1 GCA_913056335.1 uncultured Rhodothermaceae bacterium
CCCGCCACTCGCCTGTAATGTCAAGGTAATGCGTGCCGGTGTCCAGGCAGGCGTTGACCATCGGCTGGGCCGTATCCTCAAAGGGACCCGCGCAATGCATCACGCCGTCGACCTCGGCAAGCGCGTCCCGAAGGGCGGCGGTGTCCTGTAGCGACACCACCCGCCCGGGAACCGACCACGCGTCTTCGACCCGAGCAACCTGCTCGGCATCCCGCCCAGCAGCAATGATGCGCAGGTCCCGCCGCTGTGCCTCTTCGCCAATGAGCTGACCGGTGTATCCGTAAGCGCCGTAAATAAGCCAGGTAGCCATGCGTTGTATTGTCAGATAATAGAATAATGGGGAGCCTGTACGTGGTAGGCCTCCGAATAAAAACCTTTTCTGAGGCGAACGGTCCCGCCACGGTCAGCACACGTCCTCCAACTGCCAATATCTTTAGCCGCCGATACATGACGCGCATTTCGCACGGGACTACGGCCTAACGTTCAAGATCGACACAGCACTCGTTATCTCTCTGCTTTACACTACCATATACGTGTAGGCGATTGGCACATAGTGGCATGCACCAACCGCCTACCGGTTCGGAAACAATAGTTGTTGGATACGAACGGGTTTCGCTTTTCCCCTACCTACGGCATGTTTAATACGACACCGATACACCAGAGTAGATCATACGTCCCATGGGAGCAGAACCGTAAGCGGTCACATTGTCAGAGTCAGTAAGATTTGTGCCCCCTATCGTGAATCGTGTCCGCAGTTCGGGAAAGTTATAACTGAGCTGGGCATTCAGCACCGCGTTGCTGTCGATGGTGCCTTCTGCGAACGGCATCTGGTAGACGTACGCGTTGTGCCAACGCACATTGGCGTTGTACGTGAGACGCTCGAAGAGCTCACCACGGGCGCCCAGGTTAAACTTATGTTCGGGGGTATTGAACCCGAGATTGATAGCGTCGCGCAGATCCTGGTCGTCGCTGATATAGGCCCAGGTGTAGTTGCCATTTAGCGTAAGCTCACGATTGAACCGATACTCCAGCCCCGCCTGAAATCCCTGGGTCGTAACATCTTCGTCGGCGTTGAGCCACACCTGCATCAGACGCGCACGCCGCGGATCGTCGGAGGCGCGTTGCAGGTCTTGGAGGGTGATGTCGGTACCATCCTCCTTGCCCACAAAGCGACGGGTCCCAATAAAGTTGGAGTAGCTGCTGTAATAGTAGCTGGCGTCCACAAAGAACCCGCTGAAGGCCCCTTTGTAGCCGACTTCAATGCTATTCATCTTCTCCACATCGAGCGGATCGATCTGGAAGAGGGTGCCCTCTTGCACCTGCTGCGCTACCGGTGTAGAGCTGAACGGATCAGCCGCTACATATCCATTTTCGGAATTACCTCGCAGCAGAATGGGCCCGATGTCGAGATAGATGTATTGGTCGAGCTGCGCCGGGGCGCGGAACGCCTGGGCGTAGCTGGCCCGGATGTTGTGTTGCCGCTGATCGCCGAGAGTGTATACGCCCGAGACACGCGGGGAGAACTGCGTATCAAAGTTACGAAACTCATCAACGCGCCCAACAGCTGAGAGGCTCAACCGGTCGTCCGCAAACGAGCGCTGCAGCCGTACGAAGCCGCCATACTCATAGTTGTCGATGCCATCGCGGACATTGCGGGCATCGCCCTCGCCTGAAATGAGAGGCGAGGCATTGGGGCCGTCGGTGAAGAGGGTCCCGTTGGAGCGAAGGCGAAACTGTCGGTAATTGCCTCCGAGCGTTACGTCAGCAATGTCGGATTCGACGGTGTACTGCGCTTCGGTGTGGTAGACCGCGGAGTCAATGTCGAACACCGGGCTGGCGCCGCTCGGCGGCAGATTCAGCGTAGCTTCTCGGGCAGTACCAAACCGGTCCTGGCCCGGCTGGGGCAATACCCCTGCGGCCTCGCTCTCTGCGAAGGCAAACGGGTCATCCATGCCCTGGGCCACCGCATTCTGATAGGCCTGCCCGTAGACGAAGGCGTAGGCCGCCGCATACGGAACAGCCAGGTTCTGCAAGAAATTGGCGCGGTCGCGCTCTGTATCGGTCAACGCATCCATCGGGCGGTCGCCAATACGATACGAGCGCTGGTTCATGAGCGCCCCCAGCAGGTTCAGGTCGAACGTGTCGCCGGGCTTGTCGCCTGTGCGATATCCTCGGACTGTCCAGTTGGTGCCTTCGAGCGAGAGGGAGTGCGTGTTGATGTTGATGTCGTCGAAAAGGAAGCGGTTTGAGCTCTGGTAGATGCCCCGTCCCTCCGCATATCGGTACCAGTAGGTCGCCTTCATCTGGTCGGTGAGCAGTACGCTAATAGTGGGATTGATTTGCCACATCCCGGCCCGAAAGTCATTGGGCACCAGCGCCGCTTCTTCGAATCCAGGCGTAAAGATGTTATGCTCGCTGGTATCGATCCCAAACCCCTGAAGGATTGGCGCAATATCGGAGTTGGTGCTCAGGTTGACGGATCCATATCGATTCACCGCATCAAACCCGCGCGGATCTCCTGCCGGATTGTTTCCCGGCACCACGCTGTTCTTTTGCGCATCGAAATTGCGGCTGATAAACTCGTTGGCCCGCATGAAGCGTCCCACAAGCTTTACCGCTACCCGGTTGCCGAAGGTTTCGGCATAGCGGCCTGAGATATCATACATCTCGCGCGTACCGCCCCGCACTTCAATGTCGATGCCCTGGTCCTCAAACGGATCGCGGGTGTTCATCACCACAACGCCATTGAACGCATTGGCCCCATAGAGCGCCGAGTTGGCCCCGTGAATGATGTCTACACTTGCCAGATCAATCTGCGGTGGACCTGATATATTGCCGGGATAGATCGAAAGCGACGGCGACAGGTAATCGGTGTAGTCGACCAGTTGGATAAGACGCTCCGATTTGGCACTGTTGAATCCGCGCGTGGACAGACTGCTGATGAGCATGCTGGAGCGGCTTACGTCCACCCCTTTGAGCGATTCCATACTGGCCATGAGTTCTGTTGACGGGCGCGAGACCAGGTCGCGTCCTGTAAGGCGATCCACCGTCACTGGCGTTTCAAGGATGCGCTCGTCGACGCGCGACGCCGAAACAATGATTTCATCGCCCCGGAGCACGCTCTCGCGCATGGTGATGCGTAGGTCAGACGCAGGCTCATCCACCGCGATCTCTACAGGTTCGTATCCAATAAATGTGAACCGGAGCCTTGGTATCTCCCCATCGAACGGCACGTCTAACGCAAAATTGCCTTGCGCATCGGTGGTCGTTCCCCGGTATGTATCCATGATTGAGACATTCACGCCAGGCAATGCTTCGCCCTCGGCATCGACAACGGTTCCCTGCACCGTTTGGGCTGTTGACGTGGGCACTCCCAGCAGGCCCACCATTGCGAAAAACGCTATACAGGATGTCGTAACAATACTCTTTATAGTACGCATATCATATTTTTTCGATAGAGAGCGGCTTGTGAAGCAGTTTACACTGTTAACCTTCGTGGTTTGTACACATTGTAGTGATAAAAGCGCTTCCATTCAAATGAAATGGTATATTTCTGCTTTGTGCACCCCGCCTCTCGTGCCCGATCAGTACGACACCGACACGGTTGTGTACACCATGCGTCCCATTGACGCTGCGCCGTATGCCGTTACATAGTCGGTATCAGTGAGGTTGGCGCCGCCCACGCTGACGGTGGTATTTAGCGCCGGAATCGTGTACCCGACTTTGGCATCGAGAACTGTGCTGCTCTGTATCGGCCCCTCTGAGAACGGCATCTGAAAGGTGTAGTCGTCGTGCCAGCGCAGATTCGTGTGGTATGTGAGGTTGCCGATTTCGCCCTCGGCCCCAATGTTAAACTTATGCTCGGGCGTGTTGAAGCCAAGACGCACCTCTTCGCCCAAGTCGTCTTCGTCAATGGTCGACCAGGTGCGAAATGCTTGAGCAAATCGGTATTCCAGGCTGGTTTGCATGCCCTGCGTTACGATGTCTTGATCGGCATTCACCCAGATGCGAAGCAGACGCACGGGGTTGTTGATACTGTCGTTTTCCTCGTTGCCATCGAGCGACTGCGGCACGTCGTTGGGACTGATGGCGCTCCCGTCTTCTTTGCCGTAGAACTGCCGGGTGCCAATGAAGCCGGAGTAGTTGCTTCGGTAGTAGCTGATGTCGGCGAACAGGTTGCCTGCGTTGGTCTTGTAGCCCACCTCAACGCTCTCCATCTGCTCCACATCGAGCGGGTCGATCTGGATGAAGTTGCCATCGCGCACCTGGTCGCCCACCGACGGGCCGTTTGCCCGACTGGGAACGTGAACGCCCGCGTATCCGTCGTCTGAGTTACCGCGAAGCAGCACCGGCCCCACGCTCAGGCTAATGTACTGATCGAGCTGCGCAGGCGGTCGAAATGCGCTGGCGTAGTTGACGCGAAAGTTGTGTTCGCGATCTTCGCCCAGCGTAAGCACACCCGACACACGGGGCGAGAACTGCGTGTCGAAGTTGCGGAAATCGTCTACACGTTCGACTGCCGACAGGCTCAGGCGGTCGTCGAAAAAGCCCCGCTGAAGCCGTAAGAAGCCGCCATACTCGTAGTTGTCGATGCCGTCGCGCACGTCGCGGGTGCCATCGGGATTGATGGGCGACGCATTCTCACCGTCCGCAAAGAGCGTGCCTGCCGAGGCCAGGCGATACTGACGATAGTTGCCACCGATCGTAGCGTCCACGACACCAGATTCAAGCGTGTACTGTGTCTCCGCATGGTAGAGAGCCGATTCGATGTCGAAGGTAGGGCGCGTCTGTCCCGTTGGCAAGTTCAGCGTGGCCGAGCGGGCGGTTTCGAAGCGGTCTTGACCAGCTTGCGGAAGCACCGCGCTGGCTGCGGCCTGCGCTTGCTCAAATGCTTCGCTTGGGCTGGCGCCCTGGCTGATCGCCTGCTCGTAGGCGGCTCCATAGACCGCTGCGTAGGTACCCGCATACGACGTGCCGTCGGGGATCTGTAATGCAAAGTGTGCACGGTGGACCGCAGATGAGAACGCCAAATAAGGGGGCCAAATATAGACCAGACGGATCTTACAGGAGACACGGAGTCGCGGCGCATGGAAGCGCATTCCGATGACTCATACAATGCTCATCGCTTCTTCGTGTTATAAAAATCCTAAAGAGAAGGATCAATCCGCGATTTGGAGGGAGGCCCCTGTTTCCTGTTTAATAACACATCGCTGGCCCATGCTGGATGACCTACTGCGTGTCTGCTTCCCCCATAGCAGCAAGCGCACCAAGCAGGGCAACTTGTACTGGATTCTTTTGGTATGGCTTGGCGCAAAGCGCCTTCCTTTTGATATCAAGCTTCTCGTTTTTTCCTCCACCCAACACACGGCTTATGCCTACGCCTCCCCTTGTCAATGTATCGGTCGATGCGCACGTCGCAACGCTTGAAATGAACCGTCCCGACCGGCGCAATGCGCTCAGTCCCGAAATGGATGCGGCGCTGCGTGATGCTTTTGCAGATGTGACGGCCCACGACGATGTGCGTGCGGTGCTGCTGCAGGCAGCGGGGTCCACGTTCTGTGCGGGCGCCGATCTGCAGTTTCTGCGCCCCACGCCCGATCCTGAAGAAATCCAACGCCACGTGCTCGACCGCTATGCCCCGCTGGTGCGCCAGATCATAGAAGCGCCGGTGCCTGTCGTAGCTGCCCTGAATGGCTCCACCGCTGGGGCTGGGCTGGCCCTCGCTCTTGCGTGCGATTTCCGCCTCATGGCCAACGAC
>CAJXLX010000157.1 GCA_913056335.1 uncultured Rhodothermaceae bacterium
GCCGATATCGAGGCCGAAGGGGATGGACTCGCCATTCTCAATCACGAACTGGTACCGCATCCCCTCTTGCAGCATGATGGACGCGTTGTTTTCATTGAGCGCCACCACATCCTCGGCCGGAACGCCGTCTACGCTTGTCGCAACGTACGCGCTGGCCCCGTCGTTGCCCATCGTAATGGTGACGGCGCGCTGGTTCGGATCGCCCGCTTCCAGCGACTCGGCAAATGTGCCCAGCACCAGGTACGTGCTCGGATCGGCCGTGTCGACCGGCTGCGTGGGGTCGTGGACCACAAAGAAGCCTTCGTAGGCATCCACAATTTCGGGGTACATCAGGTCGGACTCGAAGCTCTGGGTGGCAGTGTCGCCCGTACCCGTAATGAGCTGGGCGTATACATCGCCGTTCGGGGTTTCGTTATACGGCGTGTTGTTCGGTGTGGTGTCGGGATCGGCAACGTCGTGGGCGTGCACAGCATAGTCGGCGCCGTCGAGGGTGTTTTCGAGTGTGACGGTGACCGTGGCCGCGCCCGTGCCGCGCTCTTCAATCGAGAGCGTCGCCGTCAGGTCGCGCGGGTGGTCGCCCTGGGTGCCGTCGTAGGCAAAATCGCCAACCAGTTGGCCTTCGTTGAACGCGTACTCATATTCGGCGCTGCGCAGGCTGGATTCACCCGCTTCCAGCGACTGCCCAAATACGCCCAGCACCAGATACGTGGTCAGGTCGGCGGTGTCGATAGGCTGCAGCGGGTCGTGAACCACGAAGAAGCCTTCGTATTCGTTGGCGACCTCGGTGTAGGGCAGTTCGGTTTCGTGCGTCAGTTCAGCGCTTCCGCCGGTGCCGTCAATCAGTTCGGCAAATACGTCGGCATTGGGCGTTTCGTTGTACGGCGTGTTGTTTGGCGTCGTGCTCGGGTCGGCCATGTCGTGGGCATGCACAGCGTAGGTTTCGCCGTCGAGCGTGTTATTGAGGGTGACGGTAACCGCCGCATTGCCATCCTCCATCTCTTCGATGACCAGATCGGCGGTTACGGTGCGGTCGTGCGTACCGCGGTAGGCGGTATTTACATCGCCAACCGCTTGGCCCTCGTTAAACGCATAGCTGAACGAGGCCTCCATGGGATCCGGCTCAGGGCCGACCGAGGTGGAATCGTCGTCGCAGGCGGTGAGAAATAGTAGGGCCATTGCGGCCAGCAGAAGGCTGCTGATTCGCGTCGTGCGCAGAAAAGCGTAATACATAGGTCGGAAAGCCGTTGGTGAACAAACAAGCAGTGGGGGAGCATCCCCCGTTCACCCCGACCCTACGAGGTAAATGGGCGTACTGGATGGCCAAAATGTCCTGATAATCGGCTCTCAGATGTACGAATCCTGTTACGTGATGACATATCTCACCTCACATGCTGCATCAGACGGTATTTCAATAATGCTGACCCTTCTCATGCGGCTGTTATCGATGTGGATGTTGTTTTGACTGCTCTGATACCGGGAGCGGTCGCTCAATGAAGTGCCTGGTAGCGGTTCAACGCTACATGAGGGGAAATATGCCCGTAGCCAGAGCCGGGGAACGCCCCCCGACGCGGACGTCTCTGGCGGGGCTGAAGGGAACGAACGGGAGACCTTGTCCCGACCGCTCGCCCCAGGAAAGATTATTGGGAGAGCGATCACTTAACGTCTCTCCACTACCAAAACAAAGTAGGTTCTAAGTCGCCCCGATTAGGGCGCTGTTTCAGCGAGACGTGCCTCCATCGCCTCGGCACGGTCGGGCTTTCCCCACTCCTCGTACAGCGCAGCGAGCCGTTCGAGGGTACGTCGCGTGTCTTGATGATCGGCGCCCTGTTTGTCCTGCAGCGTTTCGTAGCTTTGCAAGAGCAACGAGCGCGCTTCGGCAAAGCGATGAAGGGCTGCAAGACAGGCGCCTAACTCACGCTGGTTTACCGCAATGTCGGGGTGGTTGGCCTCCAGCGTGTGCTGGCGAATCTGAAGAGCTTCGCGGAGCAGCGGCTCGGCGGCCTCATAATCGCCCATATTGTTGCGTAAACGGCCCAGGGCGCCAAGCACATCAGCCGTCTGCGAGTGGGTCTCCCCAAGTACACGTCGGTAGACCGGCAGAGCGTCGGCATAGAGAGCAGCGGCATCTTCGGCACGTCCGGCCCTGTGCAGCACTTCGGCCAGATCGCGTCTGGTCTGGGCCACCCCGATATGATCGTCGTCGTAATGGGTTTTCTGAATCGCCAGGGCTTCGCGAAAGAGAGCTTCAGCCGTTGCATAGTTCTCCTCCTGACGTTCGAGTAGCGCCAAATCCCTGAGGCCCGTTGCCACCGTTTCGTGCTGCTCCCCAAAGAGCGAGCGTCGCGTGGTGAGCGACTGTTCCAGCAGCGGATATGCTTCGTCATAGTGACCAAGCCGCTGGTAGACCGCTCCAATGGCCCCCATCATTTCAGCGCGGATTTCAGGTGCGTCGGCCAGGTCTTGCTGGAGCCGTGCAGCGCCTCCCTCCAGCACCTCTTCTACCGTGGCGGCGCCTCCACGGGAAGCGCGCGGATCCGACTGCCCGAAGAGATCGATCAGGAAATCTTTTACGTGTTCAGCTTTCATCGCCTCCATGCGCACCCGGTCTCGCTCTTGCGCAATCTGACGGTTCTGAAGGGTAAGTCCAGCAATTGAGCTAATTATGAGCAACGCGATGACCGCCGCCACGCCGACGCCCCACCGGTGTCGGTGCACGAACTTGCCCGCACGGTACGTCCAGCGATCCGGGTGCGCCGATACCGGATGTCCGTTCAAGGTGTGCCGGATGTCGTCGGCCAGTTGATCGACCGCATCATAGCGGCGCTCCGGCTCTTTACGAAGCGCCTTCATCACCATCAGGTCAAGATCGCCACGAAGCGTTGTACACAGTTGCGCAGACGACATTGGCGTGGCAGCGGTCTGCTGCTCTTCCCTCTGTGACACCGCTGTACTGGGGCGCGTGGGCGCTTCCTCGCAGATGATCTGCTCTATCTCGCTGGGCGTGCGGTCTTCTATCTGATAGGGGCGGCAGCCCGTAAGGAGTTCATAGAGCACAACCCCGAGCTGGTATATATCGGATGCGGTGGTAATTGCCTCGCCCCGCACCTGTTCGGGGCTTGCATAGCTGGGCGTCATCGGAAGCAGGCCCGTTCGCGTGTGGGGAACCGTGGTCCCGTGTACCGCTCCCGGATCGAGCAGCTTGGCAATGCCAAAGTCAAGCAGCTTCACATCCCCCCTGCTGGTAACCAGAATGTTGGAGGGCTTCAGGTCGCGGTGTACCACGAGGTGCTGATGCGCATACCGCACCGCGCTACACACATCCAGCATGAGCATAAGCCGGTCGTGCACCGAGAGCTGGTGTGCATTGCAATATGCATCAATCGGACGTCCCTCTACAAGCTCCATGACAAAGTACGGCGGCCCTCCTTTAGACACCCCACCGTCGAGGAGACGGGCAATGTTGGGGTGGTTTAGCGTAGCCAGAATTTGCCGCTCAGTCAGGAACCGCGCTTGGGCTTCGGGGGACGGAATCCCCGTTGCCAGCAGTTTTAACGCTACCTGCTGCTCAAACTGTCCATCGGCACGCCGTGCCCGAAAGACACGTCCCATGCCGCCATAACCTAACTCCTCAATGAGTTCATAGGGACCAATATGTCGGCCTGCTGCAGCGGCTGTATGTTCCTCATCATGAAGGGCTGTCTGGATGGCGTCACGTGCCTGATCGGCAGGGCCTTCATTGTCGTGGGCGTGCAGGAGCGACTCCACCTCAGCGCGGAGTGTCGTGTCTTCCCCACAGGCGTCATTGAGAAACGCTTCCCGTGCATCCCCAGTGCGCTGCTGAGCTTTGTCAAAGATCTGCTTGATGTGCTGCCATCGCTGTGCATCCATCGTACTATCCCTCGGAGCCGTTCTCAGCTCCATTGGTGAGTTCGCGGTTGAGCCAGGCCCGGGCCATCTTCCAATCGCGGCCAACCGTAGCTGGAGAGACCCCAAGCACATCAGCTGTTTCCTGGATGGTCAGTCCTCCAAAGAACCGGCACTCCACGACCCGCACAGACCGCTCGTCGACCGTAGCGAGCCGCTCTAACGCCTGATGAATCGAGAGTACACTGGACAGATCTACCGTTGCGATTGCATCTCTCTCTTGCAGCGGAACGCGATCCCGGTCGCCCCCTCGTTTCTGCGCATTCCGCTTTACCGCATAGTCCACCAGCACATTGCGCATGATGCGCGATGCCATCGCAAAGAAATGCCGCCGGTCTTCCCATGAAACCTGATCTACGTGAACAAGCTCCAGGTAGGCCTCATGCACGAGCGCTGTCGTTTGTAGCGTATGGTCGTTGCGCTCCCCGCGCAAGCGATGGCGCGCCATACGCTGTAACTCGTTATACACCAGCGGAAGGAGCGCATCCAGCGCTTCGGGATCGCCCGCCGCGTGGGCGTCCAACAAAGCTGTCACTTCGCCTGTGCCCATGGTCTGTTCTGGCAAATTGCTCAAGGAACGATAAGACCGCTACGTACCCCTCTTGAAAGCGGTACGTAGAGTTGAAAGAAGCGATATCAGCGATACCGTGCACCTTCATTTGATAGGGACATTCTCTAACAGAAGTTAACCGACATCCCCCTTGCTATTCAAATGAATCTGAATGGTTGAATCTACCTCCACAGGTAGACAGCGCGGTGTACCTGTGGATGCTCAGCTCGCCTCCCACTGGCGTGTAACGGACAGATGTTTAGATATGCCGTTGATTTAATAAGTTAGAAGAAGTCGGGCATAGCTACCCTCTCTAATTTTTAGTTTTGATGAATCTATCAGTTTACGTGAGTGCTTGAAGCTGTTTTTTTGGCTTTACCAAGTGAAGGGGAGACAGAACCGTTGCGCCCTTCCAAACTCCCGTACGATTCCTCCCGCTCAGCCGACGAGGATTGCATTCTCTTGATTGCGTTTGAGAAAGCGGTCGATGCGATACCCGTCAAGCAGGAGGCTCCGAGGTCGCGCTCTACAAATCATTGCATGTACTACATTAACCATACACCTGAAGAGGGAAATGCACCATGACTGATCAATGGACACTCGACGGCACCTACATGGAAGCTTGCACCTGCGAAACGCCCTGCCCCTGCACGATGCTGAATGATCCGACCGAAGGCACCTGCACTGCTGTGGTCGCCTGGCACATTGATGAGGGACACTTCAACGGCGTCTCGCTCGACGACCTTAACGTCGTGTTGGCGCTTCACACGCCGGGCAATATGGCCGATGGCAACTGGAACGCCGCCGTCTATCTCGATGACCAGGCCAGTGCCAAGCAGCAGAAGGCCCTGAGCACGATCTTTGGCGGTGAAGCTGGCGGCCACCCGGCGCATTTAGCCGAACTCATCAGCGATGTGCGCGGCGTAGAAGCCGTTCCTCTGACGTTCGAAACCGACGGCAAGAAGGGCCGCCTCCGCATCGGAGAGGTCGGGCAGATTGGCTGTGCTGATGCAGAACCGGTCGAAGGCCAGAATGGAGAGGCCCCTACGCTTACCAATCACCCGCTGGCTGTGGCTCCAGGCTATCCCGCGGTCGTTGCCAAAGCAAACCGTGCCCACTTCGATGCGCATGGCATCGCATTCGATGTCGCGGATCGAAGTGCTATCCTCTCGCCCTTTTCGTATGCCGGAGCATGAAAACA
>CAJXLX010000158.1 GCA_913056335.1 uncultured Rhodothermaceae bacterium
AGCGGCGCGAACTGGCCGGACCCGTCTGAATCTGGTTGCTCTGCGTGGCGTTATTGGCGAAGCCGCTCAGGTTTTCGGCGTTCAAGACGTTAAACACATCGGCGCGGGCAATGAGGCGTCCCTCGGCAATGGGGAGGGCGTACTGCACGCTCAGGTCGAAGGTCGTCGACCACGGCAGGCGGTCGCTGTTGCGCGACTCGCCCGGATAGCGGTCGCTGTTGCCCAGGTAGGCATTCGAGAAGGCGCGGCCATCGCCGTTCAGATCGGTGGTGCCAAACACCTCGGCATCGGGCACGCGGTTGATGGGCTGCCCGCTCTGCAAGAGACTCGCCAGCGTAAGGCGCAATCGGTCGGTGGGAAAGTACGACAGCACACTGCTGATAACATGCGTGCGGTCGTTCACCGAGGGGCCCCACTCATCCTCGAAGTCGTTGGCGTCCTCGGCGCGGAAGTTGATGTCGTCGGTGTTGTTGCGCAGCCGCGAGAGCGTGTACGACAGCCGGTACGCGAAGTCGTCGGATCCGCGCTCCTTCACCAGGTTCACGTTGGCCGCCCAATAGCGCGCCTCGCCCGCTGTCTCTGTCATCACAATCTGGCGCGCCACGCCGTCTTTGAACTGCGGGTTGCCATCGGCATCGGTGCGAATAGTGCCATCTGCATCCCGCTCGAAAATGTCGGTGGGGCGCGTCTGGTCGGCCTCGAACTGCGTGCGCACCAGATCCGACGGGTCGCGGTTCGGATCGGACTGCGCGGCGTCAACCTCTGCAGGAGAAATCGAGAACGGATCGGGGGCGTTCAGGTCGCGCAGCCGAAACTGGTTCAGCGAGCGCGTGTGGATCAGGTCGACGTAGAACAGCGTGTTCGAGGTCACCTCGCGCTGGTAGCCGATCGAAAACTGATGCGTGAGCGGGTTGTCGTATCCGTTCGGATTCAGGATGCGCAGCTCGTTGCTGAAAATGGAGGCGCGCTCATCAGACAGCTGCTCGGGCGTGGGGCCGTCCAGGAACGGCACAGCACTGGGGTTGGGCGCGTTGGCCGTCAAATTGCCGCGATTGGTGACGCGGTCGAGGTCGGTATCCTCGGGCAGTTTGCCCTGGTCGATCAGTGATTGTAGTTGATTGCGGAAGCCGGGCGCAGTGGAGCTAAATTGCAGCGCGTCGCTGTAGACGGAGTACACAATCTTGTCGTAGAACATGCCGTATCCGCCCCGAAGTGCGGTGCGCGCGCCCAGCGAATAGTTCAGACTCAGGCGCGGCGCGATGTTCGTGAAGTCACCCGAATCAGCGCCGCCCTTCGAGAGGCTGTCGTAATCCCAGCGCAGCCCCGCCGTCACGTTCAAGTCCGACAGCAGCGAGAACTGGTCTTCGAGATAGGCGCCAATGAGCACCTGGGCGGTGCCAAACGTGGCGGGGCGTGTCTCCACACCGTAGTTGAGCACCTCGACCGCCCCCGGCAGCGATTGTAGCGCCTCGGGCTGCAGGGTTTGCTCCGGCTGCTGGTTGCGGAGCGCGTTGACCTGGGCCTCCGACAGCCGCACCGTGTAGTTGCCATTCGGGTTGCCGCCGCCCGCGAGCGCGAAGTCTGCCCGCAGCACGTCGACGCCGGCCAAGAGCTGGTGCCCCGACCCGTTGTAGCGCACTTTCTGCTGCAGCTGCACGGTGCGCTCGGTTTCGTCGAAGCGGAAGCCCGGATGCCCCAGAATGCCCAGCGTGGTGCTGCCATCAGGCGCGAGCATGGTGACCTGCGGCGCATCAGGGTTTTCGGGCTGTGCGAAGTCCCAGTTGAATCCGCTATACTGCAGGTTCGATTCATAGAGCCACCGGCCTGTGGTGTAGGTGTTAGCCAGCGCCACGTGCCAGCCGTCGCGCACCTGCGTGTCGGCGGCGGAGGCAAAGCGCACCCCGCCGGTGAGTCCGCCGCCCTGCCGGTCGATGCGTACGCGCTGCCCGTTCGCCCGCAGCGTAGAACGCCACCGCTCCGACCACCGGTGGTCGACCCGCGCCGAGAGATACGACAGGTGGTTCTGCCCGTCGACCGTCTCGTTGATGTTGAGCGACGGCACGTTCAGCAGGTTGTCCTTAAAATCGGTGGTGTGCTCGGCGTTGACGAAGAAGAAGGTCTGGTCGCGCACGATCGGTCCGCCGATGGAGAATCCACCCTGCTGCCGCGAAAAGCCGTTCTTAACGGCATTGCCCGACAGATCGCGCTGCGCAAACGGCGAACTCGCGTCCAAGGGCGGACCGGGACGCGTCAGGTAGAAGGCTTCGCCGGTGTAGTCGTTGCCGCCGGATTTCGTAGTCACGTTGAAGATGCCGTTGCCGGTGCGTCCGAACTCGGCGGAGTAGGTGCTCGACAGCACGGTGATGTCTTTGATCATGCCCGTGGGCAGCTCAAACTTGGGCCCGCCCAGGAAATTCTCGTTGTTATCCATGCCGTCGATTAAGTAGTTGGCATAGAGTCCGTTCGCGCCGTTGATGCTCACGACCGGCGCTTCCGTAAAAAAGCCAGTGGCGGGCGTCACGTTCGGAAGGCGCTTGAGCACCTGCGTGAAGTTGCGCCCCTCCACGGGGGTGTTCTCGATGGTTTCGGGCGGAAGCGACGACGACACCTCGGCATTGACGCGGTTCACGGAGGCCACGTTGTTCGCGCCTGACACGACGACCTCGTCGAGTTCGTATTCGGCGATGGGCACCATCAGCAGGGTGATGCTGCGCGTGTGGTCGGCCCGCAGCCGGATGCCCGTGACGCCGGCTTCGTAGTAGGTATCGGTTTCGGGCGCCCGCACGTCGTATCGGCCTGAGGTGGCAAGGCCCGACAGGCGCAGGCGTCCGTCGGGGCCGGTCGGGCGTTCGGATTCGAATCCGATATCATCGTTCGTGATGCGGACCGTCACGCCCGAGACGGGAGCCCCGGTGTCGGCATGCAGCGCGCGGATTTCGAGTCCGGTTTGCGCGTGGGCGGGAGCGCTCTGCATCCCCCAAAAGCAGCAAAGGAGCAGGAGGTAGCAGGCGCAGGAAGCGAGGCGTTGGGCAGCGGTATTATGGGCAGGCATGGGGAGACAAAGGGAGCAGCAGGACACAAAACGGCAGCGCACCTCCATGACACAGAGGTGAACATACGGTAGACATGGGCAGCGCAGCGGGCTATTCATGGGCGCATGCCGGAGCATTCGCCGGGGGCGCTACGCCTGTGCGGGGCGGGGCGGACCGCGTACCGAAGCCGCCGCAGACTGCGGGGCGTGTGTCCAGCGAAGAGAAGTGCAGAGTGAAGGCGTGCCCCATCCAAGCACCCGGCGCAGCCGATTGGCAAGCGGGCGGGCGGGGGGCGGGGTGTGGCGCAGCAGTGCCACCAGATCGCGCACGGTATTTACGTCGCGCCGTGGCGTAAGGCAGGCGACGGGACCGTGGGTATTGCGCAGATGGTACTGGAGCGCGGCCCCGAGCTGGGGCGACTGCCACGGCAGGTGGGCAAGCGCTTGGGCGTCGAAGTGGGAGCGGTGCAGTCCAATGAGGTAGGTGCCGCCGCCAGGGGTGGGCCCAAGGACCGGCTGCCCGCTGCCAAGACGCGTGTGCACGGCGTCCCAGTTGATCTCGTGCAGGGTGGGGCAGTCGCCGCCTACGGCAATGACGCGGTCGTATCCGGCGTCGAAGGCATCGGCAAAGGCGTTGGCGAGGCGTGCGCCAAACGTCTCGCCGCGTTGCGCTCCGCCATCGACTTCAATGACCGGGTAGCCACTGCGTTGTACCGTCTGCACGGTGTGCGTGTGCAGCGTATGGGCTACCTGTGTGCTTGTAGCATAGTCGCCCGGCACAAATTGCTTGTTCGACCACTCCCGTGCGGGGCGGTGGCTAAACAGCAGAATGGCGGTTGAGGACGCAGGCACAGGCGGAGCGGCGGGTGAAAGAATGCAGGGACATTTCGTAGAGTACGAAAAGCCATGCACTCTGTACACTGCGCAGCGATATCGTTACAGGTGGGCGGTCATAGGGGGGATTCAACTCCGCCGCAGCATGCAGAAAAACGGATTCACATTACGCGGCCACGGGCTCTCGGTGCGGCTCGGCATCGGGGAGGTCGACGTCGGAGCCCACATCGAGCGGCGGAGTGAAGCCGCGCAGACGCAGGGCGTTGCCCAGCACGAAGAGGCTCGACAGACCCATGGCACCCGCAGCGAACATCGGGTTCAGAAGCACGCCAAACACCGGGTACAGCGCGCCCGCAGCCACCGGGAGCAGCAGCGTATTGTAGATGAACGCCCAGAACAGATTCTGCTTGATGTTGCGCAGCGTGGCGGTGCTAAGGGCGTAGGCGTTGGCTACGCCCCGCACATCACCGCTGACGAGGATAATGTCGGCGCTCTCAATGGCGATGTCGGTGCCCGTGCCAATGGCAATGCCTACATCCGACTGCGCCAGCGCGGGCGCGTCGTTGATGCCGTCGCCCACGAACGCGACCGGTCCGTCTTCCTGCAGTCGTTTGATCGCGTCGACTTTTTCGTCGGGCATAACTTCTGCAATCACTGTATCGATGCCCAGTTCATCGGCAATGGCCTGGGCGGTGTGCTCGTTGTCGCCGGTAATCATAGCCACGCGCAGCCCGCGTTCGTGCAGGGCGCGGATGGCTTCGGGGCTGGAATCCTTAATGGTGTCGGCAACGGCCAGCACGGCTACGACGCGGCCATCCACCGCGGCAAAAAGCGGCGTTTTTCCGGCATTGGCCCATGTTGAAGCAGTCTCAGCCCACGCATCCAACGAATACCCCAGCTGCTCCATGTAACGGTCGGCACCCACCTGCACGGCGCGCCCTTCGACCGTGCCCGATACGCCCATCCCCGGCTCAGCCTCAAAGTCGTCGGGATCGGGCAGCGACAGGGTGCGCTCTTTCGCGGCGCGCACAATGGCTTCGGCAATGGGATGCTCGGAGGACTGCTCCAGCGCGGCAACCAGACGCAGTACATCGGATTCGTCGCCGTCGGTAGCGAGGTTAGTGAGCTCGGGCATGCCTTTGGTAAGGGTCCCGGTTTTGTCGAGCGCCACGGTCTGCACCTCGCGGAGCTGCTGCAGGGCTTTGCCTTCGCGGAAGAGCACGCCCATCTGCGCGCCTTTGCCGGAGCCAACCATGATGGAGGTCGGCGTGGCCAGGCCCATGGCGCAGGGGCAGGCGATGATGAGCACCGAAACCGCAGCCACGAGCGCCATCGACAGAGCGGGGGCCGGGCCAACGAGCATCCACACGCCAAACGTGAGGGCCGCGACGGCCATTACCGCAGGCACAAAGTAGCGCACCACGCGGTCGGCCAGGTCCTGGATAGGCACCTTCGACGCCTGCGCCGCCTCAACCATGTCGATGATCTGCGACAGCACGGTGTCCGCACCCACGCGCGTCGCCTCAAATCGGAAGCTACCCGTCTTGTTGATGGTGCCGCCCACGACCTCGTCGCCTTCGGACTTCTCGGCGGGTACGGG
>CAJXLX010000159.1 GCA_913056335.1 uncultured Rhodothermaceae bacterium
AGCCGGCAGGCAACGCCGAGGCCCAGCCGCTGAACGTAGAAGGCACCGTCTACCTGATGAGCTGGAGCCCAAGCGGCGACCGACTTGCAGTAACCGTTGCCCCGTCGCCGGAAGTGGACGACTTCTACATGGCGCAGAGCGTCGTGATCGTCGATGCTGCGTCGGGTAACGTGGTGGCCGACATCGACAACGAAGGCAAAATCGGACAGATTGAGTGGAGTCCGAGCGGCGACCGCCTGGCCCTGCGTGCCGGACACGACCTGCATGACACGACCGATGGACGCATTATGGTCGTGGATGCTGCAGACGGCGCTATGCCGGAAAATATCTTCCCAGAGTTTGAGGGCAAGTTCGAGCAGATTGCGTGGACGGGCGACGACACGATCCACTTTCTGGCCAGCGAGAGTGTCGAAACCTCGTTTGGTACGATTGCGCCCAACGGTACCAACTTCACGCGCCGTGTGGAGCTGGGCGGACCCGTCCTGACGAGCTTTGCGCCGACGGAAAACGGCGAAGTGGCCTTCACCGCGCATACGCCATCGCATCCCCCCGAAGTATTCTGGCTGGATGCGGAAGCCGATACGCCTGAGCGCATGACCGACTCGAACCCCGAGCTTGCTGATGTCGAAATGGGCGAGCAGCGCGTGGTCAGCTACACCGCCGCCGACGGCCAGTTTACCATTGACGGCCTGCTCATTCTGCCGGTTGACTACGAGGCAGGCACCCAGGTGCCGGTCATTACCGTGGTGCACGGCGGTCCCGAAGCGCATTACAGCAACGGATGGCTCACGCGCTACTCCGCTCCCGGACAGATGGGCGCGGCGCAGGGCTTTGCGGTGTTCTACCCGAACTATCGCGGCAGCACCGGGCGCGGCATCGACTTCGCCTACAGCAGTCAGGGGGACCTGGCCGGACGCGAGTTTGACGACATCGTAGACGGCGTGGACTTCCTGATCGACGAAGGCATTGCCGATCCCGACCGTGTGGGCGTCACCGGCGGCTCGTACGGCGGCTACGCCACCGCGTGGATGAGCACCTACTACACGGAGCGCTTTGCTGCGGGCGTGATGAACGTAGGCATCAGCAACAACATCTCGAAGTGGGGCACAAGCGACATCCCCGAAGAGCTGTTCCTGGTGCATGCACGAAGCCGCATCTGGAATAGCTGGATGGATATGCTGAAGCGCAGCCCGGTGTACCATGCCGGCCAGGCCAACACGCCGCTGCTCATTGCACACGGCGAGGAAGACACGCGCGTACATCCGGCGCAGTCGATGGAGCTGTACCGCCACATCAAAGTGCGCCGCCCCGACGTGCCGCTGCGCATGGTGACGTACCCGAACGAAGGCCACGGCTACGGCCGCTCCACCGCGCAGCTCGACTACACCCTGCGCATGATGCGCTGGTTCGACACCTACCTGAACGGCGACAGCGGCGCTCCGCTTCCAGAAGGCGCTGTTTCTGTTGAGGATGCGGAGTAGCAACGCTTCGTAGCAGAGGAGCTGTGCGTTCCTCCGTTCAACACCGAACCGCCCACCGTGTGCGCCCTGCATGCGGTGGGCTTTTCTATTGAGGGAAGCGAAAGAACGCCCGAACCGTCAATGCTCAAATGTAGCAAAGCCGTAGCGCGGTGGCACAGTAGGAATCTCTGTCCCGGGCTACCCGGTTTGTACATGTTGTAGCTACTTGCACTCTATTGCTGTATTGCCGTATGCCTGCCCCCAACGACGACGCTCCGTCGCCCGCTGCGCTGCCCGAGTTGCCGCCCGACGCGCCCACCGCGCCCCTGCAAGATGTCGACAACCAGTTCGAGCTCGTCTCCGAGTTCACTCCGATGGGCGACCAGCCGCAGGCGATCGAGGAGCTCACCGACGGCCTGCAACGCGGCGACCGTCACCAGACACTGCTCGGCGGCACGGGCACGGGTAAGACATTCACCATCGCCAACGTCATCGAGGAGGAAAACCGGCCCACGCTGGTGATGAGCCACAATAAGACGCTGGCGGCGCAGCTCTATGGTGAGCTCAAGCAGTTCTTCCCCAACAACGCCGTGGAGTACTTCATCTCGTACTACGACTACTACCAGCCCGAGTCGTACATCGTCCCCAGCGACACCTACATCGAGAAGGATGTGGCGATTAACGACCGCATTGAGCGGCTGCGGCTGCGGGCGACAAGCGAACTCATCTCGGGTCGCAGCGATGTGATCGTGGTGGCCAGTGTGTCGTGCATCTACGGACTCGGCTCGCCCGATGAGTTCCGCAAGGAGATCATCCAGATTGCGCCGGGCATGGAGGTGGAGCGCGATGTGCTCCTGCGCCGCTTCGTGGATCTCTTCTACAGCCGCAACGACATCGAATTTCAGCCCGGCACCTTTCGCGTGCGCGGCGATGTGGTGGATATCTTCCCGGCCTACTTCGAAGACCGCGCCTTCCGCATCGAGTTCTGGGGGGATGAGGTGGATCGCATCAGTCTGATTGATCCGACCGACGGGACCGAGGTCGATACGCTGGACGAACACCTGACCCTCTATCCCGCGCAGATTTTTGTGACGCCGGAAGATCGTCTCGCATCCGCTATTGATAGCATTAAAGAGGAGCTGCGCTGGCGGCTCGCGGTGCTGCGCGAGGAGGGCAAGATGGTGGAGGCCCAGCGCCTGGAGCAGCGCACGATGTTCGACCTGGAGATGATGCAGGAGGTCGGCTACTGCTCCGGCATTGAGAACTACAGCCGTCACCTGACCGACCGCAAGCCGGGCGAGCGTCCGTACTGCCTGCTCGACTACTTCCCCGACGATTTCTTGCTGGTGATGGACGAGAGCCATGTCACGATTCCGCAGGTGCGTGCCATGTACAACGGCGACCGCGCCCGCAAGCTGAAGCTGGTGGAGCACGGCTTTCGGCTGCCCTCGGCGCTGGATAACCGTCCGCTCACGTTCGAGGAGTTTGAGGAGATGCACGATCAGGTTATCTACATGAGCGCCACGCCCAGCGACTACGAGCTGGAGCAGAGCGGGGGCGCGTTTGTGGATCAGGTGGTGCGCCCCACCGGCATCCCCGATCCCGAAATCGACATTCGTCCGACCGATACGCAGATCGACGACCTGCTCGAAGAGATTCGCAAGCGCAGCGAGAAGAACGAGCGCGTGCTGGTGACGACCCTCACGAAGCGCATGACCGAGGACCTCGCCGATTATCTCGATAGCAACGGGGTGCGCGTGCGCTGGATGCACTCCGATCTGGATGCACTGGAGCGGGTCGACATTATCCGTGGGCTGCGCCTGGGCGAGTACGATGTGCTCGTGGGGGTGAACCTCTTGCGCGAGGGGCTCGATCTGCCCGAAGTGAGTCTCGTCGCCATTCTGGATGCAGATAAGGAGGGCTTCCTGCGCAGCGAAACCTCGCTGATTCAGACCGCCGGGCGTGCCGCGCGCAACGTAGACGGCCAGGTGATTCTCTACGCCGACGAGATCACTGGCTCGATGCAGCGCATGATCGACGAAACCGAGCGCCGCCGCGAAATCCAACTTGCATATAACGAGGAGCACGACATCACCCCCGAGCCGATCACGAAGTCGGTCGATGAGATTCGGCGCGGCACCGCCATTGCCGATGAGAAGAAGCGCGACGACCGCGAGCCCTCCAACCGCAAGCACTACGGCAGTCCTGAACAGCTGACGAGCACCGTCTCCGACCCGGTCGTGAAGTACCTGACTGACGACCAGAAAGAGGATCTTATCGAACAGATGAAGACGGAGATGGAGGAGGCCGCCGAGAACCTCGACTTCGAGCGCGCCGCCGAACTTCGCGATAGCATTCAAGAGCTGGAGGCGCAGCTGGAGGAGTGACGCTCCCGACCGGAGACGTCCGCTGCGCTTCCAGTCTCCGGCTACTGGAAAATCTGCTGGACAGAATACCCAGTAGCATGGGGCTGGAACGTCCCATGCGATCTGGTTAGAAAACCAATTGAGTACCTACTCCTTTCCCCCTGCCGGGGACGTCTGCTATCGCTCCCAGTCCCCAGCTACGAAGGTTCATGCAAGAACTCCTTGTAGCGCGGGACTGGAACGTCCCGCGCAGGGTAAAGGATACCACGTTACATTTCAGACGCATGGCATGTCTGTAAGATACCACGATTGTATCTTAACAGACGTCACCCTATGCCCTATACCCGGCTCCGCTATCATTTAATTACCGGCACCTACGAACGGCTCCCGATCATCACGCCAGACGTAGAGAGTGTGCTGTATCCTGCATTAAGAGAGGCTGCTGTAAATACAGGAGGACGCATTCTTCAGTTGGGCGGAGTAGCCGATCATGTACACATGGTTGCTGCCATCCGACCTACAACTGCCGTGTCCAACTTCATGCGCGTGGTAAAAACTCACAGCAGTCGCGCCGTGCGAACCAAAGAGGCAAAAGCGTTTCGCTGGCAAGCAGGATATGCTGCGTTCACCGCGAGTCCTCACCACATGCGGAGGTTGCTTCGGTATGTTGCTTGTCAAAAAAAGCACCACGCCCTGAATACGGTGCGTGCAATGTATGAGTTGTAAACGCTCAACGATGTACCAACGCACATCTGTCCAACGAGAATTACGATAGCGCGGGACTGGAACGTCCCGCGTGGCAGGTGTCCTGGGAGACTTTTTCCTTTCCAAAACCGCGGAAAACGTCCGCTGTGCCCCAAACCCGACCGGAGACGTCCGCTGCTTCCAGTCTCCGGCTACTGTGCCCCACCCGAGCGCCCCGGGTAGCGCGGGAGGGGAACGCAGTGGACGTCCCGTGCACTTTCGGGTTTAACTCCTGCCCAACCATACAGCAGCAACCCTCCACATCCCCCAAACCCCAACAGTGCCGTAACACCGACGCTGCATCTACACGCGGGGGCAGCCGTTGGGGGAGGTGGTCAATTTGTCTCACAAGATGCCCGCTGCTCGTGGCTTCCTCCTCGTCCTCCGCATCCCTGTTTGGCGTTCACCCCGGTGTCATTGCACTTGGCGTGGCGCGCATGGCAGATGCGCTGGGCAACTCGTTTCTCATCATTGTGCTGCCGCTGTATGTGGCCAGCGCGTCGGTAAGTGGAGGTGCGCTCGGGCTCCCGTCGTCGGTCATTTCAGGCATCGTGTTAGCGCTCTTCGGCATTGTAAGTAGCCTCACGCAGCCGTTGGCGGGGCACTTCTCAGATCGCCTCGGACGGCGCCGCGCCTTCGTGCTCATTGGGCTGGGCATCTTCTGCGTTGCCAACTTCTCGTTTTCGCTGGCATCGTCGTACCCGGCGCTCTTCCTGATTCGGGCGGTGCAGGGCTTTGCCGCAGCGTTTACGATTACCGCGAGTGTAGCGCTGGTCAGCGAACTGAGTGTGGGCGGCGGACGCGGTCAGAACATGGGCATCTACAACT
>CAJXLX010000160.1 GCA_913056335.1 uncultured Rhodothermaceae bacterium
GCCGCCGAGTACAATCCCGACTGCGAATACAAGATTCCAGAGACCGGATTTCTTCCAGTCATACTGAAAGAACTCGACGCGCCCCGGAATTGTAGCCGCGCAGGCGTGACGCAAGTTGGCCGAGATCCCAAACATGCGTCCGCCCGCAATGAGCAGCGCGGGTACAATGAGTCCAATAAGCGGCCCCGCCACGTACCAGGGCCAGGTCTGTGAGAGCATCTCTATCATGAGTTATCGGCGGTTTGCCTGTTGTTATTACAAGTTTGTGGTCCGGTATATATAATTCGATGGTATGTTGTTCCGAGATATGGATCGGCCCTTACCTGTGCTGATTGCTCGTATAAGCCGTTTCAGTAACCATTTACATAACTAAATAAGAATACACTATATCTAAACATGAATGATCAGAGTGTTGAGCGGACAATACGTGGCGTCCCCATGATGCACTGGGGGATATCGTCTCGAGAGAGAGGGATCGAAGTGAAAGGGTCCGATGGGCCTGCAAATCACAATCGCATGCTGGTGCGTTGCGTCATCGCTACGACGTGATGCGGAACCCTACAGACGTATGTAGGGACACGGCGCGCCGTGTCCCTACTCGGTGAATGCAAAAGAAATTGGCAGAGACCTGTGCTGCGTCGACCTTCCCCACCCGACATGCAACACCGTGGCTACCGATACGCCACCACGTACGACAGCACGCAGTAGAAGAGCGGGTAGAGCAGCGACAGGGGCAGCAGCCACGGCTCTCCCCAGGCTGGAACGTGGGGATATGTAGGAAGCATGGCGGCCAGAAGAACAGCCCACACCACCGCGCCCCACAGCACGGGGGCACGCCAGGGTTTGGGCGTACGCGTGGGGTAGAGCACCTGAATGGGCACCACCGTGAGAATCGCCAACGCAATGACCAGCCCGGTCATGAGGAGCGGACCGTATTCCGGGAAGGCCATCACGATGAGTCCGATGTAGTAGGCCACCAGGTTCCAGTATGAGGGGAAGCCCCGGAAGAAGCCGTTGTCGGTTTGCTTGGCTTCGGCATGCGAGAAGCCGAACAGGCTGGCCATGAGCGCCGCCGCAATCCAGAGCGTGGTGGGGCCCACGAGCCAATCCATCTGCCACACCACCACCAGCGGGATGAACGTGAACGTGAGGTAGTCGACCAGGTCGTCGAGCGTGTGGCCCTCGGTGCTGGCGGCGTAGGTGAGCACATCCCATTCGCGCGCCAGCGAACCATCCACCGCATCAATAATGATGGCGGCGCCGAGGTAGCCAAAGACCCACCGCAGATCGGGCTGGCTGCTGAACAGCTCCCCGATGCTGAGCAGGGCCAGCACCACGCCACTGGCGGTGAGCACATGCACGCCGTACGCGCGCAGGCGGCGGGCAATAAGACGTGGGGAGGAATCAGTGGACATCGGCAACAGACTGCTGAGACGCAGGCGCGATATAGAACAACATTACTTCTGCTTGAACACAAGGGTAAGTGGGACGCCGTCGAATCCAAACGACTCGCGCAGCTTGCCTTCGAGATAGCGTTGGTACGAGGCCTTCACGCCGTCGGGGTGGTTGCAAAAGAACGCAAACACCGGCGGGTCGGCGCGCACCTGGGTCGCGTATTTGATGCGCACGTAGTTGCCCCGGTAGGTGGGCGGATGATGCGCCTCCACAGCGGCCTGCACCATATCGTTGAGCGTGCTGGTGGAGACGCGTTTGGCCCGCTCGTCGGCTACCTCCAGCGCCGTATCCAGCACCTTGTACACGCGCTGCCGCGTGACGGCCGACGTAAACACGATGGGTACGTGCGACTGTCGATCCAGAATGCGGTGGAAGTACTCCTCGTACCGTCCTGCCGTCTTCGTATCCTTCTCGACCAGATCCCACTTGTTCACGGCGAGAACCATACCTTTCTTGTGCTTCTCGGCCTGCCGGAAGACGCGTACATCCTGGTTTTCAAGTCCTACGGTCGCATCCACCATTAAGATGCACACATCCGCTTCGCGCACGGCCCGTTCGCTACGCAGGGCGCTGTAGAACTCGATGTTCTCTTTTACCTTGGCCTTTTTGCGCAGTCCCGCGGTGTCGATGAGGGTGAGCTCGCGCCCCTCGTACTCGACCTGCGAGTGGACTGCGTCGCGGGTGGTGCCGCTGACTTCGGTGACGATGGAGCGGTCGAAGCCCAGCAGCGCGTTGATGAACGACGATTTGCCCACGTTGGGGCGCCCAATCACGGCGATGCCGGTGCGTTCGGCGAGCGCGGTCTCCTCCGTTTCGGGCAGCTTCTCCAGGAGCGCATCGAGCAGCTCGCCGGTCCCGATGCCGTTGGAGGCACTGACCGGGTAGATCTCATCGAAACCGAGGCCATACATCTCGTTGGCGGCCCAGCGGCGCTCGTCGTTGTCGGCCTTGTTGGCCACGAGTAGCACCGGCGTATCCGACCGGCGAAAGCGCTGCGTCATCTCCTCGTCGATGTCGGTGATACCGGTGGTCACATCCGTTACGAAGAGCACCACATCCGCATCCGAGAGCGCGATGTCGACCTGCTCGCGAATGGCAGATTCGAAGCGCTCGGCCGAGTGCGGTACGTAGCCGCCGGTATCTACCACGGGGATCGTACGCCCGCCCCACTCAATTTCGCCGTACACCCGGTCGCGCGTCACGCCCGGCTGGTCGTCAACGATGGCGCGCTTGCGTCCGGTAAGGCGGTTAAAGAGCGTGGACTTCCCCACGTTGGGGCGTCCGACAATGGCAACAAGCATGGGGCTTCGTAAATCTAAAGACAGGCAGACAGATAGGCTTGAACGAACCGCACGCATTGCGTTCCGGCGAGGCGGCACTGGGCGGCACGTTTCGCAACAAACGGGTGAACGGGCAAACCCATTCCCGACCCGCCGGGTATACGCTACGCACTGGCTCCTCAACAGACCCTTAACGCGTATGTCGCTTTCGTTTGATTCGGAGGCTTCGCCAGCCCTGCACACCGACCTGTACCAGCTTACCATGCTGCAGGCGTACGAGCGCGAAGGCATGCATGCACCGGCAGTCTTTTCACTGTTCTGCCGCCGCCTGCGCAATCGCAATTACCTGCTGGCCTGCGGGTTGGATACGGTGCTGTCCTATCTCGAACAGCTGTCGTTCTCCGAATCCGACCGCGCGTATCTACACACGCTCGACGAATTTAACGACGACTTTGTCGAGGGCCTGGCCGACTTTACCTTCACGGGCAATGTCTACGCTGTCCCCGAAGGTACGCCTGTGTTCGCCAACGAGCCGATCTTGGAGGTGGTGGCCCCCATCGGGGAGGCGCAGCTGGTCGAGACGTTTTTGCTGAACCAGGTTACGTATCAAACGGGATACGCGTCGAAGGCGGCTCGCGTGAAGCATGCGGCCACCTCCGATGGCGCCGATCGCCTGGTGGCCGACTTTGGCATGCGCCGCATGCATGGCGCCGATGCCACCCTCAAAGCCGCTCGCGCCGGGTACATTGCCGGGATCGATGCGACCTCGAATGTCGCTGCTGGAAAGACCTACGGCTTGCCCGTTACGGGCACGATGGCGCACAGCTACATCGAAGCGCACGACCACGAGCAAGCGGCCTTTGATGCGTTTGCTGACCTGTATCCCGATACGGTGCTGCTGGTCGACACCTACGACACGCTCGACGGCGTGCAGCGCGTTATCGACATGGCCGAGGCGCGCGGCGATGCCTTTCAGGTGCGCGGCATCCGTCTTGACTCGGGCGATATGGGCGCTCTGGCTCGCAAGGCGCGTACGATGCTCGATGAGGCCGGGCTGCACGATGTAGACATCCTGGCCAGTGGCGGACTCGATGAGCATCGCATTGCCGAGCTCGTGGAGCGCGGTGCGCCCATCGATGGGTTTGGCGTGGGCACCAAGCTGGGCACCATGGCCGACCAGCCGTACCTCGACAGCGCATATAAGCTGTCGGGATACGACAACACGCCTCGCATGAAGCTGGCCCCCAACAAGAAAAACCTGCCGGGCCGCAAGCAGGTGTATCGCTCGTTCGACGAAGCCGGTATCGCAACCGGAGATACCATCGCAACCGCCGACGAGTCGCACGCTGGTACGCCGCTCCTGCAATGCGTGATGCGCAACGGCGTGCGCACCGAGACCGCACCGTCGCTGGACGAAAGCCGCCGCCATGCGCAGGAGGCCATCGCTACGCTTCCGCCGCCCATCCGGGCGCTTTCCAGCGCTGATTCGGCCTATCCGGTCGAGGTATCGCAAGCGCTTACGAATCGATCTGCCGAAACGGAGGCGGCCTTGAAGACTGCACACGATCTGGCGTAACGGCAATGCCTTCGTATCCTCCCTAACAGACATCAACCGCTATGGCCGACTCATTTCGCTGGGGGATTCTTGGCACGGGGGCAATCGCGGCGCTTTTTGCAGACGACTTGCGCCACTGCGCAGATGCGCATGCCGGAGCGGTGGGCTCGCGCGCTGCCGAACGGGCCGAGGCGTTTGCGCAGGAGCACGGCGTATCGCATGCATTCGGGGACTACGATGCGCTCATTCAGTCGGAGGCAGTGGATGCGGTGTATATCGCGACGCCCCATCCGTTTCATGCAGAGCAAGCGCTTCGATGCATTGACGCAGGCGTGCCGGTACTGGTGGAGAAGCCGTTTGCCATGACCGCTACCGAAGCCGAAACGGTGCGCCGCGCCGCTCGCGAGGCCGACGTGTTTGTGATGGAGGCGATGTGGACCGCATTCATTCCGGCGGTGCAGCGTACCCTCCGCCTCATTGCCGACGGGCGCATTGGCGACGTGAAGACCGTACGTGCTGACTTGAGTGCCTTGCGGGCGTTTGATGCATCGCATCGGCTCTTTGACCCGGAGTTGGGCGGCGGGGTGCTGCTGGACTTGGGCGTATATGCGGTCTGGTGGGCGCATCAGGTGCTGGGCGCGCCTTCCTCGTGTGTGGCCACGGCCATTCGCGGCGCGACCGGCGTGGAGGAGAGCGTGACGGCGACGCTGCATTACGCGGACAACCGGCAGGCGGTGCTAACCACCTCATTTCGGGAGCAGGGCACGCGCCTGGCACACGCCACCGGCCCCGAGGGTACGCTGCGCCTGGATGCGCCGTGGTGGCACAGTCCAGCAGTCTCGCTCACAGGCCGCGCCGTGCCGCCGGTGACCGAGGCGCATCCGTTTGAGGGGCACGGCTACCACTTCGAGGCGACCCATGTGCACGAGTGCCTGCGGGCCGGGCATACGGAAAGCCCGGTGCTCCCGCTGGACGATACCGTTGCGGTGATGCGCACGCTCGACCAGGTGCGCGAGGCGTGCGGCCTGCCC
>CAJXLX010000161.1 GCA_913056335.1 uncultured Rhodothermaceae bacterium
TACCTCATGTACGGGGCGCCCGACCTGGCGATGACGCAGTTCCTCATCGAAACGCTCACCGTCATCCTCTTCGTGCTGATCCTTGCGGCGCTGCCTACGCTGAGCGAAGTGGTCTCGGTCGGCCACCGTCTGCGTGATGGCGTACTGGCGGTAGCCACCGGAGGCATGTTTACCGCGCTTATGCTGGCGGTGCTGAACCAGCCCTTCGAGAACCGCATGGGCGAATACTACATGCAGTACAGCTACTCCGAGGCCCAGGGGCGCAACATCGTAAACACTATTCTGGTGGACTTCCGTGCGCTCGATACGCTGGGCGAAATCACGGTACTGCTGATCGCCGGCTTTGGCATCTACACCCTGCTCCGCCTCAAACGCTCCAAAACATCGGAGAAGGTGGAGGCCTCGCGTGCTTCTGAACAAGTTGAGCAACTGTCATGAGACTGTCGCTGATTTTACGTACGGCGGCCCGGCTGTTGGTGCCGCTGATGATTCTGTTTTCGGTCTTCCTGATGCTCCGCGGCCACAACGAGGCGGGCGGCGGGTTCATCGGGGGGCTCGTGGGGGCCAGTGCTTTTGCGCTCTATGCCATGGCCTACGGTACAAAAGACGCGCGGCGGGCGCTGTACGCCGATCCGCGTACGCTTATGGCATCGGGCGTGGGTATTGCGCTTGTAAGCGCACTCATTCCGCTCTTTTCGGGCGCGCCCTTCTTTAAGGGGCTATGGACGACGCTGCCTGGCGGGCTGAAGCTGGGCACGCCTATCCTGTTTGACATTGGGGTCTACCTGCTTGTGGTGGGCATGACGCTCGTCGTCATCTACGAGCTTGACGACGATGGCCTCAGCCTTTTTCCACGTGAGAACCGGCGGGGCACCACGCCCTCGTCCTCATAGCCTGCCGCATAACCTACTGAACGGCATCGTGGTGATGCGCGCCTGCCACCCTGCTCTGCCTCCCCCTGACTGTTTTTGTGTTGACGTATGGAAACTCTGCTTGCTTTCGTGATCGGTGCGCTCGTCGCCGTTGCAGTGTACCAGCTGCAGCGCCGCGACCTGGTGCGCATGGTCATCGGAATTGTGATTCTGTCGAATGCGGTGAACCTGTTGCTCTTTACGCTGGGCCGCATGACGCGGGCCGAGGCGCCGCTCATCGAGATCGGCGCAAAACTGCCCCCCGAGGGCAGCGCCAATCCCCTTTCACAGGCGCTCATCCTAACGGCTATTGTGATTGGGTTCGGACTGCTCGCGTTCTCGTTAGTGCTGGTGTATCGGGCCTACCGATCGCTCGATACCGTGGATGCGCAAGACTTCGTTGAACTGGAGTTCGACGACGCGTGACATTGCTGGAGCGCCTCCTGTTCTGCCTTTTGACGACGCTAACTTCTGTGCTGTATGGATGCTGACCTTCTGCTCATTTTGCCGCTTGTTCTGCCGCTGGCTGCGGCAGTGTTGGCTTTGCTTTTTCGCAACGTACCCCGCGTGCAGGCTGGCATTAACCTGATTAGTATGAGCGGTGTGCTGGCAGCCTCATTGGGGCTGTTGGCCATAATCAATGAGCAGGGCATTCAGGCCTTTGCCTCGGGCGGGTGGCCGGCGCCCTTTGGCATTGTGCTGGTGGCCGACTACCTGAGCGTGATCATGCTCATTGTGTCGGCTATCATCGGGGTGGCGGTGGCCGTGTACGCGATTCCCAATATCGATACTGAGCGCGTGCATTTTGGCTTCTACCCGTTCATGAACCTGCTCATGCTGGGCATCAACGGGTCGTTCCTCACGGGCGACTTGTTCAACCTGTATGTGTGGTTTGAGGTGATGCTCATCTCCTCGTTCGTGCTCATTGTGCTCGGCAATACCGAGGATCAACTGGCGGGCGCGGTCAAGTATGTCATGATCAACCTGGTCTCGTCGCTCTTTTTCTTGACGGGGGCGGGGCTGGTTTATGGCACAGCAGGCACGCTCAACATGGCCGAACTCTCGCTGGTGCTCAATGAGGTGGAGTCTTCGGGCCTTGTTACGATCATCTCGATGATGTTCTTGATCTCGTTTGGCATCAAAGCGGCGCTGTTTCCGCTCTTCTTCTGGCTCCCGGCCTCGTACCATACGCCCCCGGCGGCGGTATCGGCCTTCTTTGCGGGGTTGCTCACCAAGGTGGGCGTGTACGCCATGATTCGCGTGTTTACGCTGCTGTTTACGCAAGACATTGGCTACACGCACACGACCATGCTGATGTGGGTGGCCGGTCTCACTATGGTAACCGGTGTGCTGGGCGCGGCGGCGCAGAACGACTTCCGGCGCGTGCTGTCGTTTCACATTGTGAGCCAGATTGGCTACATGATTATGGGACTCGCCATCTATACGCCGCTGGCGCTCATCGGAGCGGTGTTCTATATCATCCACCACATTATTGTAAAAGCGAACCTGTTTCTGGTGAGCGGCGTAGCGCAGCGTCTGGGCGGTTCGTTTAGCCTCAAAAAGCTAAAGGGCCTCTACGCGCACCATCCGGGCCTGGCGATTCTGTTTTTGATTCCGGCCTTCTCGCTGGCCGGATTTCCGCCGCTCTCGGGCTTCTGGGCCAAGCTTGTGCTGGCCAAGGCAGGTATCGAAGCCGGTGCCTACGGCATTGTGGCCGTGGCTATTGCTGTGGGCCTCTTTACCATGTTCTCGATGACCAAGATCTGGGTGAAGGCCTTCCTGCCCGGAAGCAGTGAGCCCGGGGCTGCGTCTGAAAATGGTACGCCTGAGCGCACCCCTATGACGATGGGCACCCGCCTGATGTACGTGCCCATCGCTGCGCTTGCAGCCGTTACCATTATGATTAGCGTATTTGCCGGGCCGGTCTTCGACCTGGCCGAACGCTCCGCCAACGAACTCTCCGATTCCTCTGCCTACATCGAAGCTGTCTTAGGCCATGAAGAACCTGCTGCTGACCCTTATACTCGCCTTGATCTGGACCGCCGTTCAGGGGGCGTTCACGCTCGCTAACTTCGTGGTCGGGTTTGCGCTGGGCTACGCGGTTCTGTTGCTGCTGCGTCCGCTCGTGGGTGAGGCCGGATACGACGCCCGCATATGGCATCAGGTGTCGTTGGTTGGGTTCTTTGTGAAGGAGCTTGTGAAGTCGAGCGTTCGCGTGGCGTGGGAAGTCATTACGCCCGGATACGGCATGCGCGCGGGGATTCTGGCGGTGCCGCTTGACCTGAAGTCCGATCTCGGCATCACGCTGCTGGCTAACCTGATTTCGCTGACGCCGGGTACGCTCAGCCTCGACATCTCTGACGACCGCGACCACCTCTTTATCCATGCTATGTACATCGACAAAAGTCCGGAAGAGGATGTGCAGCACATTAAGAACACGTTTGAGCGGCGTATCATGCTGGCGCTGGGCAAACCTGGCGAGGTGAGCTCGGTAGTCGATCAGGCCCATCCGCAGTCGGTGTAACCACTTGAACCTGCGCTGTTTATGAGAGGCAACGGCATGGCTCCATCTGCACACATCTACTGGCATTGGAGCAGGCTGGCCGATGGGCGGCCCGCGCTTCTGGATCTAGGGGAACGGGCCCGGTGCCGCGGGTTTGGCAGCGCCAATCGCCGCCGCAGTTTCGTGGCCGGGCGCACGGCTCTCAAAACACTGGTGGCGCGCCACACCAACAACGCGCCCGGCGCAGTGCGCATTCGCGTGGCCGATGACGGTAGCCTCTCGGTTGACGGCCCGATGCACGTCTCGCTGGCGCACTCAGGGGGCTGGGCCGTGGCCGTGTGGGCACCAGTGCCCATTGGCATCGATGTGGAGCAGATTCAGCCCCGCGACGCGGCGGTGGCCCGCTTCCTCTTCGCCCCGGATGATCGCGACACGCTCCATGCGCTGCCGGGTACGCCCAACGAGCAGCTCGTGCTGGCGTGGACGCTCAAAGAGGCTGTCCTGAAAGCTCGCCGCAGCGGATTTCGGTGCTCGCCCAAAACCATTCAGCTTCAGGTGGATGCAGAAGCAGAGGCCGCCCGCGCGGTCGTGACGCGTACGACACCGCATGATCACTGGCAGTTGGCCTTTGGACGCCGCCACGGCTACTGGTGGGCATGGGCCCTTCCTGCAGCGTAGCATCACTGAGATGTAGCACCTCTTCAGGCACTTCCTCTAACGTAAGTTAAAGTACCTGACATAATAGCTCGACAGGTGGAACCTACAGGTTATATGTCACTGTGGTGATCCTGCATGGTGTAAGAATGTAAATTATTCAAAAAGTATAAAGCAGTTCTGGCTGTTCTCTTTATTTTCGTTTCAAATAAAAAATTATAACTACAGTTGTTTGGCGTGCATGGGGCATAATTTGCTATGTTCAAAAACGCTGCTTCCTGTACGTAGCTTGTTGCATCTCCATTAGCTTACAGTTTACGTATGTATAGGTGCTTGTAAAAAGAACACCTGCGCGGCACGCGATAGCTGCAAAGCGTAACTATCCGCTGTATAGCCAAATCGATCACATGTCAACGATGCCCCTATCCTTAAATGTTTGTGCCACGAAAAAAGGTTGCTTACATCGAATCCTGATCGGTGTGCTGCTTATAATAGCGGCGAGCCTATCGGGGACAGCCGCTCACGCGCAGATTTATGTCGATGCAAATGCCTCGGGCAATGATGACGGCACCTCTTGGAGCGATGCTTACACCGACCTATAGGTTGCGATCGATAACGCCACCGGCAATGACATCAGCGATGCCAGCGGTCTGCTGGGCTACCTGGAGCCGGGGGGATTCGACGGGCTCGTGCTCTTGCGCAACAACCCGGCCAGCTCTGGCACTCTCGCTTTCACCCGCACCGAGGCGACGCCCACAAGCCCCGACCTGCCGGAAAACGTGGCGCCGGTCACGTGGGAGGTTGATGCGGGGCTTGATGCCGCCCCGACCTACGACCTGATCGTAGATGTGAGCAGCCTCTCGGGCATCGGCGCCTTTGAGCAGCTCATGCTCTACAAATCCAATGATGGCGGCGTGACGTGGAATGCCGTTGACACGCTGGGTGAACTTGTTCTTGATGAGAACCGCCAACTCGTCGTAGCGCAGGACCTGACAGGCTTCAGCCAGTTTGCCCTCGCCAGCACCGACGCTAACAATCCGCTGCCCGTTGAACTGGCTGGATTGGAGGCGCAGCGCTCTGGCATCGAATCGATCACACTGCAATGGCAGACCCTCTCCGAGACGAACAACGCCGGGTTTGAGGTGCAGCGCGCTGCTGAATCCGCCAATGCATCCTGGCAGACCATCGCCACGGTCGACGGCACCGGT
>CAJXLX010000162.1 GCA_913056335.1 uncultured Rhodothermaceae bacterium
AGCCGGAAACGAACGCATCTGATGGACCAGACTGAGAAAACACTCGACCGCACTGCAACATTCATGGCTGACAAACCGGTAGGGGCTTTCTCCTCCTATGTATCCCGCGGTGCCGTGGGCGCCTGCCCCAATGCACGTTCGGCCCCTTCAGCCAGGGCCAGCAGCACGACCGTGAGCAGGGCAGCAGGTACGGTGCCTTCCAGAATCAAGCCCATATCAGCACGGCGGATGCCGGTCAAAATCGGCTGGCCGTAGCCGCCTGCGCCAATGAGCGCGCCCAGCGTGGCGGTGCCCACGTTAATCACCACCGCGATCTTGATGCCGGCCAGGATCGATCCCGCTGCCAGCGGCAGCTCTACGCGCCACAGCTTGGCCCATGGCGACAGCCCCAGCGCCGTGGCCGACTCCATGAGCGGAGGCGGAATGTCGCGCAGGCCTGTGTACGTATTCCATACAATAGGCAACAGGCTGTACACTACCAGCGCGGTGACCGCCGGTACGTAGCCCACGCCCAGCGGCGGCACCATCAGCGCCAGCAGCGCCAGCGCAGGCACGGTGTAGGTAACACCGACCCCAATGAGCACGGCAGGCCCCACCCAGCGCACCTTGGCGGCGATGATGCCCAACGGAATGCTGAACCCAATGGCAAGCAGCAGCGACACGCCCACCAGCGCCAGATGCTCGGCCGTCCGCGTCTGCATGCGCTCCATGCGCGACGGAGCCTGGGCATCTCCCGGAACGATGTTCAGCACCCGCTGCACGAACGCTGCTGCGACCTCGCGCTCCGGTTCTCCCTGAATGGCAGATCGGGCATTCAGCGCACGCATGGTATCGGCGGGAATGCGGTCTTCGAGACGGGCCAGTGCAGCGGTAGCAGCGGGCGCCTCGGCCTCCAGGTCGGCGCGGTAGACGAGCACGGCCTCGTACTCGGGAAAATGGTCGCGGTCATCTGCCAGCACGCGCAAGTCGTAGCGCTGGATCTCGGCATCGGTCGAGTAGAGGTCGATTACATCGATGGCGTCGTTCGTCAGCGCGCGATAGGCGATGTCGTGGTCGAGCCCCTGCGCCGTGAAGGGAAGATTGTAGACCTGGCGAAGCGAGGGCCAGCCATCGCTGCGGTCCATAAACTCGTTCGAAAAGCCGACCCGCAGGTCCGGGTGATTGCGCAGATCCGAGATCGTCTCGATCCCCCGTTCCCGAGCCTGGGCCTCCCGCATCCCCAAGGCATAGGTGTTGTTGAAGCCGAGCGGGGCGGTCATACGCAACCCGCGCTCCGCCAGCACGTCGCGTAGGGTAGCGGGCGTTACCTCCGTATCCGCCAGAATTTCCTCGATGAGCGTGCCGGTGTACTCGGGATACACGTCGATATCGCCCCGCACCAGCGCATCCCACAGGAACCGGGAGCCGCCCAGCTGTTCGCGATGGCGTGTGTCGAATCCGGCCTCCTGAAGCGTGTAGGCAGCGGCCCAGCCCAGAATTACGTTTTCGGTAAACATCTTGGATCCAACCGTAAGCGTTGAATCTTGAGCAACTGCAGAGGATGGGGCTGCGCCTACGCCGATGAGCAGGAGCCAGCAAACAAAGCGAATGCGCATGAGACGGAGGGACCAACGAAGCGTAAGGGAGGCGAGGCGATGTGCTCAGTTGTCGAGGGATGTTGTCAGCGACTGTTGCGCCTGCACGAACGCGCGAACGAAGTCGGAGGCCGGGGCGTCGCGCAGTTCGCGGAAGGGGCCCTGCTGCGCGACCTGCCCACTGCGCAAGAGCACGATCTGATCGCCAAAGTAGGCGGCCTCGTGCAGGTCGTGCGTCACGAGCACCACGGTTTTGCCCAGTTTGCGGAAGATGCGTCGCAGGTCGGTTTGCAGGTCGGCTCGAATGAGCGGATCGAGCGCGCCGAGGGGTTCGTCGAGAAGGAGCAGCGGCGGGTCGAGCATGAGCGCGCGCATCAGGCTCACGCGCTGGCGCTGTCCCCCCGAAAGCTGCGGTGGGGGCACGTCGAGACGATCGGCGGGGAGCTGCACCAGTTCAAGCAGCGCCTCGATGCGGTTGCGGATGCGCGTGGTGCTCCACCTTAGGTGCTTGGCCAGCAGCGTTACGTTGCCGCGGGCCGTGCGATGCGGAAAGAGCCCGCCTTCTTGAATGACGTAGCCCATGCGGTGGCGCAGCGCCCGCAGGCTGGCATCCGACAGTGTGGTGTCGTCTACGCGAATGGTGCCGCTATCCGGACGAATCAGCCCGATGATGAGGCGCAGTAGGGTCGACTTCCCGCATCCGCTGGGCCCAATGAGCACGGTCGTCTGTCCCTCAGGCACATGCAGCGACACGTTGTCAGCGGCGCGTTCAGCTCCGAAGGTTTTGGTGACATTGGTGAGGGTGACCATAGCAGAAAGTTCGGGCAGAAAGAACAGACGTACACGTAACGGCTGCTCCCTGCTGATGTGCCTGTCCGTCAATCCATGATGAAACTACGTCTCTTTCTATGATACGACCGGATCATTGCAGGATGCGTCGCGTGCATCTTTTGCTTCTAAAAAAGCGCCAACGTAGCTCAGTTGGTAGAGCAGTCCCCTCGTAAGGGACAGGTCACCGGTTCGAGTCCGGTCGTTGGCTCCGTATGCCCACTTTAGCCCCGCTATCCGGCGCAGGTCCCCCTCCTGCGTGGATGGTGGGGCTTTTTTGTTGTGCCCTTGCTGTTGGGAGACAGGGGCGCTTCATCATCCCCAATGCCTTTCCCGGATCCTGCCCATCTCTACATTGTTTTTACACATCCTACGTCCACCTGATGTACACCTGTGGTGCAGCGCCTGTGCAGTGCGCTGCGTCTGCCTCATAAGCTGCCTTTGCTGTTATGGCTACGCCCTCTGTATCAACCTTACCGCGTCTGAAGAACGGCGACCGGCTTACGCGCTTCGAGTTCGAGCGCCGCTACCAGATGATGCCCGGCATCAAAAAAGCTGAACTGATCGAAGGAATTGTTTATATGCCCTTTCCTGTAACCGCCCGCCACCACAGCCAGCCGCATGCATACCTTACGATGTGGTTGGGCACATACGCTGTCCACACGCCGGGCGTCACGGTGCACGACAGTGCCACTGTGCAGCTCGACCTGGATAACGAGCCGCAGCCCGATGCTCTCTTGCGCATCGACGAGGCGTGCGGCGGACAGTCGCGCATCAACGATGATGATTACATCGAGGGCGCGCCGGAACTGGTGGTGGAGGTCGCGCACAGCAGTGCGGCGTACGACCTGCACGACAAGAAGCGCGCGTATCGACGCAATGGCGTGCAGGAGTATGTGGTGTGGCAGATGGAGGAGGCGCGCCTCGATTGGTTCCAGTTGGAGGGTGGTGCGTACACGACGCAATCGCCCGATGAGGACGGCTGCCTGCACAGCACGGCATTTCCGGAATTGGTGCTGAATGTGAAGGCGCTCTTGGATGACGATCCGGCAGCGGTGCTCACTCGGCTCAACGAGGCGCTCGGCAGCGAGACGCACCGCAACTTCGTGTCGCAACTGGAGGAGGCCCGCTCGGATGCGTAGCCCATGCCTGTTCGCATCAGGACGCATAAGACGGAGCTGTTCCTGCGTCCAGCGCTGTCAGGTCCACGTCTTCGGCGGCGCAACGAGTCCAACAGCCGCTGTGCCGATGCGCAGGACGGTATGCGCAGCATCCCACAACGGAAGTAGCAACAGCGGGGCTGGCCGCTCCAATGTGGCTTCAGCCCGAGACATGACGTGCGCTACGCCGATGATGCGGAGCGCCAGCAGCCCCGCACCTGTGGCCCCAATCATGAGGGGCCCGCCCCACACGAGCAGCGCCGACGCGTAGTAGGCGGTAAGATGCAACGCGGGTCCCGTCGCGTAGGCGCGTCCGGTCGAGGTGTGGCGGCGCTGCCCCCGCAGCCAGCGGCGCCACGAACGGGGCGGATTCGTTGGCACGTGTGCCCGGGCGTCCCAAACGGCACGGCACGGCACCCCGGCGTGGCGCGCTGCCTGTACGAACAGATCATCGTCGCCGCTGAGCAGGTGCGCGTGTGCCTGGTGTCCACCCACACGTTCATAGACCGATGCCGCGTAGCTCAGATTGCGACCTACGGCCATGTATGCCTGGCCGTGCTGGGCTGCTGCCAGCATGGCGATGTTTGCGGTCCACGTTTCGTATCCCGCGAGCCGCTGAAGCACGCCCTGTGGCTCGGCGTGCAGGCTCGCCCCGATGAGCACGGTGCGCTGCTTGGTCTGCTCGTGGCAACGTGCCAGCACGGCCAGCCAGTGCGGCGGCGGCGTGCAGTCGGCATCAGTGAAGGCAAGTAGCTCGGTGGACGCGGCCTGAATGCCCGCGTTGAGCGCATGCTTCTTGCCGGGCGGTCCGCTGTGGTGCACGACCTGCTCGTGGGAACGCGGAGTCACCTGCGTATCCAACCAGCGAGCCGTGCCGTCGGTCGAGTGATCGTTGACCCACACGATGTGCACATTGGGATGCGTTTGCGCCCGGAGCGCCTGCGCCAGTGCGGGAAGCTGGTCCTGTTCGTTGCGGAGAGCCACCACAACGGTGATGGGTGGGGCCGCTTCAGACGAGGCGTTGCCATTCGCCTCTACGACAGAGTCCAGGGGATGCGCAGGTATTCCCATGAACAGCCAGGTTAGGTATCCAGCTTGCACAAAAAATGCTCCCACGCACAGTACGTCGATCATGGCAGACATTCGGTTGGCAAGCGCAAGGACAAGTAAGCTGCTACATCCTACCGGCTGCGTGTTTGCTGTGCAAGCACTACGTGCCCATTCGACGGGCTTGTGCCTCTACGCGGGGAAAAGTTTTAGTGGATTTGATAGAGCCATCCCGCACGCGCTTTCGAAAGCGGTGGCGGCGTTGCATATTGCAAGTCGATCTATTTCACGAATCCCCCTTCCTATGACTGCACGCGCGAACGAATGGCCCAACCTGGGGCGGTTCTGGACCATCCCCAACGCGCTGAGTCTGCTTCGGCTGGTGCTGGTGCTGCCTATTGCCTGGCTCATCTGGCAAGACGGTCCGCTGGAATGGATAGTGGGCCTGGTGCTCGTGGCGATTCTTACCGACTGGTTCGATGGCCGCCTGGCCCGCTGGCTCGGCACCGTGTCGGAATGGGGTAAGGTGCTCGACCCGCTGGCCGACAAGGCCGCAGGCTACTTCGTGCCGGCAGTGGTGCTGGTGGCGGTCCTTGCCTTCGCCGCCTGGTCGCTCTTCGGCCCGCCGCCGGCGCTGGCCTATGCGCTGGTC
>CAJXLX010000163.1 GCA_913056335.1 uncultured Rhodothermaceae bacterium
CAGACTGAGAAACCAGAGAAAGGCCAACGCCGCGCCCGCTGTTCCAACTACGCCGAAAAGCGCCCGGTCGAAGGTGCGCATCCAATCTGCTGCGCCGTTGTGCTGCTGAGCGGTGCCGGCGATGCCTACGGCCAGGAGTCCCCAGAGCAGCACGGCGGGCCACGGAAAAGATGCTTCAGCGCGCGTGTAGCCGTCAATCCAGAGGAGCGTGTCGGGCGGAGCGGCGAGCGGTTGGGGGCCGGAAGGTCCGTTGATCGTGGCCTGATCGGCTGCATCCAGTAGAAAATCAGGCAAGAACATGGCCTCATAGGGCGTTACGGGGCGGTCGACCTGCGGCCCGAGGGCCAGGTAGAAGCCGAAGGTGGTCCAGGGCCGGTCGGATACGTAGCGGTCGAGCATCTCGCGGAAAGTGAGCTGCGGGTCGGGCGCATCGGACCAGTCGACGGTGGGCCAGACATCGGTACAGGCATCGCGGATGCGGGTCGAGCAGTTGTCGAACAGGAAGTCGTAGCGATAGACGCGGTGTTCGGGCTGGGCGTTGACGCGCAGAAAGCCCACGAGGGCGCTACGCTGCTCGGGCGTGAGGTTGAGCGTCTGCTCCACCACGGGCCGCCCCAACTGCTCGTAGTGCCGGAGCGCTGCCGGAAACGAAGCAACACTCAAATAATAATCGAGCTGTCCGTACAAAAACTTGGGTAGAAACCAGCGATCGAATCGGAAGGTGCCGTAGTTATAGAGCCGGTCGATGCCGCGTGCCGGGTCGTGCACCCGCACCGCGCTGTGGCCAAAGGCCTCGTAGACCGCCGGACCGGGCAAGATGGTGATGAGTGAGACGTCGGCTTCGGGCGAGAGATCGGCGGTCTGCGCGGCTGCAGTATCGGGAGCTGCCAGCCAAATGATACCCATCAGTACCGCCGCTACATATCGAGAAACCCAGGCCATACGTCATCCATTGTGATACGCGTTGTGTACGGCGGATGTCAACGAGGGCATGGCCCTACAGTTCGTCGGCACACACTCGCTTCGCATCTGACAATACGCTTTTACTCTGTGGGACGTACCGACCGCGCACGCATCACCCTGTCGCGCCTCCGCGACACCATCGACCGCCCAGCGACCGAGCTTCAATACACGAATCCATACGAGCTGTTGGTTGCGGTCATCTTATCCGCACAATGCACCGACGAGCGCGTGAACAAGACCACGCCTGCGCTCTTTGAGGCGTTCCCCACGGTCGAAAAGATGGCCCAGGCGGATGCGGAGGATATCTACCCGTACATCAAATCGGTCACGTTCCCGAACAACAAATCCGGCTATCTGGCGAAAATGGCCCGGAAAGTCTGCGACAATTTTGACGGCGCAATCCCAGACACCGTATCCGATCTGCAGAAACTCTCGGGCGTCGGCCGCAAGACCGCTCAAGTCGTTGTGAATGTGGCATTTGACGTGGCCGCGCTTCCGGTAGACACACACGTATATCGCACGTCGCACCGCATCAGACTCGTTACGCGAGATGCGAACACCCCAACCAAGGTGGAGCGCCAGCTCAAGCGCATTATTCCGCGCACAGATTGGGGCGATGCGCACCACCTGCTCATCCTGCACGGACGCTACACCTGCACCGCGCGCAACCCGTCGTGCGCGTCCTGTGTGCTTACCGACATCTGCCCCCACCACACGCGCCTGCAGCGCCTGCCCGACCCCATGCCTGAGCTCAGCACCCGCGAGGGCGATTACTTCTGCCGCACCTGCGACTCGTTTTTCGACGAACCGGATACGCACGTCGATCGCTACGACATGGAACAGACCGCCTGCCCCCGCTGCGGCTCAATGATGGTCTTTCGCACCCGCGACGGCCAGCCCACCAAACAACCGCTCGACTTTCGGGTGAACGGGTAGGGGGGCGGTTTCAAACGTATTCGTGCGACGCATTGGCTCGTGCGACACATCGGCGATGTGTCGCTACCTTTGTTCGCTGGCCTCCATCGGTTTGAATTCTGTTGGAGCACATCGGCGATGTGCCCTGCCATTCCTTGTAGACCATTTATTCCAACCCACCTGCTTCTATGACGCCTTCCGCAAAGCACCTGCTGCTCATTCTCGACGGCTACGGCCTGGCCGATGACCCGTCGGTCAGCGCCATTGCTGCCGCCGACACGCCGTATCTGGACGACCTGTTTGCAGCGCATCCGCACGCCCGGCTTACCGCCTCGGGCGAGGCTGTGGGGCTACCCGACGGCCAGATGGGCAACTCCGAGGTCGGCCACATGAATCTGGGAGCGGGACGCGTGGTGTATCAGGAAATTACGCGCATCAACAAAGCCATTCGAGACGAGTCGTTCTTCGAGAATGAGCCGCTGGTGGAGGCCGCACGCCATGCTAAGAAGAACGACAAGAAGCTACACCTGATGGGCTGCTTCTCGGACGGCGGCGTGCACAGCCACCTCGACCACCTGTACGCGCTCCTCGAACTGGCCGCACGCGAAGGGCTCGACCGCCGCCAGGTGTGCGTGCATGCCTTCACCGACGGACGCGACACCGATCCGCATGGCGGCACCAGCTACCTGCACGAGTTTCAGCAGGAAGCGAAGCGCGCAGGCGTAGGGCGCATCGTATCGATTGTGGGGCGCTACTACGCGATGGACCGCGACGAGCGCTGGGACCGCACCGAACGGGCGTACCGGCTCCTTACCAAGGGCGAGGGCAAGTCCTTCGAATCCCCAATGGAGGCCCTCCAAGACAGCTACAGCGACGGCATCACCGATGAGTTTGTGGAGCCCCGCGCCATTACCCATGGCGACCGCACTCGCACCCATGTGGCCGATGGCGACGCCGTCATCTTCTACAACTTCCGCAGCGACCGCGCCCGCCAGATCACGCGCGCCTTTACCGAAGACCACTTCGACAGCTTCGACCGCGGCAAAAAGCTCGACCTGAAGTACACCATCTTCTCGCCCTATGACGAGACGTTCGACCTGCCAGTGGCTTTCCCGAAGCTGAATCTGGAAGACACCATTGGCGAGGTCATTTCCACACAGGGCGGCACACAACTCCGCGCTGCCGAAACCGAGAAATATCCGCACGTTACGTACTTCTTCAGTGGCGGACGCGAGGAGCCGTTCGAGGGCGAAGACCGCATTATGGTGGATTCGCCGAAGGTGGCCACCTACGACATGCAGCCGGAGATGAGCGTGCCTGAACTCTCCGAGCGCGTGGCCGAGGCGCTGGACGCGCAGGATTACACGCTGGCCGTGGTCAACTTTGCCAACCCCGACATGGTCGGCCACACCGGCGACTTCGACGCCACCGTGCGGGCCGTTGAAGCGGTGGATGCCGCCACGCGCACCGTAGTCGAGGCAGCCCTGGAGGCCGGATACAGCATCAGCATCATCGCGGATCATGGCAATGCTGACAAGCTCAAGAACGAAGACGGCAGTCCGAATACCGCACACACGACCGCGCTGGTGCCGCACCTCATCATCAAAGACAACGTGTCGGCGATTGCGGACGGCAAGCTCGGCGACGTGGCTCCCACGATACTGAAGATGCTCGGCATCGACCCGCCCAAAGCCATGACCGGTTCGGTGCTGGTGTAGACGCCCCTCCACCAGGAACGGCTTCAGGCAATCCCCCCGTCTGAAGCGAACGGTCCTCCGTTCGTGCGTATCCGACATCAGCCTCATAACGCACACCGCCCGCTCCCAGCGTATCAGCCAGGAGCGGGCGTTTTTTTTGGTTGGGGATGCGCAGGTGCTACTCAAACCGGATGTCTACCGGCAGGCGCGCCTGGATGGTGCCGTGCGTGCCCACAAGGCGCTCCAGCGCCTGGCGTTGCTCCAGGAACGTGCGTTCGATTTCGGTTGTGGTGAGCGCGCGCAGTCGAGCGCGTGCGCTGGTGTTAAGCGACTCGTTAAAGCGCTCCAGGAACGTCTTCGGGCGCGGCAGCACGCGGATGCGGTACGGCCCCTCCCCCATGTTAGCGGCTTCAGCGGCACGTTGCACCGCCAGGCCCAGGCTGCCGATCTCATCCACGAGGCCGACCTCTTGGGCGTCGCGGCCCGACCATACGCGTCCGCCAGCAATCTCTTCAACCGCAGCGCGATCCATGTTTCGCCCCTCAGCGACGCGCTCCAGGAAGGTATCGTAGACCTGACGCGTACTTTCTTCAAGCCGCTGCTGCTCATCTTCGCGAAAGGGCTCGACGCCCGAGTAGATGTCGGCGTAGGGACTGGTCTGCACGGCATCGAACGTGATGCCGAGTTCGTTTTCAAGAAAGCCGCTGGCGTTAAAGAAGACGCCGAACACGCCAATGGAGCCGGTAATAGTGTTTTCTTGGGCAATAATGGTGTCGGCTCCTGCGGCCAGGTAGTAGCCGCCTGAGGCCGCTACGTCGCCCATCGACACAATGACAGGCTTCTCGTTGGCCGCCCGGCGCAGCGCATTCCACATCACTTCAGATGCAGCGGCGCTGCCACCAGGCGAGTTCACGCGTACCACGATCGCATATATGTCTGGGTTAGTTCGGGCATCGTTCATCGCCTCAATGAACGGCTCTGAGGCAGCCGTCTGCTGGTTGCTAAATCCCGTAGGCTCGCCACCCGGTGTAATATTGCCCTCAACGTACACGACCGCTACGCTTCCGCTTTCAGCAACTGACAGTCCGGCCTCTTCAGCCGGCACCCTCGCGTATCGCGACACGCCCACGGTGGTAAGGCTGCTGGCGCCAATACGCTCACGGATGGCGTCCTCAATCTCGTTGGGGTAGAGCAGCGCATCTACGAGCCCCGCCTCGTAGGCCGCTTCGGCACTGAGAATGGGATCTTCGCTTGCCAGGCGCTGAATTTCAGCCGCGTCCATGCCGCGTCCGCTCCCGACCTCCTCGCTAAACTGATCGTTCTGCGATTCCAGCAGAGCCTGGAGCTGCAGGCGATTTTCCTCGGAGAGATCGTCGCGCAGGAACGGTTCCACCGCCGATTTAAACTCGCCCACGCGCACAATCTTCGGCTCAATGTCGAGGCGCTCCAGCGCGTTGCTGAAGAACGGCTGCGAGATGTAGAAACCGTTCATCTGAAACATAGATACAGGTGGAATGAACACGCTGTCAGCCGCGGTAGCCAGGTAGAGTTCTTTCTCGCCCAT
>CAJXLX010000164.1 GCA_913056335.1 uncultured Rhodothermaceae bacterium
GCGCGATGCGCTGCGTGCCCGACCCGGATGTGCGGGCGCACGCCGAACTGCGTCGCGCATTGCTTCAAGTAGGCAAAAATCTCATTGCGCCCCGCGAAGCGCCGGCTCCAGTCCGCTTTTGGCGCGAAGGAAAACGAGTAGAGGTGCGAGGCGGTGTCGCAGGCACATCCTGGATAGTGATTCTCTCGCCAGACGCCGCCCACCTCGTCCGCGCGCTCAAACACAACGATATCCGTCATGCCCTCCTGCATGAGCCGAATCGCTGCGCCGAGCCCGGCGAAGCCTGTTCCAATAATCGCAATGTCAACCTCTGGCGCCTTGTCGGCATGCCTCATAACGGGTTCAGGCAGGTTTGTGGATAGCATCTACGCAAAAAAAAACGATCTGCGTACAGATACTAATGCATGTGCCAAGCGCACGATCTGTCTCCATCAAAATCAAACCGTAGGCCACTCTGACCAACAACCGATTGTTGTCGATATGCTGCGGCGCACATTACAAGTCTGGCATCTTGCCGCTTCGGTTTATCACAAATGGATGACCTGTCGGCCCTAACCTCTTGCTACTCAATGACAAAATCGACGCAGGTTACGCTCGGTATCGCCGAATTCGGCGCGCCGTTCAACTTCCGTCGCGACAAGAAACTGGTCCTGGACTTTGACACAGCACTAATCGGGGCTACCTTCATGGGCAACCGTGGCGGCTATCTTTGTTTGACGGCGTGGGGTTGGCGGTTCGCCATGCGTGCCGGAACCGCTCCGCCTGTGCTGCGCTTTGCCTCCTGTGGAGCGTCGTCCAAAGAGGACATGCAAGCAGGCGCTACCGCATAATCGTGTGGTTGGCCTCGTTCCCAAGTGCTGTGTGCCCTGTATGACTCGCCTTTTTCCCTTTGTTCTCGCTGTCCTTGCGTTCTTTTGCATCGCGTGCACCTACGACGCGCCCGCTACCGAGTTGGGCTCCCCAACACCTGATACCACATCGACCGAGCCGATGATGCTCTTCGATTTTGAGGCTCCCGATGCCGGCCGGTGGACGGTCGAAAACGACGGGGTGATGGGCGGGCGCTCCGAAGGGTTCGTTGACGTCGCCAACGGCACTCTCGTGTTCACCGGCGAGGTCGTTACCGAAGGCGGCGGATTCACATCCGTGCGCGCGACGCAGCAGGTCGATCTTTCGGATTATGACGGCATTGCGCTTCGCGTGCGGGGCGGCGGACGCACGTTCGAGATCGACGTGGACGACGGAATGCGCAGCCGAGGCCGCGAGGTCAACCGGCGGGGTCCGATTCCGACAAGCGATTCCTGGACGACCGTCCGCATCCCGTTTGATGCGTTGGAGGCAAGCGCCCACGGCGAACCGGTGACCGTCGACGCGCTCGACCTCGCCGCGGTGCAGTCGATTGGGGTCTACATCATCGACGGCCAAGACGGTCCGTTTCGGCTTGAAATAGATTGGATTTGTGCGTATAAGACCTGATGGGAGGCCCGCAATCCCGCTTGGTGTAAGGAGAGATTGCCAACTCGTATCGGGCCTCTCTCTTGTTTGTAGGCGCCACCGCTTCGGGCTTCTCTTCTTTCGGGATGCCATCGTCGTTCGGTGCCCCACTGACCAGGTCGGCGTACGCGCTCGACTCGCCATCCCAGTTTCCGAATCCGCCCGGTTCGTGCGCGGTGGGCATCCCCATAGCCGCTTGCGGTGCCCGGTTCATGACTTCCGCTCGGCCCCCACCACTGCCCAAAGCACCTTGCTGCACCATGAGCAACGTACTGCAAACCGCTCTGTCCGCACGCGGACCTCGCAGCACGTGCATCCTTGGAGCATAATGTCAGAGCATAATGTCAGCGAGTTGGGCCGTCACCTCATCGCGGCGCGGCTCCAAGAACGGCGGGAGTTGGAGATGCTGCCCCAACTCGTCGTCGGGTTCATCGTGGGCGAAGCCGGGCGGATCGGTGGCAATTTCAATGTTGATGCCGCTGGGCGTGCGGAAGTACACCGAGTGAAAGTAGTTGCGGTCTTTCATGGAGGTGACCCCGTATCCGGCCTTGATCAGGGCCGTGCGGAGCTGCTTTTGGTGCGCATCGTCGTTCGCGCGGAATGCCACATGGTGTACGGTGCCATAGCCCCAGCGGCCCTCATGCATGTTAGGCTCGTTGTACACGTCAACAAAGCGGGCATGCTCAGCCGTCGGCACTGAAAAGCGCATCCAGTCGCCGTCTTGGGACGTGGGCTCTGCCTCCGTCTGCTCATAGCCGAGCACGTCGAGCACCTGAACCACCTCTTGCGGATTGTTCGGGTGTAACGTGACGCTGTGGAAGCCGCGAATGCCATGTTCTTCAGGCACGCCTTCGCCCGTCCATGGCGCAATGTCGGACGTACCTGTTACCAGTTCCAGCGGCTGCCCGTCAGGGGCCTGGAAACGCAGCACTGTATCCCCAAAACGCGTGGTTAACGGATACATCTGAACATCGTGGGCCTGCAGACGCTCTTGCCAATACGACACGGCACCTTCAGGAATCGTAAAGGCTGTAGCCGTGGCTTGCCCACGTCCTACCTGGCCCTGCTGGATGCTGTGATGCGGCTTCAGCGTCATGACGGTGCCTGGCGTGCCCTGGCCATCGGCGAAGTAGAAGTGATACATGGTGGGCCCGCGGAAGACCTCAGACGGATTGTTGAAAAGCACCGTTTGCTTTACCAGACGTAGCCCCAGCACATCGCGGTAAAAATCGATGCTCTGCTGTGGATCGGGCGCATATGCGGTGACGTGATGAAGGCCAGATACCGGTGCAGGAACGGGAGGCATAATAAGCGGACAGATGAATTTATGGGAATCCGATTGGATGTGCTGTATTCCAGACGATGCGCGATGTTCGTCGAAAGACGCCCCTCACTACGGCCCCGCTACGGCCTCCCGGCCCGATGCATAAAGTATATGGGCTGGATAATTTAGATATCACAGATAGCCTACGTGGTACAATTTACCGTATATAGATACGTATCGTGTCGGCATTGAACGGTTTGCGCCGTTATTTTCTTGTCTGTACGCTTCTCTTGTGACTATTCTATGCGCTTTTGGACGACATTGACTTCTCTAATGGCGCGCTGGTATCATCCTTGATGTATAAGAGCATGTACATCTTTACCAACCGTTGCCTTCAACCCACCTTCGCCTCCGGTTTTATGACTGCATCGCTCTTTCTGCTCGGCTTGGCCTGGACGCTTCCTCTTGGGCTGCTGGGCTGGTCGTACTATCATCACCGCCAACCCGCCGACCAGCGTGTGACCTGTCGCACTGTTGTGGAAACAGTTGCTGTTGACGTGCACTCTGACGTGTGGATGGTCACGTCGTCTGACGATACCCGTTCGGCGTCGGCCCCGGCTGAGGCCACGTATCACGCAACCCTACCGAAAGCGCAGGCAGTCGTGCGCATCCAGACGCCAGAAGGAGCCCCTGTGTATCGTCGTTGCGAACCGTTCTTGAACTGAGGCGAACCGCCGTGCCTTTGTTCACGGCCCTTGGTTCTGTTAGTAGGCGCGTTCGTATAGCACGTTGAAGCGCAGGCTCGACTGGCGCCGCAGCACCCGTGCGATGAGCGTACGCGTGAGTTCATACTCTATCAGCAGATCGGGGTCGAGCACCTCAGTTTCGCTGCTTCCGGTATCAACAGGCTGTTCGACCGATACGTAGAAGCGCGGCGTAAAGTAGCGGCCCACCGTCAGGTATGAAATACCATTGGGCCGCACCTGTAATCGCACCACATCCAGGCCAAGCTGGCTGGCCGCCAGGTTTTCCACAAAGTTGGAGGCCTGTCCAATAGCAAGCTGTGTAGCCAGATCGCCACTCCCCGAGCTCCCCCCTGCACTTCCCCCACCAAGCAGATTATCAGCCGGACGCCCTGTAGCCAGATACGACAGAATGTTGGCCGTCGACATCGGGGGCTCTGAGCTAAAGTTCAGATTCAGATTACCGAGGCGTCCTTCTCCATTTAGTGTAATGGCCACCTCGGTATCCCGTGTCTCGCGCGCTCGCTGCTCATAGACCGCGGCGAACGACATCTGCGGATCGTCGACAGGCCCGTTAAAGGTGAGCACTCCTTCATCAACGCGAAACACCTGCCCAAACTGCTCAACGGTGCTGCGTTCCGGCACAATATCGATGGATCCATACAGCTCCAGGTCTTCATCGTGCGCCTTCTGGAGGTCAAGATCGCCACTGAACTGAATGTTGAGCCCCAGCGACGAGCGGGAACGCAGCCACGTTTCACGCCGGATCTCGACGGAGAGGTCCATGGCCATGGCCTGGTAGGCATCGTAAGCGGTGGTGTCTGCGTCAGACAGGCGGACGCCAAAACGGCGTTCCAGGTCAGCACGATCGGCTTCGGTGAGCGCCACGGTGGCCAAGTCTGCCGCCCCGCTGGTGTCGAGCTCATCGTACGAAATGTCAGCCCGCACCACCTGAATCGTACCGGTTACGCTCGGACGCTCGGTGGTGCCCTGCACGGCCAGATCGCCGTTGATGGTGCCTTGCCGATATGCCCGTGTATCCACCGCCTGAAAGTTGCTGGCCTGCACATCCAGGTCGATGGTGCCCAGCGTGAGTTCCTCCAGATCGACCGTGCCCGTAGCCGTCATACGGCCTTGCCCTGCCGACCGAATTTCTGACTCGGTGATGGTGATCCGGTTATCTTGGAGGCGCAGCGCAGCGCGTCCGTTGCGATAGCGACTGCCCAGTTCAGTAAGCACCAGACTGAGACTGTTGAGCGTGGCCTCGCCCTGTACATCGGGGTTGTTTCGGGTGCCCCCAATGCGCATATTGGCCTGCATACGGCCCTGTAGATCTTGCATAACGGTGGGGTCGAGGAAGGGATCAATCCACCCAATAGCAAACGCATCTGCGTTGAGGCGCAGATCCACAGGGGTATCCATGACGGATGCCGGCTGGGAGGCGTCGAGACGGAGGTCAATCGGGAAATCGCCTTCAACGGTGAGTGTGCTACCGTCGGCGTGGGCAAGGCGGCCCTCAATGGCAAGCCCAAAGTTGCTGTAGGTGACCTCCGTATCGAGCGTCCCCACGTCTGCATTGTCGCTTTGGATTGCTGCACGCAGGCGGGCATTAGCCACAGGGTCATCGGCGGGCCC
>CAJXLX010000165.1 GCA_913056335.1 uncultured Rhodothermaceae bacterium
TTTATCTACATCTCGTATGTGGGATTCGACCTCATCACTGTGGCGGCGGAAGAAATCATCGATCCTGCTAAGAACATCCCACGTGCGATTCTCATCACGCTGGGGGTAGGCGTTGCGATTTACGTGCTCCTACTTTACGTGATGATGGGCGTAGTGAACTACACCGAGTTAGCCCAGACGAGCACGCCGTTTATCTTCGTGGCGGATGTACTGTTCGGACCGTGGGGCCGCTGGGCGGGTGTCATAGCAACGATCATGGCCAGCCTCTCGGCGTTTAGCGTCACGTTGGGGGCGAGCTCGCGGGTGCTCTTTGCGCTGGGGCGCGATGGCTACGTGCCCGAGGTGCTGTCGCGGCTCCACCCAACGCATAACACGCCCCATATTGCGCTCCTCGTGTGCGCGGGGATCGTTGTGGTGCTGGGCGCCTCTGGCATCGTGCGGCTGCTGGCATCGGCCAGTAGCTTTGGCTACTTGATCGCGATTGGCGTCGTGAACTACGCGGTGATTGCGCTGCACCAGAAGATGCCCGCCCTGCGGCGTCCCTTCAAGATTGCGCTTTACCCCACCGTTCCCATTTTGGGCATCATTGCATGCTGGTTCTTCGTTCCACTCTTGGAACCACAGAGCTTGCTGTTGGGAGGAGGGCTTACAGCGGTAGGGGCGGTGCTTTACCTGATTCAGCCAGGAAACCGGGTCGGCCTCAGCGTGCTCCCGGATGTCCTCCATCAACTCAAACTTCGAATCAAAGCCTACTGGCAACCTCACATGAATGTACTAATCGTAGGTGGTGGCAACCAAGGCAGCAGCATTGCGGACCGGCTGCTGAAGCGCGATGAGTTCCGGATGGTCTTCCGCTCATCCGAATACCAGATCACGTTCGTGGAGCAAGACGAAGGGCGCTGCGAGGCGCTGGGACGCCGCTACAACGTCCCGATCTTTCAGGGCGATGGCACCAAGCAAGAGTTGCTGGAGCAGGTTGAGCCCGACAAGATGGATGTGGCTATCGCTGCGACGAACAACGATGAGCGCAATGCCATTGTGGCGCTGCAGGCGAAGCGGCTTGGCATTCCGCAGGTGATTGCCATCGCACAGGATCCGGACTACGTCTCGCTCCTGGAAGACAGCGGCATTGTGTGCATCAGCGCACCATACGCGACTTCCGCGATGGTAGAAAACTTCCTGGATCGTCCCGGTGTGGCCGATCTCTTCGAGATTGAGAGCGGTATCGCCAGCCTAATTGATATGGAGGTGCCCGCAAACGGTGAGGTGGTCGGGCACATGATTCAGGACATCGACATCCCGGAGCAGTGCGTCGTTGCTGCGATTATTCGTGATGATAACTTTGTGGTGCCCCGAGGCCGAACAGAGGTCTGTAGCGGCGATCATGTTGTCTTCGTAGGCCCCAGTGATGCGGTCCAAGACGCACACAACACATTCTCGGCTGAGCAGGAAGCGGCGTGACGGTGCAGAATGGGCCGGGCGGCTTCAACAGCTCGTCAGAAGCGGCCCCCACCCGGCGCTCTGGTCCGCTTATCTTCCAGCTACTGTGTGGCACATTAGACGGCTCTGCCATGATCGAATATCAGACCGGCGACATTTTAGAGGCAGATGCGCAGGCGCTGGTGAACTCCGTAAACTGCATGGGCGTGATGGGAAAAGGCATTGCGCTCCAATTCAAACAGAAGTTTCCGCAGAACTTCCGCCGCTACGAAGAGGTGTGCAAGAACGACGCGCTCAAACCCGGACGAGTGTTCGTTCACGACCGCGGCGCGCTCTTCTCGGATGATCAGGCGCAGCGATACATCGTCAACGTTCCCACGAAAACGCACTGGCGTCTTCCGTCTGAGATTGAGTACATCGAAGAGGGAATGCAGGCGCTCGTAGACGAAGTCCAGCAGCGCGGCATCACGTCGGTCGCGATTCCCCCGCTGGGGTGCGGCAACGGCGGGCTGGAGTGGACACACGTTGAGGCCATCATCCGGCAGCAGATGCAGGCGGTTACCGATACGCGAGTGGTGTTGTATCCGCCGGGTGCTCGTTCCCGTTGAACCTGTTCGTAAGCGGCCTCATGCCCCTGCGTGGTCCTGTGCTGACCTCACGCCCAGCGGTTCAGCAGCTGCGTGAGGAGCGCCTCGCGCTGCAGATCGGTGGTGGGTTTTTCGTTAGGCGGAAGCAGCGCGAAGGTGTGGCGGTGCACGTCGTCGTTGGGATGGTGGCGATGAACACGCACGCCGACGCCATCGCCTCCATGCGCCCACAGCGCGGTGCGGGTGTGGGGACGCCGTGGGAACGGCTCGCTCTCGGGGAGCTCCTTCTGCACCGCGTCCAGATGCGCAGCCAGTGTGCTGCGGGTGGCATCGTCCACGCGTACGAAGGCATCCACGTCGTAGTCGCGGTCGAAGGTGACCTGCACCTGACTCAGGTGCGGCGAAAAAGGCCGCCAGTTTAGGTCAAGCGTGCCCAGGTCGTTGGTCGTGGTGCGGATGGCCTCGCGCAGGTCGGGAAAGCGTTCGTTCAGCGCGCGGCGTGCGGCGCTGTAGCCGTGCATGGCATGGGTTGCATCCTGCATGGCGGTGGGCGGCTGCTCGGCAGCGATTTCGGAGGCGGTGGTGCGCATCCACTTCTGAACGGCAGGCACACGCGAGAGGGCCTCGTTTGCCGTGCGCACGGACACCGGCAGGTGCGTGCGCAAGAGATTGGCCCAGTCGGGCGAAGCGTTGTCGGTGGCTTCGTTTGCGGGGGAAGCGGACATAGGGCAGGAGGAGACGGGAAGAGACGATCGTGAGCACTGCGTTGCACGAACGCAGGGGCACTCCGTTTCCACGTACGAGGGCGCCAGCGCTTGTGCAATAACGTTACGGTATCTGCCTGGCACAAACCCTACGTTAAGACACGAATCTTCCGTATCTCCCTAAAACCAGTAACTCAACATATATACTCTATGGCTGACTTGACCGATCAGGTAGTTGTAATTACGGGCGCATCCAGCGGAATTGGCGAGGCTACGGCCCGCCTGCTGGCCGAGAAAGGCGCCCGCGTGGTGCTGGCCGCCCGTCGCGAGGAGCGCCTGAATGAACTGCGCGATGAGATCGAAGCCGATGGCGGCACCGCGCTTGTTGTGCCCACCGATGTAACGGACCGCCAGGCGGTCGGCCATCTCATTAATGCGGCGCACGAGACGTATGGACGCCTCGATGTGCTTGTGAATAACGCGGGCCTCATGCCGCTTTCGATGATGGACAAAACCCACGAGGACGAGTGGGAGCGGATGGTCGATGTGAACATTAAGGGCGTGCTCTACGGCATTGGCGCTGCGCTGCCCATTATGACTGAGCAAGGGCACGGGCATGGCGTGAACGTCTCCTCGGTTGCCGGACGGCGCGTGTTTCCGGGCGGAGCCGTCTATTGCGGCACCAAGTTCTTCGTACGGGCGCTTTCAGAGGGCATGCGCAACGAGCTCTCGAACACGCACAACATCCGCGTCACCAGCATTGAGCCCGGTGCGGTCGCGACGGAACTGACGCACACGATTACCGACGAGGACATCCTGGCGAACTTCGAGGGCATGGAGATGACGCCGCTCGAATCCATCGACATTGCCGAATCGATCCTCTACGCCATCTCTGCACCCGACCGCGTGAACGTGGAGGAGCTGCTCGTTATGCCCACCGAACAGGCAATGTAGCGCTGAAGTGCGCCGTGACTTGGCGGGGCTCTGCCAACCAACCGGGAGATGGTTCGACTCCCGGCTCCGCCACAGAGACGTAAAGCCGAAGGATCTCCTACACGCCCAGCAGCGCCTCACACAGAAACGCGACCGCACATCCGGCACGTTTGCATGGATCATCGGTATAGGAAGCGATTCCAATCGTCTGTTCTACGTGTGCACCCGACCCTGCTATGCGTCCCGATTTTACCCAGCGTGCGTATGCTCCGCCTGAACCGTCTGAACCGTCTGCCCCCGATGCCGCGGCGCCCGACCCGTGGACCGCGCCCGAGCAGATTGCGGTGCAGCCCGCCTACGCATCCGATGACATTGCAGATGCCGAGCACACGGGCTACGCGGCAGGCATTCCGCCGTATTTGCGCGGGCCCTATGCCTCCATGTACACCTTTCGTCCGTGGACCATCCGTCAGTACGCGGGCTTTTCGACCGCTGAGGAATCCAACCAGTTCTACCGCGAAGCCCTCGCATCCGGCCAGAAAGGGCTGAGTGTGGCCTTCGACCTGGCTACGCACCGCGGGTACGACTCCGACCACGACCGCGTGCGCGGCGATGTGGGTAAGGCGGGGGTGGCCATCGACAGCGTGGAGGACATGAAGGTGCTCTTTCAGGGCATCCCGCTGGATGAGATGTCCGTCTCCATGACCATGAACGGCGCGGTGCTGCCGGTGATGGCTTTCTACATCGTGGCCGCCGAGGAGCAGGGCGTGTCGCATGCCGATCTGGCGGGCACCATCCAGAACGACGTCCTGAAAGAGTTTATGGTGCGGAATACGTACATCTATCCGCCCGAGCCGTCCATGACCATTGTGGGCGACATCTTCGCCTACTGCGCGGAGGAGATGCCACGCTTCAACGCGATTTCGGTGAGCGGATACCACATGCATGAGGCCGGCGCGCCTGCGGATATCGAACTGGCCTACACCCTCGCCGACGGACTGGAATATCTGCGCACGGGACTGAATGCGGGGCTCGACATCGACGCGTTTGCACCGCGTGTGTCGTTCTTCTGGGCGATTGGGATGAATCACTTCATGGAAATCGCCAAGATGCGCGCCGGACGCCTGCTGTGGGCGCAGCTCGTGCAGCAGTTTGGTCCGGAGAACGAGAAGTCAATGGCTCTGCGCACGCACTGCCAGACCTCCGGCTACAGCCTGGCTGAGCAAGATCCGTTCAACAACGTGATGCGCACCACCATCGAGGCGCTGGCTGCGGTGCTGGGCGGTACGCAGTCGCTGCACACCAACGCGCTCGACGAGGCCATTGCCCTGCCCAGTGCGTTTGCTGCACGCATCGCCCGAAATACGCAGCTCTACCTACAAGAGGAGACCGACATCACGCGCGCCATCG
>CAJXLX010000166.1 GCA_913056335.1 uncultured Rhodothermaceae bacterium
GGGCTGGGTAATGTCTGGCGGGGCATAGCCGCACGAGCCGGTGTCGAAGCGAGGCGTGTCGTCGCGGGCGGTGGCGAGCACGTCGTACTCAGGTAGCTGGCTCAGACGCCGGGTGAGCGCCTGCCCAAGAAGACCGTTGGCGCCTGTGATGATTACGCGGTTATAGAGCATATGTCCGGCACAGAGGCAGTCGGGCAAACAAGGCGATGCTGCAACGAGGCAGCAGACGGTTAGAACCGTAGGTAGTAGCGGAGACCTACGCTTCCCCCTATACGAACATCGGGCGCAGGCAATCCCTCAGCGCGGGGGCTGGCGTGCAGGTAGACCTCAATGCGCTCAGTGTAGAAGTTGAGTCCGACGCGCGCGCCCGCCCCGGCCACCACCCGCGATCGGGTGTCGAGGCTACGCAGCCCCAGAAACAAGCTGGGCCCCCAGAACACCCAGAGGGCCGATTCGGGCAGGTCGCGCTCGCGCAGCAGGTGCACGTGGGCCACCGTCTGATCGCGAAAGTTCGTGCCCAGGCTAAACACCCCGGCCCAGGGGTTTGCACCATACGTTTTGACGGTAAAGCCGCCCGGCTGCCCGGCCTGCGTGCCAACCCCAATGGAGCCAGAAGCACGCTGGGCGTGGAGCGGGGTGACCAGTACGCCACTCACCAGTCCACCAGCAACAAGCAGAATGCAGAGCAGGTAGCGCATGGGGATGTAGGAGGCTTACTCGCTATCGCGGGCGGTACGCACGGCCTCGACCATATCGTCTTGCAGGTGGTTGGCCTCATCGAGCGAGAGGCGTCCGGCCAGCACCAGGCGCACGTCGCGGCGCTTACCGGCGGCTTTGAAGCGCTCCTCTTGCCGGGCGGTTTCGGGCACAATCTGCGGCACCTCGATCGGATGGCCGTCTTCGCTGAGGGCCACGAACGTGTAGAAGGCGCGGTTGCACTTACGGCGCGTGGCATCGCGCGGGTTTTCGGCCCACACGTTGAGCTCAACCTCCATGGACGTGCGGAAGGCGCGGTTTACCTGACTCTCAACCACCACGACATTGCTTTCACGAATGGGCCGCTGAAACTCGACGTTATCGACCGAGGCGGTAACGCACACGCGCCGGGCGTGGCGCTGGGCCGAAATCGCGGCGCATTTGTCCATGAGATGCAGCAGCCGCCCGCCCATCATGTTGCCGAGCCCGTTGGTATCGTTGGGCAGCACAATCTCGGTCATGGTGCAGCGCGAAGCGGCGACGGTGTGTTCGGTTGACATAGCAAGGGGGAAGCCAGAAGAAACAGGCGGATACAGTAGTAACGATACAAACCCAACGCGGCGATGTCACTCGAAAGCCGGGCGAACCGGACGGTCCTACCCCGTTTTTACGAAGCCGTTGCGCGGTCTCATAGACAGGTGCGATGAGCATACACAACGTTGCTATCGTGTGTCTCCCATGCTACTCATGCCGAGATGCAGCCCGGCTCCGCATAGAAAAGCCCCCTTCCGTCAACAGACAGAAGGAGGCGTCAGCGTGTACGCTTGTACCAGCGGTGGGGGAGGGATTCGAACCCCCGGTACCCGTGAGGGTACTCCGGTTTTCGAGACCGGTGCGTTCAACCAGGCTCCGCCACCCCACCGGGGCGTTGCAGATGTGCTGTACCTGCCCCCATGCCCTGCGTTCCGCTCGTCTGGCTCAAATTATGGTGAACGCGGTAGAGACGCCTCGGCGCGGCGTCTCTACCGGCCAAACGCCAACCCTGCATGCCCATTCGTTGGGTGCGATCATTGGACAAATTAAATCCGCTTGCACCAAACGGATACAATCTAATTGAAAGGCCCTACCGGAGGTCAGCGAGGCGATGGTCTGTATCAGCGCGCTGCGCCTGATGATTCGGCGCCTCGCTTAGTTACCAAACGGGTTCTGAAGCAGCTCAATTCCCTTCGTCGCCAGCGACCCGTAATATTCTTTCGATGCTCTACTTAGCTATGTGACCCACTCAGGACGATACAGCGCAGCGGTTCATGGCGTTTGTGCCTGCATCATACGCTGTCGCATCATACGCTGTCGCATCATACGCTGTCGCATCATAGGCTGGTGCGTCGCGCCGATGAGCGTAGCAGTGCGCTGGCAAATGGCGTTATAGACGTCCCGGCGCACCGGTTGCGCTGCTTCATTATAGCAGCCCCCCAAGCCGACGTATTACCGGGAGGAAGCTGCCAGCCCGCTGTCGTTGATCGTCCAGCCGTAGTCGTCGATGATAGACTGGCGCGCATCAGCGGCGCCAGGTGTATACCGAACACTATCAGCACCAAGCGTCAGATTGTCTTGGAGATCAAGCGCGGCCCACCCGATGAGCAGCGCGTCGTAGTTCACAGGGGACATTCCGGATCCGTCAAGGAACCTTCCAAAGGAGTCAGTCACGCTCGTCACATCCCAGCTGCTGAGGTCCTGGTCGAAGCTCTCAGCACGGTAGAACATATAGCTCATGGTGGTGACGTTGGAGACATCCCAGCCCTCCAACGGCTGGTTAAAGGCATCAGCATCCATGAACATATAGCTCATGGTGGTGACGTTGGAGACGTCCCAGCCCTCCAATGGCTGGTTGAAGCTCGCAGCGCCGGCGAACATCTGGCGCATGGTGGTGACGTTGGAGACGTCCCAGCCCTCCAACGGCTGGTTGAAGCTCGCAGCGCCGAAGAACATGCGGCGCATGGTGGTGACGTTGGAGACATCCCAGCCGCTGAGATCCTGGTCGAAGCTTTCAGCGAGCACGAACATGCGGCTCATGTCCTCCAGACCGCTGGTACAGGTGGTAGCGAAGGCGGGGTTATTTTCGTCGGCCTCTTTCAGGGCATCCAGCCCGGCGCGGTCGCGCTTCGTGTAGGTGGTGCCGTCCACGGTGCCGGTGTCGCCGACTTCGGCTTCTGGACACAGGACCGTGACGCCGTTCGGCGCCAGATAGAAGTCGGGATTACTCTGCGCATCAGCAGAAGCCGGAAGCAACAGAAGCGTCAGCACAAGGCCGAGGCAGATGGTCCATGAAAGGCAGGTGGTCCATGAGAGGCATGTCGGAGAATGCGGCGTGGACTTAGCGGTACGGGTCGGCATTGGGGCATCAGGGAAGCGGTTCAGGGTACGCGAATGGTACGGAGATCATGCGCAAACGTCGCATCGGCACGAAGGGGGAGATCGGCACGAAGGGGGGAAGAGCCGAGGCGCAGGGTCAGTGAATGGCGGTTGTTATATGTCTATACATATACATAGCATACGGATCATGACGCGCCTTTGCAACGTCCCGAGGCGGGGCTTGCCGGATCTTATCCGTGGGCGAAGTAGAGACGAGCAGGACGGTGAATGGCGACTCGGGGGGGGCGAAGCGAACATCCGCTACCTTTTGTCCAGCCGAGACGCTGACGACCTCGCGTTGACGACCTCGTGTTGGAGGACGCGGCGTTGTTGAACAGGTAGTGTCATTTAATTGCAAATTGTGTCACGTTTCATTACTATTGTTCATGTTGCCACTATTTGGATGTATCAACTTCCTTTCAGAAACTGGCGCTGCGGGTTCTTTTGCCCGTTTCGGCGGCGAATGGGATACTGCGTGTGGTCCATGTTCGCGACTTGTGAGTTGGGCATCCGCAACAAGGCGGCACTCGTTATGATTGACATAACCATTTCAGATCGATGATAGCCCCTACTCGCAATCTCGTCTTCGGGCCTTTCCTCTTCGTCCTCGCCATCGGACTGCTCTTCGCCGGTTGCAGTTCGGGCACGGTCGCCCCAACCCTAACAGCCGATGACTTGAAGCAAACCGGTGCCTACCCCGGCGCAGCTCCCACTCTGCAGACATCGGTGTGGACATTTCAGGCGCTGGGGCGTCTGGGAGACGATTACGGACGCATTGAGTCAGCGCCGGCGATTGGTGATAGCATGGTCTACGTCGGGAGCTACGACGGTCACTTGTATGCATTGGACCGGTCGACTGGCGAACAGCGTTGGGCCTTCGACACGCAATCCAGCATTGAGCATGCGCCCGCTCTTGCCGATAGCACCGTCTTCTTCGGAAGTGGCGGCACCTTGCGTGCCGTCAACGTCGTGACACAAGAGGAAATATGGCAATATGAAGAGGGCCTGGCCAGCAGCGACCCCATCGTGCACGATGACATCGTCCTTTTCGGAGATCTCGACGGACACGTGTACGCGCTGGATCAGACCACTGGGGAAGAGCAGTGGCGATTCAATGCGGGAAGTCAGATTCGACATGCGCCGGCGCTCGCCAACGACCGGCTCTATGTAATGAATGGTGACGCAGAGCTATTTGCTCTGAGCCTCGATTCGGGCGACGTGACGTGGAGCGTGCGTCCGGACATTGACACGCGCCCGACCGGCTCTCCGGTGGTTTGGCAGGGAAGCGTATACGCTGCAGACATAGAGGACAGACTGACTGCATTTGACGAGAGCACCGGCGAAGAGCAATGGCAAGCCGCTCTTTCAGGGCCGCCTCATCGGTCTCCGACCCTGTACGACGGCGTGCTGTATTACCGGACGTCCTGCGACGTTGGAACGTGCTTGCACGCGCTGCGGGCCGACACCGGTGAGCAAATCTGGCAGTCCGAGTTTGACGTCGAACCGTATGTTACGGCGCTCGCCAGCTCAGGCGGTGTTCTCTACTTTGGAGGGGCGGATGGTCTCTATGCTGTTGATGCAGCGACGGGAGCACAGATCGGGAAAGCTGACGCCGAAGATGGCGTCCGGTCGACCGCGGTCATTCGCGACGGCCGGCTCTATTTCGCTTCTGGCCGCTACCTTCACGTCGTCGACTGATGGTCCAGAATCCGGTCGTTCGTCCACTACAGAAAAGCCAGTACGGAATGAGGCGCCTTACGTCCAGCGCCCGTCTGCAGACCAGTGGCGGGGGAAGGGCTCTCCTTCACAGGTTGCAGCGAGCGGAGGGGTCAGGAAGTGACGAAGACGACCGGCCCCAAGTCCTCCACACCGTCAGCGTTCCCAGTTCGCCGTCTGAAGGCGCGCCACTGGACCTGCTTGTCTACGTCTTGGCTGACGCTTGAGGTAAGGGCCAAGTACCCCGG
>CAJXLX010000167.1 GCA_913056335.1 uncultured Rhodothermaceae bacterium
TGTATTGATGGTTGGGGCTGGCCGGTAGCACGGGCGTGGTAAAGGCGTCGGCCTCGGTGAGCACCTCAACCGGCTCGCCAATGTCGACCATCGCCACGCTGCGGCGGACGTTCTGGGCGTCGGGGTCGGGGGCGGTTTCCAGGCGCCACACCTCTACATCGGTAATGCGGTCGAAGCCATCGAAGGTGGTTATCGCATTGGGGTTTTCGAGCGCGTCGTTCCAGCGGTTGCGGAAGTAGTAACTTAGAAAGAAGTGCTTACCGTTGTCGTAGTCGGTTGCTTTCAGGTCGAACTCGGTGCGCTCAGCGCCGCCCTCAATCGAGAGCGTGTTGCCTTGCCCTTCCTGCTGGCTTGCGACCGCGGTTAGGCTCAGATTGCCAAACTGAAGCGCGCTCTTGATTCCGAAGAGGCTCTGCCCGCCCCGAATGAGCGAGGACGGCGTATCCAGAAACACATTGCCGGCCTCCACCCGCTGCAAAATCTCATCTTCGTAGCCGGTGTAGAGGAGGCTGACCTGGTTCTGATAATCGAACGGGTTGTTGGTATCCCAGTCGATATTGATGTCGAGCTTATCGCCGATCGTGCCCGTAATGCCAAGCTGAAGGTCCTGCCCAAAGTTGGGATCGATCTGGCCGGCTTCGCCAGTGGTGGCGGCGCGTTCCTGGCTGGTCCGATAGATGAATCCGGCATCGATGTTTGCGTTACCCACCACGCGCAGGTCGACCTCGGGCGATCCGAACACGGTCGAGAACGCACTGCTGCGTCCGCCAGGCACGACCACGTTGAGCCCCAGCACCGGGCCGCCTTGGGCAGACTGCTGGCGGCGTGTTTGGGCCAGTTCGCGCCAGGAGGCGGCGCGGCTGGCAGCGTACCGCTCGGCACGATAGGTGGCTGCGCCTACGCGCAGGCTCGTTCCATCGGGACGGGTAAGGCGGTAGGCCTCGTTCTCGGTGCCAAACGTGAGCGTGTCGAGTTCGGCTGTCGGGGTGGGACGACGCGGGTAGATGCGCGATGCTGGACGCTCCGTGAAGGGCACCGGACCGGTGCGCGGAGGGAGGAGCCGTTCGGCACGGGTATATGTGGTGTCGGCAGCAAGGGTGTCTCCGGCTGGGGCGAGCAACGTATCCGCGCGTAGCCCACCGATATGCCAAGTGGTGTCGCGTTCTACGGTGGTGTCACGCGCTGCGAATGGGGGAGATGCCGACGATCCGAGTGCGTATGATGGGGGTACGTTCTCCAACGCCTGGGTCAATGAGGCGGCAGGCTGATCGTTATCGAGCGGCACAGCAAGTGCATTGCCCCACAGCGCCAGCGAGACAGCCAGGCAGCCTGAAAGCTGGAGCATAATGCCCCAGGGCGACCTTAAAGCAGAACGTACAGCAACAGAGCGCAACGGCACAAATCCCAGATACAGCAAGAGTAGGTGCAGGTCCAACCGGTCAGTGGACGGGGCTGCCTATTTGCAGACAGCGAGGAAGAACGTGGTAGCAATGTGTGCCGATACGCAGCAGCGGTTCCGGTTCGAAGTGACGAAGCGTGCCACGCAGGGCTGTGGCGAGGCACAATTGGAACGACAATGTAACTGAATGGGGGCTCGATCGCAAATGAAAACCTGCTCAGCACCTGGAAGAACCAGCACTCGAAAGGGACAGGTCCCCGCCAACCGTGTAGACTTCTGTCAGCGTGCCACTATGACGAGGCCGGAGCTGTATCCATCGATTCTTTGTCGGTGATGCGTACATGGCCATCGTACCACGTTTCGGTGATGTTCAGTCCATGCGCGCGCAGCGCGTCGCAGTAATCCTCCTTCGGCACAATCGCTTCCGGCACACGGGCCCCGCCTTCCGAGATCGTGTGCCCAGCGATCATTTTTGCTACGACCACAATGGGAATGCTGGTGCAGCGCATCATGGCAGTGAGGTTGTCCGCCTCGTTGTAACGCTCAATCATTTCGTAAACGAGCGTCTTGGAGGCGCCGTCTTTCTCGCCCTGTATCATAACTCGCATGAGCACGGCGTCTTCGTAGTCACCACTCAGGCGCTCGCGCATGCGGCGCACGAGCAGGTCGCGGTATGTTAGGTGCGTGCGCACACCAATTTTGCGCTCCTGACCGAAGCCCAGTCCAATTACGAATCGCATTTGGTGCGCATGGCCCGGCCAGCGGATCGTTTTGTGGTCGAACGAGGACAGGCGGCCATTGAGTGTATCCGTAAGGGTCGAGAGGCCGCCTTGGGTGTTGAAGGCCTCCATGTTGTCGAACGGCCCGTCAAAGTGGATGGTCTCGTCGCCCGAGAGCGCATCGACCTCAACGAGGTTGCCCTCTGCAATGTGCTGGGCCGGGCGCGTGTAGTCGTCGATGATGCGCTCGGCTGACCACGAGATGCGGAAGTTGAAAGGCGGTTCGGGATGCAGAGGCACATCGCCCACCCGAATGAACGCTGCCGTCGTCCGGTCAAACTGCTCCAGGCCGCGCATGGTGAGCACGTTCACCAGGCCTGGAGCCAGCCCGCAGTTCGGCACAATCCAGACAGCCTTCTCGCGAGCCCGTTCATCCAGGGCCAGCTCCTGCTTTACGATGTCCTCGTTGCCTCCAAGATCGCAGAAGTTGACGCCCAGATCCAGGCACAACTCCGCCAGGTCTGGATTAAGCTCAGAGGGGGCGCCGCTCACCACGCAGTTGCTTTCGCGCACGATCTGCGAGAGGACTCCCAGGTCGCGTGCATCGACCTGAAACGAACGCAGCGCGCCGTTGTGCTCCACCGAATCGTGCAAGGTTTGCAGCGCCCGCGACCGCGTGTCGCACACCTGTACCTGATCCACATCATCGTGGCGGCACAGTTCGCGCACCACAGCGGCCCCAATGGCCCCAGCTCCAACGACAGTAATGGTCATGATGTCCAGCTAAGTAGGAATAAGATGAAGCCCGGTGAAGTGGGATAGCGTGAAGTGGGATAGCGGAGCGCCTGCGCCCCGCTACACCGCGCCGCGTCCTTCGAGCGCTCGCGCCAGGGTCGCCTCGTCGGCATACTCCAGATCGCCCCCGATGGGGAGCCCGCGCGCAATGCGCGTCAGCGCTACATCGAACGGCTCCAACAGCTGTGCAATGTAGTACGCTGTGGTATCGCCCTCCACGTTTGGGTTCACGGCCAGAATGACCTCCTCAACCGGCACCGGCTCGGGCGCGTCGTCGCTCTCAGGGGCATCTGTGTCGGAGGCCTCTGCATCGGGGGCGGCATCCGAAGACGACGCATCGGGCGCGCCGTCTCCGCTGGGGCCGCCGGGGAACGACGGGTCGATGCGCTGGGCCAGCTCGCGGATGCGCAGATCGTCGGGCCCCACACCATCCAGCGGCGAAATAACGCCGCCCAATACGTGGTAGAGGCCGTTGTAATCGCCGGTGCGCTCAATAGCGAGCAGATCGCTCGACTCCTCCACCACACAGATGGTGGCCCGGTTGCGCCGGTGCGAGCTGCAGATCGGGCACGGGTCCTGGTCGGTTACCACGAAGCAGGTGGAGCACTGCATCACCTGATCTTTGACGTCGACCAGGGCGCTGGCGAGCGCCTCAACCTCCGCACGTGGCATTTTGAGCACGTGGTTGGTCAGGCGCTGCGCTGTTTTCCGGCCAATAGTAGGTAGTTTGGCCAGCTCTTCCACCAGCGTTTCTACCGATTCGGACGTAAACTGCATGAGCCAGCACAGAGAGCAGAGAGAAGGCGCGACGTAGAGAGTAAGCCCGTTGGGGCGTAGCGTTCAGCTACATCCCGAGCTGGCTCAGATCCATACCCGGAGGCAGCATGCCGCCCATCGAGTTCTTCATCTCTTGCTGGGCCATCTCCGAGGCTTCTTCGAGGGCCTTGTTCACACCCGCAATGACGAGGTCTTCGAGCAGTTCGATATCGTCGGGGTCCACGGCTTCAGGTTCAATCTCGATGGCGGTAATCGTCTGGTTGCCGTTGGCCGTTACCTTCACCATGCCCCCGCCTGCTTCAGCGGTCACCGTCTTTTCGGCGAGTTCGTCCTGAGCTTCCGTCATTTTCTTCTGCATGTCCATCATTTTCTTGAACATGTCGCCCATGTTAGGTCCACCGTTAGCCATAGCGCTGTAGAGAGATATAGAAAGAGAACGTGAGAGCAAAAGAAGTTGCTGCGTTCGCAACATGAACGGTGTAACGTACAACGCAGGTGGTCGATCCGCAGCCACCCGGATGAGCCGACGGCTACCACACGGGTTCGGCCTTAAACATAGTGAAAAGGGTGTTGAGTCCGTCGTACTTTGCGCGCAGGGCCTGCATCTGAGCACGCGGGTCGGCGGGCGTGTCGCTGGTGGACGACGACGTGTCGGGCTCAGGGGCCTGCACGTCGATCTCGATCCGATCGACCGTATCAGCCACCGCGTCGGGCAGGTGCGTGCGGAGCAGATCGGTGCAGCCCATGAGCGTGTCGCGATGCAGCTGTTTGGGCACGGTCAGGCGCAGCGTGCCGTTGGCGCAGCGGGCCGGACGCGCCTCGCCCAGCAGGCTCCCCACGCCTTTGCGCTCGTCTTTCACGCGCTCTACGTACTGCGCCCAGGCATCGGTCAGGGTCTGGAGCAGCGCGGCGCCGGTGTCGGGCTCGGTGGCCACTGCCGGCCCCGGATTCGAGAAGCCCGGACCAGGGGTTTCTTGCATGGTGTTCTGGGGCGCACCATCGCCCGAAGCGCTGTCGTCGTCCGATAGCGCAGGCGGGTTGAACAGGTCGTGGTATCCGGCGTCGTTTCCGGCAGGAGATTCCGATGAGGCCGGGCTCGTCGCGGTTGGCCATGTACAGCAGGCGACCGTCGGGCACCAGCTCCAGCTCCACGCCGTTCATCTCCACCACGCGCGGCGTGCCGTGCACCAGGGTGCCGTCCAGGACCCACTCCTGCTTCTCGGTGGTCAGGGTCACGCGCACGCGGCTGGTGAACTCCTCGGCGGTCTTGCGGGTGGTCTCGGAG
>CAJXLX010000168.1 GCA_913056335.1 uncultured Rhodothermaceae bacterium
TGCGTACGCACATGATTCCGAAACCAGAACGTGACCCACACCATGAGCGGCATCACCGTAAGCGTCACGATGGCCAGCGTGGGGTTGATCGTGAACATGAAGTAGGTGATGAACACCAGCCGAAACAGGTCGCCCAGAATCACCACCACGCCCGACGAGAGCACATCGCTGAGCGCCTCCACATCGCTGGTGGTGCGGGTGATGAGGCGGCCCACCGGCGTGCGGTCGAAGAACTTCAGCGGCTGGCGGAGTACAAAATCGAAGACCGTGGTGCGCAGGTCATAGATCGCGCGCTGACCAATCCACTGCGTCATGTAGTTCTTGATGAACGCAAACAGGCCCTCGGTCACCAGCGCCACGACCAAGAACAGCACAATCGCCTGCAAGCCGGTTACGCCCCACGAGCCCAGCGCTTCGGCTTGCGCCACGATCCAGCCTTGCAGCCCGCCCGGCGCCGCACTGCCTCCCACAATATACTGGTCAATCGCCAACTGAATGAGCAAAGGACGCAGCGGACCCAGCATCGACGCAATGAACGTGATGCCCAGCGCCAGCGCCACCCAGCCCGCATACGGCTTCAGGTACGTGCCAATGCGCCCCACCAGACGGCTCTCCATCTGCTCGAACCCGCTTGGGGTGTCGTCTTCATCGTCGCCCTTGTACGCTTCGCGGGCATCCGACAGATTGGCCTCCTCGCGCGAGGCATCGTCGGCATCGCTACGCGCAGCGCCGTTGGTATTGTTGGTGGAAGAAGCAGCCACAAGCCAGCAGAATAATTCCAGATCTATGAAGCGCAACACACAAATAGCATTTGCATATGCAACGTAGCCCTAACTCATGTCTCCAACACAGGGTTGCGCGTCCATACGGCAATCACAGCGCTGTTACGCATGCCGGAGCCGCGTTTCAGTCGGCAGGTTCAATAAGATACGCATACCCTTCGCGAGCCCCTTCCGTATTCGGGTGGATGCGCCGGGCCTCGGTTTCGAGTGGGGTCCAGTCGTCGTACCGGGCACTCAGGTGCCCCAGGAGCAGGCGGTGGGTGCCGGATGTGCGGGCGATCTGCGCCGCCTGCGCGGCGGTGCTGTGTCCGGTCTCAGTGGCACGGGCTGCGTGCTCGGCCCCAAACGTGGCGTCATGATACGCCAGGTGCGCGCGCTGCGCCAACGCACGACTGCCGGGACCGGGACGCGTATCTGTGATGTATGCGCACGTCACGCCAGGTTGCGGCGGGCCCACTACAGCATCAGGCCGCACATGGGTGCCATCGTCGGTCGTTACCGGCGTCCCTGCCTTCAAGCGCCCAAAGTCCGGCGGATGCGAGACACCCAGCGCGCGGGCCCGCTCCACATCCAATGGCCCCGTACGGGTGTAGGTGGTCCACCGGTAGCCCATCACCGGAACGCGGTGGTCCAGGGAACGGGCTTCGAGCCAGGCATGGCGTCCGCGCCACACGGTGGTACAGGCCGGGGGCGGTATCATCTCGCGGACGGTGCACGCAAACGGCAGGTCGGCAGGGGCAGCTCCCGGCGTGGCCGCGAGCCAGGCCTTCAGCCCCGGCGGACCGATGCACACGAGTGGGTCAGTGCGCTGCTGCAAGGCCATGGACGAGAGCAGCCCCGGCAGTCCATAGCAGTGGTCGCCATGCAGATGCGTAATCGCAATCACATCAATGCGCGCTGCCGAGGCCTCTACGGCCTGCAGACGATACTGCGTGCCCTCGCCGCAATCGAACAGAATATGGCGTCCGTGGTGCGTAAGCAGCGCTGCCGAGAGATGGCGTCCGTGGGCAGGTACGGCCGAGGCGGTGCCGAGCGGAGTAAACGTAGGCATGGCAGAAAACGAAGGGAAGTAGAAGACGCACGCCAGTCAGCATGCGAGATGCGAAGAATATGCTGTGCACGAGTGCGAGTTCGGTACGCACGATTCGAGGCGTACGTTCAGGCCCGCTGCCCACCATACGCATCAACCCCAAACAGGTGCTAAAAGCGAAGTGTAAAGGTGGTCCCCGAGGACGCATCCACGCTGGAGCGCACCGCGAGCGTGCCCCCGTGCAGACGCATAATCTGCCGCGACAGGCTGAGTCCAATGCCCGATCCGTCTTCCTTGGTGGTGAAAAACGACACAAAGATCCGCTCTTGCACATCGGGCGGAATGCCCGGGCCGTTATCGGTTACCGCCAGCACCGGTTGGCTGCGGCGGTCGAGGTGCGCGCGCAACTCAATGCGCGGCGCAGGCTGGTCTTGCACAGCATGGATGGCATTCAGGACCAAGTTGATGAGGACCTGCTCAATCAGTTCAGGATCGGCTGTGATCTGGAGATCGGGTGGGGGAATGTCGATGTGTAAGTCGAGCGCGTGCTCGCTAATCTGCACCCTAAGCAGCTGTCGTACGCCGCCGAAGAGCTCCTCTACGCGGATGATGGTAAACGTAGGATGCGGAATCTTCGTGAAGCTACGATACGAATCCACGAGGCTGATGAGCCCTTTGCTGCGTCGCTCAATGGTCTGCACGGCCTCCTGCGCATCCGAAGCAATTTCGGAAAGCTCATGCGGGGCCGGCGTGCCATCAGCATCATTGGGCGCGGGCGCCTGGCTAAGCAAGCGCCGCGCCGTAGAGGCCAGGGACGAGATCGGGGCCACCGAGTTCATAATCTCGTGGGTGAGCACACGCGTGAGGCGCTGCCAGGCCTCCATCTCCTTTTCCTCCAGTTCGTTGCGCAGGTCCTGAATGGAGGCGAGGGCATGGGCTTCATCGCGCAGGCGAAACCGGCTCACGTGCACCGACAACTGCAGCACACGGTCGTCCTCGGCCACGCGCACCATCGACTGCTCGCCCGACTTCAGAGTGCATAGCGCCTCGACAAGAGAGGGACTGACTCGGCTTAGGGCCTCCACGTTACGAACCGGCCCCGTGCGCAAGAGGCGGCGGGCGGCGGTGTTCATCAGCTCAACGGTCCGTCATCGCGGTACGAGATGAGCGCCATGCCCAGATGCTGCACTACGTTTTCGAGGTACCGGACCTGCTCCTCCTCGGCCCGGATGCGTCGGAACGCACTCGTCACGTCCTCAAATGCATCTTGCAGACGGTCGAAGAGCGGGCCTCGGCCTTCGCTCGTAAAGCCTTGTGAGAAATCGGCATAGCGCACCGACTCCAGAAAGCGCGTGAGGTCGCGAGCGGTCTTTTCCACATAGCGAATCAGACTTACCACCACATAAGCCAGTACAGCCACGAGGACGGCCGCAAGGGCGTACTGCTGCGTCCACCCAACGAGAACCGTTAGGGCAGCGGTGATGACAATGAGCGCTGCCGCGCGCACGATAATTTGAACGCGAAACCGTTTGTGCATCATGGGAACGGGTACGTGAGCGAAGCAGCAGACCGAGGGCGAGAGGAGCGAAGCCGTGTGCAATAGCGACGTTCGCATCGGTGCGCACTTACAGGCCGTACTTCTCGATACGCCGGTAGAGCGCTTTTCGGGAGATGCTAAGCTCCTCAGCCGCCCGGCTAATGTTGCCGCCGTGCTTGCTTAGGGCCCGTCGGACGGCCGCCTGCTCAATGTCGTTTAGGTTCAGCGTATCCAACTCCATTTCGTCCTGTTGCGCAGGCGCTTGCAGGGGGGGCGAGAAGCTGAAGTCATCTGGAGCGAGCACCGGGCCCTCGCTCATGATCACCGCCCGTTCAAGGGTGTGGCGCAGCTCGCGAACGTTGCCGGGCCAGTGATAGGCCTGCAGCTTCTGCCGGGCCGCCTTGCTGAGCTCCTCCGTGTCCGTCTGGTACTTATCGGCAAACTCATGCAGGAAGTGGCGCGCCAGCAGCAGCACGTCGTCGCCGCGCTCGCGGAGTGGCGGCAGTTGAATCTCGACGGTGTTGATGCGGTAGAGCAGATCTTGCCGGAACGTGCCCTCCTGCGTCATGTCGTACACCGGCTGATTGGTCGCGCACACCAGTCGAATGTCGACCGATGTCGAATCGACCGAGCCCACACGGGTCACCTCGCGGCGCTGCAGCACCGTGAGCAGTTTGGCCTGCAGCGGCATAGGGATGTTGCCGATCTCGTCCAAGAACACGGTGCCCCCTTCGTTACGTCCGATACAGCCGGGTTACGGGCGGTGTGTACGTCGTCTACGTAGTTTTTGAGGAGGAGGCGCAGTGCCGTGAGTACGTCGCGCTTAGCACCGTCGGCCTGCAGGCGTGGCGAGCGGCGCGGCTTGACCCGACAAAGGCGCTGCGTAGCGAATGAGAGGACGGGAGATCATCATACCCATGAGGGTTAATCGCAGTTGAATGAGCATGGCGATGCGCCGTTGGTGCAAGGTCCCTGCGCCAACAGTGTATGGCAAGTTGTTCAAGAAGTAGAGCAGGCCCAACATCCCGATGCCTATGTTAGAATATGCGATACCCTCCCGCATCTGCTCAATAAATTAGAATCAAGGTGCACTTCGTCAACGGTTTTTTTTGCCGTACGTGTTGCACCGTGTGCAAGGTCGGACTCATAGAGGGTGATGAGAATAACCGTGCATCCATTTTTCCAAGCCCATGACGATTGACGATTCCTTACCGCAAGGTACCTCGCGGGCTGCGCAAGTGCTTCGCACCGTAACAGCAACGATCAAGCATCATGCGGCGCTCATGCGCCAGGCGCGTGCGCTATACCGCGTCAGTCGGCGTCCGCTGCACCGCGAGCCGGCCACGATGTATTGGATTGACCGCTATCTACGGTTCTACGACTCGAAGCCGCTCTATCGGCTGGATACCAATCATGCGGCAGCGTTTCTGTCGTTTGTTGGGACGCAGCACACCTGTGCTGAGGCCGAAGACGCCCTCCGGTTTTTTCATGAGCGCGTGTTGCATCGCCCACTGCCCGATAATTTGACGTATCATGTACGCGCAGCGCAATCCACATCGCCA
>CAJXLX010000169.1 GCA_913056335.1 uncultured Rhodothermaceae bacterium
TGGGGGCTTCCCAAAATTGGTGGTGGGTGTTTACCAAGTGGTGTGGAGTCTACGGTTGCAAGCTGGGCCCAACGACCGCCGGAGACGTCCGCGCTGCTTCCAGTCTCCGGCTACCTGTTTTTCGGCCCCGACGAATGAGTAGCCCGGGACTGGGAGCCCGACGAACGGAGGGCGGACGTCCTGGATGGTGCTTAAGCAGCCGACCACCATCCAAAAATTAACCCGCAACGGCGAGACCGTGGCGGGCAGAAGGAGCGGCGAATGCGTGGTCTGGAATCATCTCCAGGAACGCATCGAAGAGATAATCGCTGTCGTGCGGCCCGGGCGACGCCTCGGGATGGTATTGCAGCGAGAACGCCTTATGGTGCGGATAGCGCAGGCCCTCGATGGTATCATCGTTCAGGTTGCGATGCGTAACGACCGCGCCCTGGTCGGGAATCGACGCCGCATCCACAGCGAATCCGTGGTTTTGGGTGGTGATCTCGACGCGTCCGCTCATCAGGTTCTTGACCGGCTGGTTGGCCCCGCGATGGCCCACGCGCATCTTGTAGACGTCCATGCCCTGCGCCAGCGCCATGAGCTGATGGCCGAGGCAGATGCCAAGCACCGGCAGGTCGGAGGCGAGTGCCTGTTTGGCGTGGGCAATGGCTTTGGGCATGGCGCGCGGATCGCCGGGGCCGTTCGAGAGGAAGAGGGCGTCGGGGGCGTAGGAGCGCAGCTTGTCGAGCGGCGTGGCGGCGGGCACCACATGCACGGTGCATCCGCGCTGGGCAAAGGCGTCGAGTAGGCTGCGCTTCGCGCCGTAATCGACGACCACGACGGTGGGGCCGTTGTCGCGGTTGTAGGTGTAGGCGTACTGCGTGGTGACCTTGTGGGTGTACGACTGTCCGGTCATGCTGGGGCAGTTGCGGGCCCGAGCCACGAGCGTGTCGGAATCGAGGCCGGTGCTGTCGATGACCGCATTCAGCACGCCATCGGTGCGAATCTGGCGGACGAGCGCCCGCGTGTCGACATCGGTAATACCAACCACGCCGTGCTGCGCCAGGTACGCATCCAATGACGCCCGATTCGGCGGTCCGCTGGGCGTGTCGGGGCAGCTGCGCACAATGAGTCCGGCAGCCTTGGGCGCATGCGACTCATTTTCGGCAGGCGTGGTGCCGTAGTTTCCGATGTGCGGGTACGTCATCATCACGAGCTGACCGTAGTAGGAGGGATCCGTGAGGATCTCCTGGTAGCCGGTCATGCTGGTATTAAAGCACAGTTCGCCGCGGGTGGTGCCGCAGGCGCCGAGGGCACGGCCCGAGACGACCGTTCCGTCGGAAAGGGCAAGCGTAGCGGTTCCGGAGGTTGGCATAGCCAAAGGGAAGAGTATAGAGGGCAGGCAAAGACAAACAGAGACGCGATGACTTCCGCCGCATAAGCGCATAAAAAAACCTTTCCGCCAATGACGGAAAGGTTAACAAAACGGGGAGGGCGGCCGCCCTGTCGGGTTGACAGCGCATGCCACAACAACAAGAGCCGGTCAGGGGGCGCAGGTGCAGACATAAGGGGAGTCATCAGTAATTTCCATCAACGAACGTAGCAGGTAGACCGGCGTTCCGCAAGCCGCACAGGTTGATTTGCAAGGTGTTCATATTTGAGGTGTTCAAGCAGTGGTTCAATGCTACGTGATGGGGGAGCTATTCCAGGAGCTGGAAAACGGGCCTCGAATGCTTCTGGTCGCGTGCGCCCCAGGAAAGATGTTCACCAGGAGAGCCGTCGCTTAACATCTGACCATGATCGGCATTTGTAAGGGGCTGAAGGCATCTCTAACCATAAAACAGATGGGGGGAATAATCACCCACACATGCACGTAGAAAAGCATGCAATTGCGGCAACACATGCAAGAACAACCGCACGATTAAAGCGGACAGAGGCAGAGTACACACAGGCAGACGCAACCCATGAACAGACGCGATACATCGTGGCGGGCATCGAGCACGTACCGGCTGCGTGTGCTCGGCAGCAGTATTGCAGCGCTGCTCCTCTGTGTGGGGTTGGTGCGCTGGTGGCCCGCGCCACAGGCCACGCCCAGCGCACTGTACAGCGACAGCGCCGCCGATCGCATCCAGCTCCAAGAGATTCAACCAACGGACCACGACGTACGTCCCCAGCCGCCTCCGCCCGCCCCGCTGCCGCCAGTGGTCGTCCCGAACGATGTTGTCGTCAACGAACAGATCGACTGGAGCGACACCACACTCGACATTGTGGAGCCGGGCGACGATGCCGAGCGCCGCGACGGGCAGGCCAAAGAGGCCGTTGCGCGGGCCCAGCCTGCCACCACAGCGCGCCTCCTGCGCGCGCCGCAGCCCACCTATACAGAGACGGCCCGTCGCAACGACGTACGGGCACGCATCGCCGTGCAGGTACAGGTGGATGCCCGGGGCGTCGTGCAGAATGCGACAATCCGCGCACGATGGCGGGTCGATTCCGACGGAAGTGAACAGCCCACATCCACACTCGGCTATGGGCTGGACGAAGCAGCGCTGAACGCCGCACGGCGGGCGCGCTTCCGTCCGGCACGCGACGCCGGGCAGCCCGTGGCTACCGAAACAGTGATTACCTTTCGCTTTGGCCCGCGCTAACCGCCTGTGATGGGTAAGCACCTGGGTAGCGGTTCAACGCTAATGGATGGAGGAAAGATGGCAGTGGACGGAGAACTTGCCCCGAATGCTATCGGTGCTGGGAGCGCCGTCCGGCGCGGACGTCTCCGGCGAAACGGGCGTAGACGAACGGGGGACCGTTCGCCCCAGGACAGATTTTTATCAGGAGAGCCATCACTGAACGTCTATCCACTACCAACACCTGCTTGAGTTGAGCCGCTTCACATCACGCAACTGGTGTCTCTTTCTCATTGCTGACCGGATCGTCATCCACGTTCACGTCCGTCCACGACACATCTTCAACATCGCGTCCCCAGAACCGGGGCGACTCGCGATCTTTGCGTGCGAGGCGATCTTCGGGCTCACGGTCGTTGCGGGGCATCCCAAAGAAATCGTTTGAGGGGTGGCGCCCATTGTATCCACGCCAAATGCGCACCAGGTTGGCTACAACCTGCAAGACAAAGTAGACAATAAGGGCGGTGATGATGTACTCCATTCGGGGACGTCACTTCGCATCGTAGACAACAGGTACACGTATGCTACGGATGACGGACGTACGTTGTCCCTTCCGCATCAACAGCCGTAATATGACCCAGCAGGGCATCCAGGTCGTCCTGGTGTTCTACAAAGTCAAGGTCGGCCGCGTTTACGATGAGCAGCGGACTCTTGGTGTAGTGGAAAAAGTAATGATTGTACGCCTCGTGCAGCGATGCAATGTAGTCAGGGTCCATGTCCTCCTCGTACGGACGGCCTCGCTTGGCAATGTTCTGCATGAGGCGCTCGATTGAGGACTGCAGGTACACAATCAGGTCGGGCGTAGGCGTAGCGGGCTCCATGTGTTCGTAGAGCGTCTCGTAGAGCTGCAACTCATCGCCCGAGAGGTTCTGATGTGCAAAGATGCGATCCTTGTCGAACGCGTAATCGCTGATGGTGAGGTGATGGAAGAGGTCGCGCATTCCCAGTTCTTTTTGCTGGCGGAAGCGGCTTGCCAGGAAGGCAAGCTGCGTCTGAAACGCCCAGCGGGCGCGGTTGTCGTAGAAGCGTTCCAGGAACGGATTGTCGTCAAACTGCTCCAGCACCAGGCGCCCGTCAAAGCGCTTGGCCATAAGCTTCGCTAAGGTCGTCTTTCCTGCTCCAATGACGCCTTCAATGACAATGTAGTTGAGGTCGGGGGGCAGGTCAGATACAGACACGAGCGAGACGGAGCGTTTACGCGGGGAATAGGGAACGGGCCAGCGGCTCCGAGCGCCGGTGCAGGGCGTGGGAATCGGAGCAGGTCTGGAGCAAGTTTTGAACGGTAGCGTCGAACGGGTCGGGCACCCACAAGTTCGGGGCCAACTCCGCCCAGGGCATCAGCACAAACCGCCGCTCGTGCACGCGGGGATGCGGAAGCGTAAGACGCTCGGTGCACGCCGTTTCTGCGCCTACCATGAGCAGGTCAATGTCCAGCGGACGCGGAGCCCATCGCGGGGCCGAGGCCGAGCGTCCGGCCTGCGCCTCCAGCGCCTGAGTCGCGCGCAGCAGCGCGTGAGCCGACAGCACAGTGCGGATGTGCACCACGCCGTTCATAAACGCAGGCACAGCCTCCTGACCGGCGCGCCGATGGGCTTCGCTCTCGTAGGTGGACGACACCCGCTCGACTGATACCTCGGCCTGCGCATCCAACCGAACCAACGCCCGGTCGATCTGAGCAAGGCGGTCGCCCAAGTTGGCACCTACGCCAAGGTAGGCATCGGTCCACGCAGCGGGGGCAGGCATGAAAACTCGTACGTTTCTGAAAAGTAAGTACACGGCACATACGAATTCCTCTTCACGGAGTTGGAGCGGCGCTCCTTAAAATGACTCACAGGAGGCTCGCAGGCCCAAATCGCAGTGGGACATTCTGAACAAACCTCCCCTCCTCCAGCGCCGCTGAAGGCCGATGTGTCGTCGCCCTCCGCCCATTTTCGAGAAAACGCCTGCCGCAACCACCGTGCCACATCCTAATTTTTATGGATACGCAGCGTAGGATCAAGGAGTTAGCAAAAGTCGTCAGACCCCCGGGGGGTTATGCACGACCGGAGGGTGACGACATCGGGCGCGGACAATCATCGCCGAATCACCTCTCATTTGCATCTAAGCAGGCTATAGCCCATATTCTGAAAGGCCTTTAATCGCACCTTTGAGGCATTGAAATCCATTATTCCCTGTGTCAGTGATAACAGTAGCCTGACCTTTAATCGCACCT
>CAJXLX010000170.1 GCA_913056335.1 uncultured Rhodothermaceae bacterium
CGGTCGTCGTCGACGGTCAGCAGCTTCTCCAGGAGCCCCGACATCGGCATCATGTCCGGCGGCTCGATCACGTGTTCGACGTGGCCGAGCGTCCGTACTCCGGCCGCTTGGTACCACGAGAGCGCGAGAAATGCGTTGTCGAACCCATCGGTCAGCGGCTGGATCGGCGGCTCCCGGCGCAGGTCGCCGTCGTAGAGCAGCGACGCCAGCATGATGCGCATGTAGCGCCCGTGGGTTACGACCAGCACATGCTCGCCAGCATGGGCCCCAAGCACCACCTCGATCGCCCGACGCGCGCGGCGCTCCACCTGGCGCGGCGACTCGCCGCCTTCTACGGGCGTATCGACCTCTCCGGCCCGCCAGCGCGTTTTGATCGCTTTCATGGCCGCAGTGCGCTCGTCGGTGGGCGGCGTGCCTTCGTACACGCCCCAGCTAATCTCTTTTAGGTCGTCGAGATAAGCGTACGGCAGCGGCTCGTGGGGCGTGCCCAATATTTTGGCCGTTTGGCGCGCGCGGATCAGCGTGCTCGCGTACACCGCATCGAGCGGTGCATCGGCCAGGCGGGCCGCCAGCGCCTCGGCCTGCGCCCGGCCTGTTTCGTTTAGCGCACTATCAACGCCGCTTCCTTGCATAATGTGGTCACGGTTATAGTTGGTTTCGCCGTGGCGCGTAACGTACAGCGTAGTGGGCTCAGCAGGCATTGCAGGCAATAGGCTCGTCAGGAAGAAGATGAGGGGCCCCGCGTCGACGTATCGGGCGGGGGACGCACGTCGTCCATGTCGTCGGCGCGAGCGGTCCAGTGGCGAATGATATCGCCAAGCATCCGGTCGATCTGGTCCAGCGACGCGCCATAGTGGCGCGCTGCACGCACGATGACCGCTCGCAGCACCTGGTCGGCCACCGGCAGACGGTACAGGCCGCGCCATAGCCGCTGCACAATCGGATCGGTGGCCCAGCGCAGCAGGCCCCAGCGCAGCAGCACAAACCCGACCAGTCCCGTACCGACGGCCGCCAGTTGCTCGCCCGCCGCCAGATAGCTCAGCACCACCACGTAGAACAGCCCTTGCACCACCGGCTGATTGAGGATGCGCACCACGCCCATGATCCTCCAGCTTACAACGGCCGGACAGAACGTCTTCCATCCCAGATAGGCCCCGAGCATGCAGGCAAATGCCGGAACAGGACCCAACATCAGCAGCAGTATCGGCAGAAGCCACACCGCCAGCGTCTGCGGCGAGTAGATCCACCGACCTGCGTACGTCACGAGCGTTTCAAGCGATACATGCTCCAGCACACCGGCCGCATAGGTACGCACATCGTCCTCCCGCACATGAAACCATAGCCCATTCGAGGTAAACATGCCGTAGGGCGTGTCCAAAATGGTAACCTCTTCGCGGGCAAATAGGCCCATAGACAGAAGCAATTGGTGCAAAAGCAGTAGCACGAAATCTACATCCGCGTCCGGGATGCAGTTTCAGAATTATTTGAAAACGGTGGGGAGGCGACAAGATCGGTGCATCGCCCGATTCGAATCTTAGCATTTTTTATTTGCGGTCTCTCATATACGCAACCCGGGCGGCCCCCTGTCAAGTCCTCATTTTGGTAGCGGTTCAACGCTACATGATAGCGAAAACGTACCAGTGGCCGGAGACTGGGAGCACCGCCTGGCGCGGACGTCTCCGGTGGAGTTGACGGGAGCGAACGGAGGACCGTTCACCCCAGGAGACGTTTTCATCAGGGGGGAGCGATCACTTAACGTCTATCCACCACCCTCATTTTGAGCGTCCTGCTATCGACAGGAGCTGGAGCATACGGCTGAGGCGGTCTCGGTTCGTCGATACGGAGGCACTGTGCCTTCACACTTGCGTTTTTCCCGCCTGCTTAGGTAAATTTTATACTGCATTACACATATACATCCACGCTTCCCGTCCATGGACGCGACGGCGCTTTTCGAGCCTGCACTCCTTATCTTCACAATCCCGCTACTCCTGGCATGTGCCTTTAGCGGTCTTGCCCTGCTGGGTCTTTTCGACCTGGACGGGTTCGATGTCGATATAGACCTGGATACCGAGGTCGACCTCGATGCCGATGTGGACCTCGATGCAGACGCCGATGCCGGGGGCGGCGGAGTGCTTCAGACGCTCGGGCTTGGCATGATCCCGCTCTCCCTTTTTCTGATTCTGTTCTGCTTCAGCTTTGGCTGGGTTGGGCTGCTGCTCATTAGCCTGCTGGGATCGACCGTGTCGAGCATGGTGGGCACCGGACTCGCAACCTCGCTCGTGCTGGCTCTGCCCGCTGGAGCAGCGGCCGTGCTCATTACAGCCCCTACGTCGCGTCTGCTACAGCCGCTGTTTCAAGACTACGGCGTTGCCAAAGGAGCCAGCGAGTTGGTTGGAACGGTAGGCGTGCTCTCCACACAGCGGGTCACGCCTACATTTGGCTCGGCTACCGTCCGCATGAAGGGACGCGGTCGCGTGGAGGTCAGTGTGCGTGCCGATGCAAATGATAACGACCTCGACCTCAACTATGGCGACCGGGTCCTGCTATACGACTACAATCCGGAGCGTAACGTTTATTACGTTGCGCCGCTTAACGACGACGATCTTGACTCCCTGTAACACCACTTGCTGGATGTCTTCTGGACCATTCCAGTTTCATACACCAATCGCTCTCTTTTAACACGATTCCACCGCTCTAATGGGCGCATCAACGGTTACACTTCTCTTGTTTGGCGGCATTGGACTGCTGGTCTTCGCCTTGGTCCTGTTTAGCATGATCAGCAAGTTCTTCGTCAAAGCCGAGGCGGGGGAGGCCCTTGTAAAAACTGGCTTTGGACTCGCCACGCCCGGCGTGTCGCTCAGCTCGGCCTTCGTCATTCCACTCATCCACCGCATTGACACGCTCGACCTCACCGTCAAGACCGTACGGATCGTGCGGCGCGAGCACGAGAGCCTATCCTGTGCCGATGGGATCCGTGCCGAGGTGGAGGTCGACTTCTACATCAAGATCAACCCGATGGAGGACGACATCCAACACGTGGCTGCGACGATTGGCTGCGACCGGGCCTCCAACATCGCCATCCTTCGTGAGCTGTTTGAAGCCAAGTTCGCCGATGCGCTGAAGACGGCTGGGGCGAAGCTACAGTTCGATCAGCTCTACCACCACCGCCGCGCGTTCCGCGATGAGATTTTGGCTGCGCTGGGCGAGGACGGCGGCCAGGAGATCGTGCTCAACGGCTACAAGCTTGACGATGTGGCCATCCAGTACCTGGAGCAGCTGCCGCTGGAGATGCATAACGAAGACAACGTGCTCGACTCACGAGGCCGTAAGGAAATTGCGGAGCGGACCTCCTCGGAGGTCGAGAGCGCAAACCAGCGCCTCCGCCAGAAAGAAGTAACGATCGCCGAACAGAACCGCGAGGCACGGGTCCGGCAGCTCTCAATTGAGCAAGACATCAAGGAGCGGGAGGCGAAGCAAGAGCGCGAGATTCGCGAGGCGGAATCGACAGAGGACGCCCAGACCCAGAAGACTGAGGCTGAGCAGCAGCAGGTGGCCGAAGAGGCGCGGATCCGCACAGAGCGCCGCGTTCGCGTGGCCGAAGAGGAGCGCGAGCAAGAGGTCATGGAGGCCGAGATCAAGCGCGAACGCTCCGTGTCCCTGGCAAAAGAGAAGAAGCAAGAAGAGATCGAAAGCGCCAAGGTACGCCGCGAGCGGGCCGTGTCGCTGGCAAACGAAGAGAAGCAGCAAGACATCGAAATCGCGCGCATCAACCGCGAAGCCGCCGAGGCGGAAGCGCAGAAAACCAAGCTCACGAAGCTGGAGGAGACGGCGCTGCAAGAGGCCGAATTCGTCCGTGCCGACGAGCAGAAGGAGACGGTGCGGGCTGTAGAGCGCGCCAATCGAACGAAAGAGATCGAGGTCATCGAGGCCGAGCAGGATGCCGAGGTCGAGCGCCAAGAACGTCAGGTGGAAGCCGACGTGCAGGCGTACGAAATCCGGACCGTGGCCGAGGCCAACCTTGAGGCTGCCCAACTCGACGCTGATGCCGCCGAGAAGAAAGCACTTGCCGTAAAAACCGTAGGACTCGCCGAGGCGGAAGTCCGCCGGGCCGAGCTCGATGCGGAGAACGCCATCCAGCAGCAGGTCATCCTGGCGCAGAGCCTGGAGCAGCTCATTCCGCAGCTGCCCGAACTCGTCGAGAAGCTCGTGCAGCCCGCCGAACAGATCGATAGCATCCGCGTGCTCAACGTCAACGGCCTGGAGGGCAGCCCGTCGCTGTCTGCCCAGCCCGGTGGCGATGGCGCACAGGGCCGCTCCAGCTCAATCACGGGCGATGTTATGGGCACGGTGCTCAACGTGGGCCTGCTGATGCCGGTCATCCGCGAGGTCATGCAAGGCCTGCAGGGCAACGAAGACGCCGACCGCCTCATCGAAACGCTCCGCACCGTGCCGGGCGGCCAGGCGCTGCTCGACTCGGTCGATGTGGAGGCATCGCCAAGCGACGGAGACGACGCGTAATGTAGCGGCTGCACTGCTGTGGCCGTAGTCCTTCTTGGTCGCTTACCTCCACACCCTGTGCATCTGCAGGTAGTGGGTAAACGTTAAGTGATCGCTCTCCTACTGAAAGACATTTTCTGCGGCGAACGGTGCCTGCGGCGGATGGCCTTCCGGTTGCCTCTGCCAAAGACGCCCGCGCCAAAGAGGCCTGCGCCAAAGACGCTTCCGCCAAAGAGGCTTCCTGGCTTTGGCTACAGGCTCACGCTTTCCATCACTTCGCATTAAACCGTTCCCCCATGATAAACGCAGCTGCTCAAGACGCAGTGGTGCCGGGCGCAGGGCCCTTTTTCTGCCGAC
>CAJXLX010000171.1 GCA_913056335.1 uncultured Rhodothermaceae bacterium
AAGAACGCGCCTTCGATTGTGAGGCCGGGCCCGAACGCCATGGCCACACCCGGTAGAGGCGGGCACGCTTGTCGTTCGAGATGCGGCCCAGGGGGCGCACGCGATCGCCGAGGTCGTTGCGGGCCACGGCGGCCCGGATGGCGTCGTCCTGGGGGCCGTCGCCGGCGATCCAGTAGTGCACATGCTCGGGCAATGTTGGCATCACGTGCTCCACAAACCAGGCTACGCCTTTGCGCTTTACCTGGCGCCCCACGCTGCACAAGAGCAGCGCATCGTTGGGCAAGGGGGCTGTGGGAGACCCCAGCGCTTCTTTGAGAGCAGCTCGCATCTCGGGCTTGGACTGCGGCGGTGCGTAGCGATCCAGATCAATCCCGTTAGGCACGACATGTACCTGGTCTTCGGGCACACCGCGTGCTGTGCAGGCGGCGCCCGTGGCCCGGCTCACAGGCAGCACCGCGTCGAGTGCGTCAAACACCTTGGGCACAAACCACTGGTACGCCGACATGCTCAATGTAACATCGAGGCCGTGCGTGATGGCGGCAGTCTTTACATTGTGGCGATCTAAAAACCCGCGCAGCGGCACAGCGAGAGCTGCCGTTACCATAGACGAAAAGAGCACGACATCGGCTTCGCCACGCAACACAGCCTGCCGAATACGCCATGCCGCCTTGCCCAAGAAAAACGGCACTTTGTAGGGCGTCCATGTCCACGAGCTCCGCAGCAGAATCGACGCTACCTGGGGCGGCTCTGGGTGTTCGTGCAGCGCCTCGTTGAGTTTAAGCGCCACGCGCTGCATGCCGCCTACATTGTCCATCAGGCGTCCTTCTGGAGGCAGCGAGTGCGAGACATAAAGTATATGCACAGGCAGGGGGGGGTTAAGCAGGATGCAGAGCAGATGCGCGTGTAAAAGATGTCGCCTCCGCGTTCACGGCCGCGTGGATGTCGTCGTAGTAGCGGTCCATGCGTGCCAGGAGGGTGGTCCAGGTGTACGATTGCGCCCGTTCGTGAGCGGCCTGTCCCATTGCGGTGCGGCGCTCGGCATGGGTGAGGAGCGGGGCCAGAGCATGGGCAAAGGCGCGAGCATCGCCAGGCGGGCACAGCGCACCCGTGGTGCCTTCGTCAACCAGGTCGCGGCTGCCTACCGCATCGGCGCATACGGTGGGCACGCCCGAGGCCATTGCCTCCAGCGTGACATTGCCAAAGGTTTCGGTATCGCTCGGAAATACAAAGACATCGCTGCTGGCGTAGGCGGTAGCCAGCGCATCCCCTGCAAGGAAGCCTGTGAAGCAGGCCTCGGGGAGCAGCGCCTCAAGTTCGTCGCGTGCTGGGCCGTCGCCCACAATGAGGAGGCGCACGTTGATATCACGCTTGCGCAGCACATCGTAGATCTGGGGGAGCAGCTTCAGTCCTTTTTCCCATACGAGGCGGCTCACAAAGCTCAGCACGACCTCATCGTCGGCAATGCCCTGTGCGCGGCGCCACGCCATGCTGCGGTGCCTTGGGTGAAAGCGTTCGGTGTCGATGCCGCGCTCCCACGGACGCAGCCCGCTGGTGATGCCGTGGGCCCGCAAAATGTCGGCCATGGCCGAAGAGGGCACGTAGATGTGCTGGCACTGCGCGTAGAACGTGCGCAAGTATGTCCACAGCAGCGGCTCCAGCGCAGTAAGATGATAGTACTTTAGATACGAACTGAAATGCGTGTGATACGAAGCGACGACCGGACGCCTCCAGCGCCGTGCGGTTTGCAGTGCGTGGTAGCCCAGCACATCGGGCGTGGCGATGTGGAAGAGCGTAGGGTCAAACGCGCGTAGCACCGCCTTCGCTTCGGTCGACAGTCCAAGCGACAGACGGTATTCTGGGCGTCCAGGCGCGGCAAGCGAGGGGACGGGACAAAGCGTGCCCGCATGGTCGAGCGCGGGTTCGCTCACAGTAGGCGCAAAAACCCGAACGGCGGTGTCATCTTGTGCATCCAGATGGGCTACCAGCCGGTTCAGCGTAAGCGATACGCCGTCGGCAATGTGGTTGTACGCCCCTGCAAATAGCGCTACCCGTTTCGGAGCAGCGGCTTCTTGGGGGGCTATGGCAAGCGATTCGGGCATGCACACACGGTGTTACAAGCAGAGAATATCGGACGCGTTGACAGCATGAGAGGCCGCTTCTTCAGCCTTCGTTGAGCACGGCAGGGAGCATAGCAGTTTCTTTCATGCTTCCATAGGCATACATCAGCCGGTGGGCCCGCGGAGGTAACAAATGTAAAAGTTGACGGGGGCGAATAAGACGCCATCACCCCCTGAAAGGTAACAGCACGTCCAACAGCTACCTGCTTCTTTACATTTTAGCTGGGGCGGACTGATCTGTACCCAGTTCTGTACCCAATGCAAAACGACCGCAGGGCGCCGTGAAGACGCTGTACGATCGCTGCTTACATTCACGATGCGTTCTGGTAATGTGCGCCCCTAATGTGTATCTCTACGGCTCAAGGCAAAGGGAGGGAACGTAGCATTGCCTGGCTGGGGCTCAGCGTCCCAACCACTGCTGCAGTCGGCTTTTTGATGAGGCGGTGTCGTCGGCGTAATAATCATCGAGGCGCTTCATGCTCTGCGCGTAGCCGTAGTTATCGTAGCTGTAGGCATAGCGGCTGTTATCATCGGCTTTGTAGTTGTTGAGCACGCACCCCAACAGCGGCGCGTCAACCTCATGCATCTGATGAATGGCGTGCTCCAAGGCGCGATGATCGGTATTTCCCGATGACGCCACCATAACTACGCCTTTGCAGAACGGTGAGAGGGCCAGTGCATCGCTAAAGAGCAAGACCGGCGCGGTATCCACGAGCACGTAGTCGAATTCCTCTTCCATGTCGTTGAGAAGCGTTTGCATCCGCTGCGACCCCAGGAGTTCAGCCGGATTCGGGACCTTTTCGCCTCCAGACATCACGTAGAGCTGATCCACAGAGGTGCGAAGCGCCTCCGGATCGGGCAGTCCGTCGTAGAGGATGTCAACGAGCGGCAGGGTGGTGTTGCCATCAAAGAGCGTGTGGAGGCGCGGGCGGCGCAGATCGGCATCAATTAGCAGCGTGCGCTGCCCGGCACTGGCAAGGGCCAGCGCCAGGTTCGCCACGGTGGTTGTTTTGCCTTCGCCTTTGCTGGCACTGGTCACTGCCAGCGTACGCACTTCATCGTCGGGGCGGGCGAAGCGCAGGTTCGTGCGCAACCGCCGGTATGACTCGGCCACCGCCGACATGGGGCTGACGAGCATAGGCAGCGTGGTGGGTATCTCGCGCCCGTCAATGGTGATATGCCGTTCGCCGTCAAAGTCGCGCTGGATAATGGCATCCATAGAGGGCACCACACCCATAAGATGCTCGCCCGTTGCGCGCACGTCATCGGGCTGGCGCACCCGCGTATCCAGGAGGTCGCGAATGATGACAAACCCGCCGCCTAAGACAAGACCAAGCAGAGCAGCCAGCGTCATGTTCTGGCGTGGCGTCGGGGCAAATGGCGTTGATGGGACCCCGGCAAAGCGCACGACCTCGGCATTTCCAATTTCGGATTCGAGGGTCATGCGCGTTTCCTGCATCTGTTGTCGCACAAAGCTGTAGACCTGCTCGGCAGAGCGGCGCTCGCGCTGAAGCTGGGCCAGTTCGAGCGACTGCGCGGGCAGCTCCTGCAGGCGGGTCCGGTTTTCTTCCAGCTGCTCCTCAATGTTGTTGAGCCGCGCCTCCATCCCACTGATCTGGATGCGCTGCTGCACCAGTTGCTCCCGCTGCTCGGCTACGTAGCCCACCCCGCGCTCGCTATCTTCGCCCGGTCCGGCACCTCCAGCAGCCAGGGCCTGATCCACATAGCGGGTGGCAATGTCTTCGGCCTGGGTGTCAAGCCGGTCGATGCGCTCTTGGGTCCGTGCCAGTTCGCGCTCCAGCGCGCTGCCATTGGCGTCTGGCGAAAGGTCGGGGTTTCGCTCCAGCGCCTGGTCCAATTGCTGCTTGAGCTCAGCACGTTCTTCTTGCACCCGTGCCAGCTCGTTGTCGATATTCGAAGCCAGCCGCTCGGCAAGCTGCGGCTCAATCGATTCCACGTTTTCCTCTTGAGCGTTAAACCGTGCACGCGTCATTTCCAGTTCGATGCGGAGCTGCGCACGTTCGGACTCCAGGCTTGTGATGCGTGATACGGTCGAGCTGGTCTCTTCATCGAGCGCTACGGCCTCCTCGCGCTGCATGAAGTCGACCAAGTTCTGCTCGGCCTCTTCCATGTCCACCCGTAGGCTCTCGGACTGCTCTTCGAGGAAGTCGTAGGTTGCTTGCACGCTCTGGCGGCTCCGATCGCGCGAGAACTCGACGTATTCTTCAGAGAACAGGTTCACGAGCAACGCCGCCTCTTGCGGATCGGTGCTGGTTGCCGAAAGGCGAATGGCGTCGATCTCTTCGCCACCAGGGCTGGCCTGCACGCGCCCCATGAGTCGTCCTGCAAGCTGCTGCGTGGTGAGGCGCTGCCGGGGTTCGGCTGTGTACATGATGGGCGGCCCCTCGCCCTCTGGGTACATGTCATCCATGCGATCGGCCACGCGCTGCGCCAGCTCGCGCGACTGGCGCAACACAAAGAGCTGATTTGAGAGCGACCGGTTGCCCGATAGGCCGGGCACCATGCGGCCGCGCGTGCTCACCAGCGTCGACGGCGAGTCGGGTGCCACGCTCCATCGCGATACCGACGTCGGCGGCGGCGAGCGCGGGGGCGTCGTTGCTCCCGTCGCCGACCATCGCGACCGTCTCCGTGGCCGACAGCCGCTCGACGACGGCCGCCTTCGCCTCCGGCGGAACGCCGG
>CAJXLX010000172.1 GCA_913056335.1 uncultured Rhodothermaceae bacterium
CTCTTGCGCCGATGGAGGACGCCGCGTGCAAGCTCGTCACCTTCGTGCCCGAATCGCATGCCGAGGCCGTGCACACGGCGATGGCTGCTGCGGGCGGCGGACGCATCGGCGATTACGATGCCTGTGCGTTTCGATCCCACGGCACGGGCACGTTTCGTCCAGGCACAGACACCGATCCGCACATTGGCACGGCAGGGGGCGACCTGGAGACCGTCGACGAGATCCGCCTGGAGATGGAGGTGACGCCGTGGGCCCTGCCAGCGGTGCGAGCGGCGATGCATGAGGCGCATCCCTACGAAGAAGTGGCCCACGACGTATACCCGCTCGATCAGTCTACCACACAGGCCGGGATGGGCGCCATTGGCATGCTCAACGAGGTGATGCCGCTCTCGGCGTTCTTAGCCCGTGTATCCAGCCAGTTGGATGCGGAAAGCCTGCGCTATGCCGGAACCCCCGATGCACCTGTAGAGCGCGTTGCCGTGTGTGGAGGGGCGGGGAGCAGCCTTGTAGGCGCCGCCCAGGGCGCGAGAGCGGATGCATACGTGACAGCCGATGTGAAGTACCACGACTTCTTCCGCGTGCTGGGCGCCGACACCGGCACCCCGCAGATGGCGTTCATTGACGCCGGGCATTACGAAACAGAGGCCCTCACCGAAGCCCTCCTGCACGACTGGCTGGCCGAGCGCTTTTCGTCCGTGACCTGGAAGCGCACCAGCCACCGCACCAGCCCCATGCGGACGTTTGTGGCAGACGCAGGGTGAGCCGCCCCACGCCCATGAACATCGTAGGGACACGGCGCACCGTGTCCCTACCTTCTCTCCGGTAAAAATCCCCCTTCACCTCCGTCGTCCCAGCGTGAGGGTGAGCGTGCGGCGGGTGCCATCGCGTTCGATGGTGAAGCGGAGTTCGTCGCCAGGGCGGAAGTCGAAGACGCGTGCGGCGTAATCATCGCGGCTGTCGATGCGGGAGCCTTCCACCGCCAGAATCACGTCGTAGGCGCGGAACCCTGCGGCATCGGCGGGGGAGCCGGGATCGGTGTCGCGCACCACCAGGCCGCGGACCTCCGAGAGGCCCAGCGCTCGTGCGATGCGCGCATCCACCTCGACCAGGTCGAGTCCGGTGTAGTGCGAGCGATCCACGGAGCCGTTCGTGCGCAGCTCCTCCAGAATCTCAACCGCACGCGGGGCTGGGACGGCAAAGCCGATGCCGACGGAGCCGCCCGAGTCGGAGTAAATTGCCGTGTTCACGCCAATCACCTCGCCCAGCGCATTGACGAGCGGTCCGCCCGAGTTGCCACGGTTGATGGCGGCATCCGTCTGAATCATGTTGCGGTAGAGGCGCCCGTCGCGCTGCGATTGCAAGTTGCGGTTGGTGGCGCTAACCACGCCCACGGTAACTGACGGCTCGGCGGCTTCAAACAGACCGAACGGGTTGCCCAGCGCAATCACCCACTCGCCCGGGATGGGTTCGCTGTCGGTGTCGAACGTGAGGTGGGCGAGGCCCTCGGCATCAATCTTGAGCAGCGCCAGATCGGTGAGGCGGTCGCTGCCCACGAGTTCGGCAGGATAGGTGTCACCATCGGGAAAGTACACCTCAATATCGCGCGCATTGCTTACCACGTGCTCGTTTGTCACGATGTAGCCATCGGACGACATAACGAAGCCAGAGCCCATGCTACGCGCCTCGCGGTACTGCGGGCGCTGCATGAAGTGGCGGAAGAACGGGTCGTTCGCAAACGGATCACGCACGCGCTGCACCTTGCGCACGCCGATGCTCACCACTGCAGGTGTGGCCGCTTTCACGGCCTGCGTGACCGCGTTCTGGCGCGAGGCTTCGATGGTGGTGTCGGCAGCAGCCGACGGCGTCGAAACGGCCTGCGCATTGGAGGAAGCCGTGGGGGCTGCCGCCGAAGTGTCGGGGGGAGCGCCACCTCCGCATCCGCCCGTACTTGTAGCCACAGGCATCAGCAGGGCGATGCTACACGCACACGTCAGAATCCAGCGAGACCATTGCATGCCTGAGGCGGGAAGGTGGATGAGCACAGCGGGAATCGTGTGTTACGCCAGGTGACCGGCGGCTTCTTTCAGGGCCGTGGTGTGGTCAAGCTGCTCCCACGAAAACTCGTTGCGCCCAAAGTGGCCATAGGTGGAGGTGCGCCGGTACTGCGGCTTGAGCAGCTCCAGCCGATCGATGATCGCGGTGGGCGAGAGGGCGAACGTCTCACGCACGGCATCGCGCAGGCGGGCATCCGGAATGACGCCGGTGCCGTTCGTGTCGATGTTGATGGAAACCGGCTCGGCCACACCAATCGCATAAGCAATCTGCACAAGCGCCTCGTCAGCCAGGCCCGCGCCTACGATGTTTTTGGCGACGTGGCGGGCTGCATACGCCGCGCTGCGATCGACCTTTGAGGGATCTTTGCCGCTAAAGGCGCCGCCCCCGTGGCCGCCCTTGCCGCCATACGTATCCACAATGATCTTGCGTCCGGTCAGGCCCGCATCGCCGTGGGGGCCGCCAATCACGAAGCGTCCGGTGGGGTTCACGTGCAGCACCAGGTCGTCGTCGATGAGCTCCTCGTAGCGCTCGCCAAAGGCACGGGGCAGCAGGATGTTGCGCACGTCCTGCTTAATGCGATCGGGCTTAATGCCCTCGTCGTGCTGCGTGGAGACTACCACCGTGTCGATGCGGCGCGGGGTAACGCGGTCGTCTTCGTATTCGACGGTGACCTGGCTCTTGCTGTCGGGGCGCAGGTAGCTCATCTGGTCGGTTTGCTTACGGATGTGCGCCAGCTCTTTCATGAGCCGATGCGCATACGTAATGGCCATAGGCATGAGCGTGTCCGTCTCCTGGCAGGCATATCCAAACATGAGGCCCTGGTCGCCCGCACCCTGCTCTTCCTTGCCATCTACGCCGAGGCTGATGTCGCTGCTCTGCTCGTGGATGCTGCTCAATACGCCGCATGATTCTGCATCGAAGCGCAGGCGCGGGTCGGTATAGCCGATGTCGCGGATAACGTCGCGCGCGGTTCCGCGCACGTCGACGTAGGATTCGGTCGTCACCTCGCCTGCGAGTACCACCAGACCGGTGGTGACCATCGTTTCGACGGCCACGCGGCTGTGCGGGTCGTCGGCGAGAAGCGAGTCAAGAACAGCATCAGAGATCTGGTCGGCCACTTTGTCGGGGTGCCCCTCGGACACCGACTCAGACGTGAACAGGTAAGCCATAAGGTAAAGCGCGTGCAGGGAAATCAGAACGAAGGAAGCGGCTCCGCCGCAGGGGACGCAGACCGCGAATCGCATCGTGAACGAGCGTTGCGGCACAGGGTTCGCCGCTGCGCAAGATACCGCTTCCGTGGGTCTGATACGAAGGGGAGGCCCTACTCCTCCAGGTCAAAGTGCTGCTTCACGCTGCTGTAGTCCGACCATTCTACACCTGCAGTGGTGGCGGCGCGGCCGTCGGCAACCACGATCTTGACGGTGCGGTCGCGGGCAAAGTCGAGGGCAAACGGGGCCGAGGCTTCGTAGAAAAGCTGCACCAGCCCAACGTTCCAGGCATAGCCCAGCGTGAGCGTATAGTCGACCGCGTTAATGTCGGGCGATTCGTCGCCAAAGGTGTAGGGCATGGCCGTCCACGTGTCGTTGTCGGCCAGGTAATAGGCCTGCACAAAGCCGTTGTTGTTAACGCTCGCGGTGATTTCGGGGAAGTCGTAGTTCTGAAAGAGCACGAGCCCGGCCTCGCCCTCGGCGGCGGCGTCGACGTCGAACTCAACCTCAAACGTTTCAACGAGCGCACCTGCGGGACCAGAGGGGCCCTGTGGACCTTGCGGCCCCTGCGGGCCGGTGGGGCCTTCGCATCCAACAAGCACAACAGCCAGGAGCACGGGCGCAAGCAGTAGGCGGAGGGTAGACATAAGACCTTGTGGGGTAGAGCGAAGAGAACGCAAACGTCCGGCATGAAACCCGGTTTGCCTATGTAGACGCACGGCAGGGCGCATTCGTCACGACATGCACAACTGCGCGCGAGCAACGTCGCCCAGGATGGTTCGTTGGGATATGCAGCGTAGTCTTTGCATCCACCTGTACATGCCTGTGTCGCTATCGAACCAGCAGCGCTTCAAGATTTTCTCGGATCCGGTACATGGGTTTATTTCGGTGCCAAAGAATCTGCTCATGGAGCTTATTCAGACGCCCGAGGTGCAGCGGCTGCGGCGCATCCGGCAGCTCGGGGTGGGCCACTTGGTGTTTCCGGGGGCCGAGCACACACGATTCAACCACGCGCTGGGGGCGCTGGCGCTGATGCATGACGCACTCACGAGCCTGTCGAACAAGGGCACGCCGATTTCGCCGGAGGAGCACACCGCGGCGCTGGCGGCAGCGCTCTTGCACGACGTGGGCCACGGTGCGTTTTCGCATACGCTGGAGCACGAACTCATCCAGGGCTTTCACCACGAAGCCATGAGCCGGGTGCTTCTCGTGCACCTCAACAACCGGTTCGACGGGGCCCTCGACGACGCCATCGCCATCTTCGACGGCACGTACGAGCGCTCATGGATGCACCAACTCGTGTCGAGTCAGCTGGATATGGATCGCCTCGACTACCTGCGGCGCGATGCATTTTACACGGGCGTCGCCGAGGCCGAGGTGGGCGTGCAGCGGCTCATCAAAACGCTGCGAGTGCATCCGCTCGCGGGCGGACCGGACGCGCGCCTGACGGTGGAGGGCAAAGGCATCTATGCCGTAGAAAATTTCCTCATCTCGCGCC
>CAJXLX010000173.1 GCA_913056335.1 uncultured Rhodothermaceae bacterium
ATGGCAGGTGGCCGTGCAGATGCAGGGCCGCACGCACCGGGCGCGGGTTCAGGCCCAGCCGGGGCCTGTGTTTCGACACAGCTGCCGGAGCGACACGCCCAAGCCGAGCACCGTGTGGCAGGTGGCGTGGGAAGCTGATCCGCAACAGCCCGAACATCTACGTTAATGGTTCAGACTAATGCGGCGCCGAGTTGATGGTGCATCAGTAAGAACCTGGTTGGTTTTAGGTTTGATGGCACGAGCGAGCGCCGCTGCGGCGAAAATTGGGCATCAATCGCGGTTCGTAGCACCAGAGGCATGACCCAGCCCAGCGGCCACGCACCCCGCACTGCAGGCCACGCTCAAACCGTGTACATGCCGTAAACAATGACGGCGGATCGGACGAGCGCTGCTCGCAAGCGAACTGAACACGCAGCGGTGCCTACAACGTACGTTGCATCGCTCCTCTACCAAACGACCCATATATTACATGGCTACTCCCGACTCGCTCTCGCCCGATCGCCTGCGCCGCACCATCGACCCGAGCGCATTTGACTTTACCACGACTGCAACGCTTGATGCCAACACCACGGTGGTGGGCCAAGACCGTGCACAGGAGGCGCTGCAGTTTGGTGTGCAGATGGATCAGCCCGGCTTTAACGTGTTTGCGCTGGGCCCCAACGGCACCGGCCGCCACCGCATGGTGCGTCAGATGCTGGAGGATGCGGCTGAAGCATCGGGGGCGCCGTCGGACTGGTGCTATGTCAAGAACATGGACGACGAGCGCACGCCGCGCGCCCTGCGGCTGGACGCCGGTGCGGGGGCCGACTTCGAGGCGGCCATGGATGACTTTATCGCATCCGCGCAGGCCGCGCTGTCGGCCGCGTTCGACAGCGAGGAGTACCAGGCCCGCCGCCAGATGATCGAAGACGAGGTGCGCTCGGAGCAGGAAGAGGCGCTGGAAGCTCTGCAAGAGCGCGCCCGCTCGGAGGACATCGCGCTCATTCGCACGCCCAACGGCTTTGCGTTTGCACCGATTCGCGACGGCGAGGTCGTATCGCCCGACGAGTTTGAGGCGCTCGACGACATCGACCGCGACGCCGTCCAGGAGAAGATCGATGCGTTCGAGGACGAACTGCAGCAGATCATGCGCAAGCTGCCTGAGCGGCAGCGCGAGGCGCAGGAGCGGCTCGACCAGCTCAACGAAGAGATGGCCCACCACGCCATCGATCCGCTCATCGACGAGTTGAAGGCGAAATATACCGAGCACGAAGCTATCGCTGACCACATCGACGCGGTGCAGGCCGACATTGTAGAGAACGTGGGCGCACTGGTGCAGCAAGGCCAAGGCAGCCACGGTGCCTTTGGCGAGGAGAATTCGGGCGGTATGGCATTCATGGCGATGCAGCAGGGCGGCCCCTCGTGGGACCGCTACTGCGTAAACCTGCTCGTGCATCACGATCCCGACGACGGCGCCCCCATCATCACATGCGACAACCCCACCTATGCGAATCTCGTGGGGCGCGTGGAGCAGCAGGCCCAGATGGGCGCGCTCATCACCGACTTTAGCCTCATTCAGCCGGGCGCGCTCCACAAAGCCAATGGCGGCTACCTCGTCATTGAGGCGCGCAAGCTGCTGCAACAGCCCTACGCCTGGGAGGGCCTGAAACGCGTCTTGAATAGCCAACACATCGACATCGAATCCCCCGAGCAGGCGCTTGGACTGATGCGCACCGTGTCGCTCGAACCCGAACCCATCCCGCTCAACGTGAAGCTTGTGCTCGTGGGCGAGCGCTGGCTCTACCACCTGCTGTGCGCCTACGATCCGGATATGGAGGACCTCTTCAAGGTCATGGCGGACTTCGACGACCAGATGGACTTCGACGACGACCATGCAGACTCGTATGCCGACATGCTGGCCACCATGGCCAAGCGCGCCGATCAGCCGCCGCTGCATGCCTCGGGCACGGCCCGCCTGATGGAGCACAGCCTGCGCATTGCCCAGGACCAGGAGAAGCTCACCGCGCAGGTGGATACGATGCAGGATCTCGTGGCCGAAGCCGGATTCCATGCGCGCAAGCACAATGCCGAGCACATTGAAGCCGACCATGTGCAGGCCGCGCTCAACGCCCAGCGCCGCCGCGCCGACCGCCTGAAGGAGCGCGTGCACGAATCCATCGAGCGCGGCACGCTCTACATCGACACCGACGATGCCGTGGTCGGGCAGATTAACGGACTGGCCGTGCTGCAGCAGAGCGGCTTTGCCTTCGGGCGCCCGAACCGCATCACCGCACGGGTGCGGCTGGGCAAGGGCGATATTGTAGACATTGAGCGCGAAACCGCCCTGGGCGGTCCGCTCCACTCAAAAGGCGTGCTCGTGCTGTCGGGCTTCCTGAGCGGACGCTATGCGCCCGAGCAGCCCTTGTCGATGCAGGCGAGCCTCGTCTTCGAGCAGTCGTACGGTGGCATTGACGGCGACAGCGCCTCCTCCGCCGAACTCTACGCGCTGATGTCGGCCCTGGCCGAGGTGCCCATCAAGCAGTCGCTGGCCGTTACCGGATCGGTGAACCAGCACGGCGTGGTGCAGCCCATTGGCGGCGTGAACGAAAAAATCGAAGGCTTTTTTGAGGTGTGCCAGCACCGCGGACTTACGGGCGAGCAGGGCGTGCTCATCCCCCAGAGCAACGTGCCCCACCTGATGCTCCGCCAAGACGTTGTCGATGCCGTAGCAGCAGGCGACTTCCACGTGTATCCGGTGGAAACGATCGACGAAGGCATCGCACGGCTTACCGGGCAGCCTGCGGGTACGCGCGGCGAGGAGGGCACGTATCCCGCCGATAGTGTAAACGGAAAGGTTGAGGAGCGGCTTCTCACCTTTGCCCGGCAGCGTCAGCAGTTTGGCATCAATGGTACGGCAGATGCGCAGGCGTCGGCAGCAGCGAAGTGAGACCGTTCCGCGCCCCAGTACGTGTTCTATCCTTGAAGCAATTTCCTCATTTGTGCTATGTCGCTGCTTCGCCACGCAGTTGTTGGGCTCGATGGCTCACGTACCAGCGAAACTGCTCTTACGGTGACGCTCCATCTTATTCAGCCGGGGTTGGGCCGTGTTACCGGATGCTATGTTGAAGACGAATCGCTCCGGCGCGCGGCCCAACTCGGTACGGTACGTGCAGTGCCGGCAGGGCGCGGTACGGCAGTGCCGCTATCAGCGCGCCGTGTAGAGCGCTCTTTTCAAGACGCTACCGACTACGTGCGCTGGCGCCTCAACAAACTGGCGCACACGTACAGCGTAGATGCCGAGCTGCAATCGGTGGAGGGGCGTACGGCTCTTGCTCTGCTTAACATGGGGCAGTCGGCTGACCTGGTCGCGGCAGGGCTGCAAGGCGAAGCAAACGACCAGACGCATCGGCTGGGCCACACGCCGCTTCAAATCATCCGGCAGGCCGATTGCTCGGTACTGCTCAGCCCGCGCTGGGTCCCGGGGCTCAACCACGTAACCGTATACTTTGCCGACAGTCCTGATGCTGCGATGGCGCTTCAGTGGGCCGCGTATGCCTCGTACGCACTTCGGGCGCACCGGGTGCGGGTCCTGCTTCCTGCTGCCGACGAGGTCGCCTATGCCGAGCAGCGCGAGGCGCTGCGCCGCCTCCGCCCTCCCGCCGACGTGCTGTGGCAACCGGTGCAATGCCCCCCGCTGGCGGCGCAGCGTCCGGGCACGGCCCTGCACCGCGCGCTGGATGGATTGGTGGTGGCACCCCTCAGCTTTGTGCGAGACGACGTGGCATCGGTGCAGGCATTTCTGCATGAACTTCAGCAGCCGCTTTTGCTCGCCCGCCAGCCTGACGCATCCCGCCAACAACGCCCAACGATCGGCATGTCGGCGGTGATGTAGTAGGCAAGAAGATCTACAGCATGAGCGCAAGACCGAGCGCAGCAGCTGCAGTGCCGAGCAGGGTGCTGCCCAACGTGTAGCCCAGCAGCAGACGCCAGCGGCCCTCGCGCAAGAGCGTGGCCGACTCGACCATCCAGGTCGAGAACGTGGTGTATGCGCCCAGAAATCCGGTGCTGAGTATGAGATGCCAGCCGGGCGGCAGCGCCCCTGAAAGCGCGGTTCCAGCTACAAGGCCGGCACCAAACGAGCCCAGCACGTTGGCCATGAGCGTTCCGCCCAAGCTGGTGGATTGGTACTGTTGCATCCCCACGCTGGTGGCGTAGCGAGCTACTGCACCGAACGCTGCGGCGCAGGCCAGAGCAAGGGCAAAGAGCATATCAGAGGCGATTGGTTACGAAGAGCGCGTAGCGAGGAGGGGCTCGGCAGAAGCGAGTCCGGCTCCGGCAGCGAGCACGCCCAGCACCAGGCTGGCCGCAACGTATCCGAACGCGGCGGCCTGGGCTCCGGCATCGGCCAGATGCACGGCATCGAGCGCGTAGGTCGAGAACGTGGTGAACGCGCCCATGAGTCCGGTCGTGAGGGCGTAGCGCATCAGGCGATGCTCCGGATGCTTGTGCACGAGCCAGCGCCCGCCTGCGCCAAGCACGAAGGCACCGACAATGTTGATCATAAGGATGACATACGGCACCTGGCCGGGCGTGTAAGGAAACGCGAGCACAAGGCCATGGCGCAGCAGTCCGCCAACTGCGCCACCAGCGGCTACGGCACTGGCAATGGCAGCGTGCAGGCGAAGCCAGCGGCGGCGGGGGGGCGACAAGACAGAAGGCACAACGGGGGCAC
>CAJXLX010000174.1 GCA_913056335.1 uncultured Rhodothermaceae bacterium
CCCCGCCTGCCTCCATTCCAGGGCGCGGACACATCAGTACGCTGGCCCCCGGCCCCAATCCTGGAGCAGCTCCGCCCGCAGCCGGCTACCACCTGTACTGGACCCGCGCCGGAGTGCAGCCGCCCTACTACCGCACCACCGACCTTTCGCGCACGCTGGCCGACCGCCTCGTTGAGAGCCCCGATGCCCGCATCAATGCCTATCAGCCGGCCCCGTCGCCTTCTGTGGAGGTTCGCCTTACCGAGCCGTAGCTGCGGCAGAATCGGCAGGGTCCGCATTATTGGACGCCTGGATACGGGTACGCGTCTCCTCAAAGAAGGCGTCATCACTTAACAAGCGCAACGCCAATCCCTGATCGAGACCCGACTGCAGAAGGTGGTAGAAGACCGCCAGTGGAATCTCTTCCATGCTGAGGACCACCACGCGTGGGGCGCGGTCGTCGGCGTAGTGCGCCAGCCCAGCAAAGCTGATGACGCCCGGCATGGCGCCGCCTTTTGAGGCTACGCGCTGCACATGGGTGTTCAGGGAGTCGAGGCCTGTGGAGCGATCGAGCAGGGCATAGGCCGTTGCGTGGGCCGATTCGGGGGCGGCCTCGGCCATCTGCATCAGGGCTGTTGCAACCTGGGCGGCGGTGGCCTGGGGCAGCGTCTCTTGCGCCATGCGCCGCTGGTCGCGCAGCGTCAGGTTGGTGCCGCGCGACTCGAACGTCTGCTGAATCTCGCGGGCGTACGTCGAGTCGGAGGCGTAGCGCTCGGCCGCTGCGTAGACGGCGTTGCGTTCAATCGATGGGGGGCGGTCGGCGTCGCTGTGGAGCGTCGACGCAGCATTTGCCCACTCCAGGTACAGCCCACTTTTCGGCATGGGGGCGGCGCTTGCAGGCCAGCCCAGCGCGGTCGTCTCGGATCGAATGGCCGCGCGTCCCAGCCGGTCGATGAGCCAGTCGAGCGCGGGGTCGTCGTTCAGGCGTGCCACGGCCCAGGCAATATCGGCCACGGCCACGGTGCTGTCTGCATCCATGCGACTGGTCTCGCTCCAGCGGTTGAGTGTGCGGTCATGGGGCTGCACGTTGACGCCTGGCAGCGCAAGGCGGCTGACCTCGTTCACCGGTACGCGAGCCGTGGTGTCCACCTGCCCGGCTGCGGCGGCTTCGGCATAGGCCGATAGCACAGCAAGGCTGGGCAGATTAACGAGCGGGCGGTCTGTGTCTGCATCCAGATGAATGCCTTCGGCTTCCGCCCCAACGGTGTAGGCGACCAGCGAGACGGTTTCGGGGTGGGCCGTCATATAGTCGAGCACGTCTTCGGGGTAGCGAAGCTCCTCGGTCAGATTCATGCCTTCGTTCATGGCCGTCACGTTTGCCCACATCATCGAAACGGTATCGCGGTTTTGGTAGGCAATAATGCCTACGGCAACCACGAAGAGCCCAAAGGCAATGAGTAGATGCGTACCGCATCCGAGGCGAGAGCGCGACATATAAACAGACTGCTGTAAGATAAACGAATAGGTTGGTTACACGAAAAACGGCGCAAGAGGCTCCCTTCCTCCTGCGCCGCGTGTCCCGTATGTTGGCCCGATGCGTTAGCTCGACGCTGCTTCGCTCAGTTCGTCTTTGGTGAGCGTACGCGGATAGCGGATCTGCTCGACCAGGTCCTGCACCTTTTGCGGAGGCGGAGGCGTCGACATCGTGACAATGTACGTCACAATGAAGTTCAGAATCATCCCGATCAGCCCAATGCCCTGTGCGTTGATGCCCAGGAACGAGTCAAAGACGGGCTCGGTGATGCCAAACTCGGCCAGCGCCACGTGCGCCCGCATCAGAATGATCATGACAAACGTGAAGCTGAGTCCGGTTACGATGCCGGCAATGGCGCCTTCTTTGTTGCATCGCTTCCAGAAGATGCCAAGCACAAGCACAGGGAAGAAGCTGGCTGCTGCTAATCCGAAGGCAAAAGCAACCACCTCAGCGACAAAGCCCAGCGGATAGATCCCGAGCAAGCCCGCTCCAATGATTGCGACGAAGATGATGCCGCGTCCCACCTTCAGGCGCTTCTGCTCGGAAGCCTCGGGATTGATGATTTCGCCGTAGACGTCATGGGCAAGCGAGGAGCTAATAACGAGCATAAGCCCCGAGGCCGTGGAGAGCGCCGCTGCAAGGCCGCCTGCCGCAACCAGGCCCACGACCCACGGCGCCAGGTTGGCGATTTCGGGCGTGGCCAGCACAATAATGTCGCGGTCGATGGTGCTAAGTAGCGCATTGGCCGACATGCCCTCGCTCCACTGCCCCGTTTCGATGAGTCCGGTAGCGGCCCAGGTCTGCACCCAACTGGTACGCGGGCTCTCGAGCATGCCCATGGCACCGAGGTCCGAGAACGACTGCAAGATCTCGTAGCGCGAGAACATGGCAACCGCCGGAGCCACCGTGTAGAGAATCGCGATGAATACAATCGCCCACAGCGCCGACCAGCGGGCGCTCTTTACGGTTTTTACCGTGTAGAAGCGCACAATAACGTGGGGCAGGCCCGCGGTGCCCACCATGAGCACGAAGGTAATGGCGAAGACATTAAGCATCGATAAGTTGGCAAAGGGCCCGCTGTACATATCGAGCCCCAGTTCTTGCTGTAGGCCATCGAGGGCGGGCAGCACCTCGCCGATAGCGACTTGCGGAATGGGGCTGCCGGTCATCGAATAGCCAATGGCAACGGCTGGGATGGTGTACGCAACGATGAGCACGCAGTACTGCGCCACCTGCGTGTAGGTGATGCCTTTCATGCCGCCCAGCACGGCGTACGTCGCCACAATAGCCATTCCAATAACCACGCCAATGGTAATGACCTCTACGCCGAGTCCAGCAGCCAGTGGCTCAACCAATTCGCCCAGGAACCGGCTAAATACGACGCCAACGCCGCGCATCTGCCCGGCTACGTAGGTAAACGAAACGAAGATAGCCGCAATAGCTGCAATGACGCGGGCATAGTTCGAGTAGTAGCGCTTGCCGACAAAGTCGGGTACGGTGTACTCGCCGAACTTACGCAGGAACGGGGCGAGTAGAATCGCCAGCAGCACGTAGCCGCCCGTCCACCCCATGAGATAGACGGAGCCGTCGAATCCCATAAACGAGACCAGCCCCGCCATCGAGATGAAGCTGGCCGCGCTCATCCAGTCGGCCCCAACCGCCATGCCGTTTGCCACGGTAGGCACGCCTTGCCCGGCCACGTAGAAGCCTTTGGTGCTGGTTACGCGACTCCAGATGGCAATGCCAATGTATAGTGAGAAGGTCGCAATGACCCAAAATGTGGTCCAACCAAGAATGCTCATCGGTACAAGGGAGGTTATTCAGCAAGGGAAGCAGAAGCAGTGGGTCCAGTTAGTGCGCGGCCCCAGGCGCTGATGTCGCGTCGCCGTCTTCTTCGACGCCCGCCTGTTTATCCAGCTGGCCGGTGGCTATGGCGTAGATGAGCACCAGGCTCACGAAGACAAAGATGCTTCCCTGCTGGGCCATCCAGAAGCCAAACGGAATGCCGCCAAAGTTAATAGCGTTAAGCGTTTCCGCCAGAAATATGCTTAGTACGAAGCCGGTGATAAACCAGACGACCAGCAGAATGAGTGTGCGCTGCATGAGTGTGCGCCAATAGGTTTCGCGATCGATTTCAGGAGTCGAGTCAGCCATGACGGTCTGTGGGTTGCGTGAAGGAGGGTACGTGCAGTACGGAGGTACCGGGCTCTGATGGGGGAGCGTAGCAGCGTTGCAGATGAGAATGGGCCTCATCAAAAGGAGAGAAACACCGAGAAATTACCCCGCACATTGGTAACAGGGTCGTCGCCATCTGCAGGGTTGGGGGCGTAGTTTTCATCGAAGCGGCTGGCGTAGCGGGCGGAGGTCATCTCCAGCTCGAAGGCAAAGCGCAGCGCCTCGTAGTTCAGCGAGAGCCGCGGCGACACGCGCCACACGTAGTCGATGTTGGCCCCCCGCGCAGCCGGAGTCAATGCGCTGGCGGTGCCCACCTCGTCGCTACTGCCTTCGTTGGTGAGGTAGCCCACGAACAGCCCCGGTGCCAGCGTGCCTGTGCCGTCAATGTCGACCCAGGTCGACAGGAGATCGAGCGGATAGAAATCGTTCGCGATCTCGTTATAGACGTAGCCGCCTGTCATGAGGTGGTCGGACAGGCTGGCACCGTAGGTGGCTTTGGCGCGGATGGTAGCTGCCTCAGAGGTAATGGTGGCGTAGGCTTGCCCGGCGCCCGTGGTAAAGCGGTCTTCGGTAACAATGGGGCGCAGCGCTTTGAAGTAAGCTCCGGCCCCAAGCATCACGTTTTCGCCGTGATACTGTGCGTGCGCATGCAACGCCGGAAGGCCCGACTGCTGCTGTTGCTTGATGCCCGATACGCCCTGAAACGCAATATCGCTGAAGGCATCGCGCTGCCAGGCGGTTGCTCCAATAAAGTGCACGCGGCCCGGCTTGTAGGTAAAGCGGATCTGCGGCTGGCGCGCAAGCTTTTCATGTCCGAACACAAGACCGTCTTTCGGGTTCTGGCCTCGATGCAGAATGCCTATTATAGATAGGACGAGCGCCGCGAGAGGTTCGTCTCGCTGTGCCACGATATCGATGTCCAGCGCCTGACCTTCGAGGCCTACATGAACAAGAAACTCGTCCGCGCGCGCCCGATGGCGCATCTGAAGATCGGATTGAAGAACCTCGCCCACCTGACGCGG
>CAJXLX010000175.1 GCA_913056335.1 uncultured Rhodothermaceae bacterium
CGGTCGTGCGGTAGCCCTGTGACGCAGCACGCCTGCGTTCGGCGGGATACGGAGCGCCCAGCTTTGCCGGGGATCAGTTTGCGCATCGTACCCACAAAAAAAGCCAGCCAGGCCCCAAATGGCCCAACTGGCTAGACGTGCAATGTAGCACGTTGTTGTATATCGCCTGTGTATCGGCTACACAGGCATAGAGTTAGGCGTTATCTCCGTCGTCCGTGAAGCTCGGCGGAAGCAGTACGCCGTCGATGAGGTGGATGAAGCTGCTCTCCGCTTCGATATCCACATTGCTCAGGTCGATGGACGCTTGCCCGTCGTTAATCGTAATGCCCGTGAGCGCCCCATCGTCATCGCGCTCGGCGGTAAAGACGACGTCTTCGCCTTGCAGCGTCTCGGTTGTGAACGTGTCGTCGGCCTCAAGCGCATCGATCAGTGTAGCCGAGTCGACCGCACTTGGCAGCACATGGTACTGCAGTGCTTCAGCGCGCTGGTTGAACGTCAGCCCTTGGAATCCGGAGCCTTCAAAGGCATCGTTGGTCGGCGCAAACACCGTGAGGTCGCCGCCATCGACCGCTCCGTCGAGCTCAGCATTGGCAAGGTTGTCATAGAGCGTACGCGTAGCAAGCAGCGCGCGCAGTTGCAGGCTGACCGGCTGGTTCTCCAGCAGCACGTCATCCAGCACATGAACCACTCCGTTCACGGCAGGCAGATCCGTCTGCGTAACCTGCGCGCTGTTGACAAACACAGCGTCTTCTTCACCAAATGAAACAGTGATCTCGTCGCCCTGCACGGTCGGTAGCGCACCTTCCTCAAGGGCCGATGCCGCCAGCTCCTGGCCCCCGACCACATGATAGGTGAGCACCTCACTCAGCAGATCGGTGTTCGCGAGGAGGTAGTCCACGTCGTATGCACTGAACGCATCGTCACTCGGCGCGAAGACCGTGAAGACGGCACTACGATCGCCAAGCGTGGCATCGAGACCGGTTGCACCAAGCGCAGCAGAGAGCGTACCCAGGCCGCTGGTCGACGCGATGGTTTCAGTAGCGTCGGGGCGATACGCTTCCGGCAGTAGAAGTCCAGAAATGAGGTGCGACACGCCGTTGGTGGAGCCGAGGTCCACGTTGCCCAGATTGATTGAGGCCTGGCCTCCGTTGATCGTGATGCCTGTCAGTTCACCTTGCTCCTCACCTTCTTCGGGCTCGGCGCGAACTGCTGTGAAGACGAGATCTTCGCCTTGCACCGTCTCCGCAGTGAACGTATCGTTGTTTTCGGAGAGCGCAGCAACAAGCTCACCTGCCGTGACCGACTCGGTCAACAGATGGTACTGCAGAATTTCAGTCACGTCGGCATCCGTCAGGTCTTGATCCTGAACAAGAGGAGCCAGCCCAGCCAGCGACGCTTCCGTGGGCACAAATGCCGTGAGGTCGTCGGCCGGGTCGTTTAGGGCTGCTGTGAGTTCGTACTGCTCAAGCGCATTGTAGAATGCGTTCGCGGGCGTGAAAAACTCCGCGCGCTCCGCAATCGTGCGGTTGCTGAACAGCAGGTTGTTGACGATGTGAACCGTGCCGTTGGTCACATCCTGGTCGATGCGGAAGTAGCCCACTCCGTTCACGCTGCTGGCTGATGCCGACAGCTCTGTGCCCTGGAGCGAGGTAAGCGTTTGCCCTTCGCCCAAATCACTCGTTGTAAACGATCCATCAACCACATGATACTGAATCACATCGGAAAGCAGCGCCGGGTTGGCGAGCAGCCCTTCAACGTCCCAGTTGTCAAGCGCAGTATTTCCAGGAGCGAATACCGTGAGCGGCTCGCTTCGCCCAAGCGTTTCGAGCAAGCTGGCATCCGACTCACTGGCAGCTGCTTCGAGCGTAGAAAGAAAGTCAGCCTCTTCCACAAGTTCAGCGGCAGTTCGCTCCACCGGGTCGACATCCGTCGGAATCTCGTCGGAGTCGCACGCTGAGAGAAGAGTGAGGAGGGCTGCTACAACCGCAAGCGAGAGAAGCCTGCGGGCTGTTCGGTTAAACATTTGCATGATACGGCGATGTTGATAAGAAGAACGGGGGACACGTCCCAGAACGGGACGTATGCATTATAAGCCACAGTGCGCCAAAACATAGCTACGCGCTGCGTATTGTGCCTCTGCACGAGGCAGAGAGATTGCAGAGAAGCAGCGAACCTGCACAGAACACGCTATGTGTACATGCTAAACGATTGGTGTACAGAAAGTAGCAGAATGGAGCCAGCTACGCTTCGTCACACCACAGATAGAGGATTGGCTCGGTCAAGCATGCACACTACTTTTAGTTTTCCGTGAGTGCACACTGCTTACGATATCTATGAAGTGAAAGCTGTGTTAGAAGTTTCTTATCCTTTGTTGATGTTAAAGCGAAGAAAAGAGCCGAGTCCTCCTCGGTTCTAATTGCATAGATAGCTCAGTTCTGAGAAACAATCAGCTCTAAAAAACGAAAAGCACCACCAAACCGGAGTTTAGCAGTGCTCAAGAGCGGCTTTTCTGTATGTATACCAATGTAGCGCGGGACGGATTTGAACCGTCGACCTCCGGGTTATGAATCCGACGCTCTAACCATCTGAGCTACCGCGCCATTGTAATTTGCAGTCCTATTCTATGATAGAATGCGCGCTTATGGTTCCACGCTGTGCCATGAAGAAGAAGTGAGTGGTTCAGGGAGATACGCATGGGGGTTCCATTCGTGCAGGCTGCCTCGTATCATACAAGCCCATTGACTTTGGCAACAACCCCCGGCCCGCACATGGCTTGGTCAGACCTCATCGGACAGGCGCGCGTGGTGGATATGCTTCGCCGCACCCTTTCGCGCAAGCGCGTGCCCCACGCGTATCTGTTCCACGGCCCCAAAGGCACCGGCACCGTAGCTGCAGGTCTTGAGCTGGCCCGTGCGCTGCAGTGTACCGAGCAGACCGAGGAGGCCTGCGACGCCTGCTCCGCCTGCCAGAAAACGCGCCGCATGGTGCATCCTGATGTGCATGTCTTCTTCCCGTATCCCAAAGGCACCTCCGACGACGATGTCGGCCAGCGCATCAAGCGGCTTGGCGCTTCGCCCTACGCGCCCGTCGACTATGTGCGCCGTCCCTCGCTCGATGACCCCGAGAAGACCTCGAACAAGCAGGTCATGTATCACATCGACCGCATGAAAGAGGAAGTGGTGCGGCCCATGACGTTCCATCCGGGCGAGGGCGCGTACAAGGTCGCGCTTCTGACCGATGCCGAGTACATGAACGCCTCGGCAGCCAACGCCTTCTTGAAGGTGCTGGAGGAGCCGCCCGCCCAGACGGTGTTCATCCTTACCAGCAGCCGCGTCGACCAGATGCTGCCCACCATCGTATCGCGCTGCCAGAAGGTGCGCTTCGATCCGCTTTCGCCCGATGCTATTGCCCAGGCGCTGCACGACCGCGAAAACGTATCGCCCGAAGAAGCCTCCATGCTCGCCCGCATGGCCGACGGCTCGTACAGCCGCGCGCTTCAGCTTACCGAAAGCACTTATCTGCGCGAAAGCCGCACGCTCGTGCTCAACTTTCTGCGGGCCGCCTACACATGCAAAGTGGCTCCCCTCAACGAGCGCATCGATGCTATTGCGAACTTGGGGCGCGAGCGCACCAAGAGCGTGCTGCGTCTTATGGTCCGGTGGATTCGCGACCTCATGCTGTATCAGACCCTTGGGGATGAGGCCCCGCTCGTCAACATCGACCAGGCCGAGGCGGTGGCCAACTTTTGCACCCGCCTCCCCGATGCCGACCTCCAGGCCATGGTGGCCCGGGTCGAGGAGGCGCTGCACCTGGTCGGGCGCAACGTGCGCACGCGCCTCGTGCTCATGACGCTGGCGCTGCAGCTGCGAACGGCCATGCATGGCGCATCCAGCACACCGGTCTATCACCCCCTGCCTGAGCAAGCCCTGACCGATGCCCTGCGCACCACGTAGCCCAGCGTCGTACCGAATCGCGTTCATATTCGGTGAACCAGTGGATACTCTTCATCCTTTTGCTGTATGTTAAGATTACCTGCACAAGATGTCCTATACACTTGTGCATGGCCTCGCACCAGGTTTGCCGCCACACAGCGGCAATGAAAAGGGAATCTCGTACGGCATCACTGAGCACCAAGCTTGCTCAGACGCCGAAGCGAGAGCTGTACCCGCAACTGTGAAGCCACATCTACACGAGCGTGTCGAACTCACTGCCTTACAAGGTGGGAAGAGTCGGCGCTGCACCTGCATGGGTGCCGCCCGTGTTTGCGCCCTGCATTCTGCCGGGCATCGTGGCAAGCCAGGAGACCTGCCTGATGCGTGCAACGTCACCTTCCTCCGGGAATAGAGGGAGCGGCGGTGGCCTCCTCCGGTAGCGCACGTCAGCAGAACGCTGCGTGCAGTCGGGTGCGCATGAGCACCTCGGTCCGGTCTGTGGCGACGGCCCTCCCGTATCCATACGCGGCATGGCCCCTTGGTCTCCACAGCATATTGCCTCTTCTCACAGCCTGCACAGCACCCTCGTGCTTTGCCTTGGGCTGCTGCTCTTCATCCCTTCGATATCCGCTCAGGGGGATGCGCAGTCTTCGTCTCTTGCACATATCTTCCTCTCTTCCGCCGACACAACCCATACCGACACCACCCACTCGCAGAGGCGCG
>CAJXLX010000176.1 GCA_913056335.1 uncultured Rhodothermaceae bacterium
ATCGGCATTATCATCAACAACAAGTACCAGCGGTGCACGCGAGGGGGTGGGCGGGCCTGGAGGGGCTGTGGAAAGACGGTCTGTGCCATTTTCCGGCGCAGGAGCAAGAGTATCGCCTGTACGACGAGGCTCACTTGAAACGAACGGGACGGTCCCATCTGATTCAGTACCTGCGGCCGGTGCTCCATCGGCCTGGGTATGTACTTCGGAGGAGGCATCTGCATCGGTATCCTCATTGGGCCGCACGCGCTCGGGCAGCGCCTTACGTCCGCGGGGCAGCATAACCGTGAAGGTGGTGCCTTCGCCAGGCGTGCTACGCACCGTGATGCGCCCGCCGTGGGCCTCGACCAGGTCTTTGGTGAGCGCCAGCCCAATCCCTGCGCCGTCGTGGGCGCGGGTCGCCGAGCCATCGACCTGCTGGAACCGTTCGAAGATGGCCTGGTGGTGCTCATCTGCAATCCCAATGCCCGTGTCGGAGACCAGCAGCCGGGTCTCCGTGGCGGTTTCGTCGATACGCACGACAATGCGGCCCCCAGCGGGCGTGAACTTGATCGCATTGCTCATCAGGTTCGCCACCACCTGCTCCAGGTAGTCGAGGTCCGCGTAGGCCGGGCGGGCGGTTTCGGGTGGACCGTTGTGCTCCACGCGTATGTCAAGGTCGTGGGTGCGTCCCAGGTCGGTAAACGTGCGGGCATAGCGCGCAAGGCGACGGCCTACGTCATATTGCTGGGGAGCAATGGTGAAGGTGCCTGCTTCGAGCCGGGCCAGCTCCAACAGTTGTTGTACCATATTGAGCAGGCGTTCGGCATTGCGTTGCACCACCACAAGACGCCGCTTGACAGAAGGCACGATGCTCGCCTCCAACAGAAGCTGGCGCACTGGTCCCAAGATGAGGGTAAGCGGGGTGCGCAGTTCATGACTGATGTTCGCAAAGAACTGCGACTTCGCCTCGTCGAGCGACCGCAGGCGCTTGGCTTGCTGGGCCAGCTGTTCGTTCTTGCGACTGATTTCGGTGGTCCGCTCAGCAACCACACGCTCCAGATAGCGCTGTTGGCGTCGTAGCGTGTGGGTGCGCCACTGCACCACGCCAGCGAGCAGCCCAAGCCCGCCCATCAGATACAGCGCATAGGCCCACCAGGTGCGATACCACGGCGGCAAAATACGAAACGCATAGGGCGTTATAGATGAGGGGCCGGTGCGAGCAGTGCGTGCCTGTACCTCGAACGTATACGCTCCGGGCGGCAGGTTAGTGAAGTCGCGCTGCGCGCTGGTTGTCCAGTTCGACCACGTATTGCTAAGTCCCATCAGGCGCACGCGGTACTCGGTGGTATGCGGCTGGGTGTAGCTGGGCGCGGCATAGCGCAGTCGCACGCTGTGGTGCGCATAGTCGAAGGCAGGCGGATTGGCCCTTCCGGGATCAGTGTTGGGGTCAGCGGTGGCGCGCAACGTAGAATCGGCAGGGAGCGAAGACAGGCTACGAATGCGAACGGTGCCTGCCGAGAGCGTGTCGGCCTGCGGCTGGTAGCGAATTAGGCCCTTGCTCGTTGCAATCCAGGCGACCTCCTCAGCAAGCACCGCCCGCACAGTTGACTGCGCCACTCGTCGTAGCGAGCGCATCTGCCACGTCCAGTCGTCGTCGCTACGCGTCCACCACCCCAGTCCGCTTCCGGTATTACCCCACCAGCGGCCCGTGCCGTCTTCGGCAAGAAGGATGCGCGGCTCGCGGGTTTGTCCCGGCACGTAGGGCGGTCCCTCCACCGAGTAAAACTGGCGCGTTGCTGGATCAAAGCGGTGGGCTCCTTCTTCCGTTGAAAAGAGGATCGTATCTCCAAAGCGAAATGGCATCACATGGCCCCGAGGCAGGCCATGATCGGTTGTGAGTTGTTGGGTGGATACGGGGCGGCCCTGTGCATCCACCGTAACGCGCACCACCCCCGAATAGCGCGTGCCTACCCAGAGCGTGGAATCGTTGGCCCAGGCGGGGCGGCTAAAGTTGCCAATGTCGTCGCGCAGCACACCCGCGTGCTGCCAGCCTGCATTGTCGGCGCGCTCGAAGCGCTCAATGCCCCGCGAGGTAGATACGTAGAGTTGATTCGGCGCATGCGGAGCAGCGGTAATATGAAACCCGTGCGACTCGATCAGGCCCAAGCCTTCGCGCATGTCTCCGTCCTCCCACCGGATGAGATCGCCAGCGGTCCCTGCAAGCAGATCACCCGCACTGTCTTGATGCAGGTTCCAGATCTGGGTAGAAGGCGGATGCTTTTGCAACGTGGCAGGGGCACCGGGTTCGTCGCCAGGTACCACAGTACCCATACCCTGATTGGTACTCACAGTAAGTGTGTCGTTGTGGCGCACCACATCGGTAATGATTTCGTCGTCGAACGACCCCGAGAATATGCTGAGCGGCGTATTCCAGTCGATGCGACGGATACCGCCGTCGAGCATCGCCCAGATGCCGCCTTCATGATCTTCGTGGATTCCGAGTACCGGCTGCTGCGGAAATGGGAACCGGCGGATGAGCGTACCCTGCGCATCGAACAGAAACAGCCCGGCCCCAATAGTGGCCAGGGCATAGCTTCCATCCGAGAGGCGCTTCAGGTCGTAGGGCAGAGCCTCAGCAATGTCGTCACGGAACGACACGTTCAGCCTCTGAAGCGTGCGCCCGTCATACACGTAGAAGTAGCTCTCCGAAGTCGCCACAAGAATCTGATCGAGCCCGTAGGGCGCAACGGCACGGATCTTCTGCGTGTCGCCATCGGGAGTGTCAGGCACGGGGAACAGAAGCTGAAGCGAGTCGCCTTCGACGGCAAAGAGCCCATCTTGAACGGTGCCCACGTACGCAGTGTCGCGGATGGTGGTCATCGGAAAAAACGAAGTATCCTCGCTGGGCGGGGCCCAGTAACGCATGGTCTCGTTCGAAATCGACCAGCGGTAGAGCCCGTTGAACGTCAGAAAGTATACGGCATCGGCTACCGCCTGCACGCTCCAGATGCTCCCGAGATCGCTGGGGCCCTCAGCAATGCGGCTTCGCAACGACACATAGCGCAGTCCCTGCGGTGTGGGGTTGAGATAGCCCAGTTCGTTTTGGGCCCCCACGTAGATGCGTCCGTCAGCCCCTTGGGCCAGCCCCCGCACAATGGATCGATTGGCAACAGGGATAAGTTGCCAGCGGGCCCCATCGAAGGTAAGCACGCCCCCCGTGTTCGCTACGTAGAGCATGTTGCTATCGTCCTGCAGCGCCATCCAGTTTTGCGCATCGGCCCCGTAGGTCTCGGGGGTATACGTCTCGACCAGTGGCATCCCTGCTTCAGGATGAGCCCAGTGAGCTTGTGAGGCCGGTGCCTGCTGGGCGGATGCGTGGAGACTCCCCAAACTGATGATCCACCAGAGCATCGCAAAGCTATACCGGGCAAACTCTCGGGCACAGGCAAAAGCAGCGAAACGCATGGCAACACACGTTGGGAACGGAAGCGTGCACGCTGAGGCAGTCGAATCAGACCCAGCACGCGGCAATGCAAAAGGAAGAGACGCGCTACGAGGTGCTACTCTTACGATCTTACGAGGTATCACCCGGTGTTACGTCGGCTCACGTACGATTAGCGCGCTAACGCATTGAATGCAGAACGCGCATATTTTGCGAGCCACATGCACCCATATACAAACGCAAGATCAAGTATATGAGCACAGGCGATTGTGACGAACTATGGCGTTTGTCAATAAGTTAAGGGAAACGCCATTCGTTATGTTGCTTTACGCAAGACACATAGCGGCGTTCAGTGCAGATGCGAATCAATGTGGTAACATCTAATAATGCTGCATCTGGATGATATAGCGCCAGGACTCAGGTAGAATGCAAGGGATGCCTCCTTTATGCAGATGCCGTCCACGACCTCCGCACAGCAAGGCGCGGACTCATTCGAGAGTGTTATCCCTATTATTTGTAGAGCGTGCGTAGCGTGTGGACGACGGTGTCGATGTCGTCTGAGGACACATCGCGGTGCGTAGTGGCACGTAGCGTGTGTGGCCCGAAGGGTGTAAGTCCAATGTCTTCGCTGGCCAGTTCATCAGCAATCGTCTGGGCGGATGCATTGGGCGTATCAAAGATCACAATGTTCGTCTCAACGGTGTTTACGTCCAACTCAAACGCAGGTAATGCGCTGATTGCACGAGCCAGTCGGCGCGCGTGCGCGTGGTCGATCGCCAGCTGTTCGCGATGATGCGCCACCGCATAGCGTCCCGCAGCAGCAAGGATCCCCGCCTGGCGCATCCCGCCGCCCAGACGCTTGCGCACACGGCGTGCTGCGCTGATGTGATCAGCACTCCCGGCCAGCACCGATCCCACAGGGGCTCCAAGCCCCTTCGACAGCGCCACCCACACTATGTCGAACGGAGCCGCGTAGTCAGCCATGTCGGTCCCCGTTGCTGCTGCTGCATTCCAGAGGCGGGCCCC
>CAJXLX010000177.1 GCA_913056335.1 uncultured Rhodothermaceae bacterium
TGGACCGGTTAGTGCGTTCGCTCAAAGGCATCATAGCGAAGGCGGAGACCCTCAAAGACAAAGGCGTGCAGTTCAAAAGCCTCAAAGAAAACCTCGACACCACCTCCAGCGCCGGGCGGCTGCAGTTTCATATCTTTGGCGCGCTGGCGGAGTTTGAGCGGGACTTAAATCATGAGCGCACGATGGCAGGGCTTCGCGCGGCCCGAGCACGAGGACGCACCGGTGGGCGGCCCCGCGCCCTGTCGGAGGAGGACCTCCCCGAGGTACAGGCCCTGATGCGCGATCCGGACGTCCCGGTCCGGCGCATCTGCGAGCGGTTCGACATTTCGAAGGCGACGCTCTACCGCTACGTCGGACCGAACGGGAAGCGGCGGTATGACAAGGAGTAACCTATGACGGAGCGTACGTCTGCGAGTAGATGAGACGGCTTCACATTCAAAGGCTTTACATTCATCTGTCTCAGGAAAGAAATGGAGGCTCCCACAGAAGAGGCTGCACAGCGTACCGTGCAGGAGAGTCTCCAGGCGCTTCGCCAATTGGATCTGGCCCAGCTACAGGGCCACGGCTGAGGGGCCCGGTGGAGTTTGCAGGAACCGGAAGACGGTGGAACATCAAACAGTGCGACATCAGGGGGGCGGCCGCAAGGGAAGCGCCTTCAGTGAAAGGCGCGGTGAAAGACACGAAAAGGCGCGGCGGTTCATGTCTCAAGAACGGGCATTCAAGGCGTACGAGCGACCTCAGACCGTAAAAGAAACAGAAAGACACGGGAAAGCACGCAATATGCGGGAAGGCCCATGATGGATGAGCAGGCCCAATCGGGCGCGTGAAGCCGCAGTCGAAAGCCGCAGTCGAAAGCCGCAGTCGAAAGCCGCAGTCGAAAGCCGCAGTCGAATGCTGCAGTCGAATGCTGCGGTTGAATGCTGCGGTTGAATGCTGCGGTTGAATGCTGCGGTTGAATGCTGCAGCACTAATCTCTTGCGAGGCCGGTTACGAGGCTGGGGCTTCACTCTGAACGTTCACCCTGCGGGGGCTTCGCGCTGAACGGCGACGTAGTAGTCTGGGCCTCCCTGCTGCTCCTCGACGGGAATGACTTTCCACTCCATCATGAATTCAGAGCCGTCGTTCCGGTAGTTGATCGTCTGCCCGTGAAAGACCTCTCCTGCATCCAGTTTGCGGCCGAGGCGGTCGAGCACGTCCTGCTCGGTCTTCGGCCCCTGAAGCACGCCGGGCGTCGCTCCAATGACCGATTTAGCGGCGTACCCGGTCAGCTTGGTAAACGCGTCGTTAACGTAGATAATCTCGCCCGGCTCGCCTTCGTGGGCCGCGCGGGTGATCGTGATAGCATGGAAGGCATGGTCGGCCGCTTGCTGCAAGAGGCGATGACGCAGGTCATCAGGAAGGTTCGGGGTATCCACTGAAGTATCCATCGGAGTATCCATAAGAAAGGAGGGATTGACTTGAATGAGAAGGTTACACGTCGAGCATTGCTGTGCGTACAACTTAACGTAACCTGCTGCCAGAAGATTAGCCTGGAATGACAGACTTCAGACAACAATCGCCCAAAGATCTACAAGGTTGCCAATTGCCCAAAGGTAGGCGGATGGGTCGTTAGACAGGCGTGGGAGTGGGCGTGGCTGCCGGCTGGTCATTACATGTTCTGGCCGTCACATGTTAATGCGCTCTGCCCGGCCCTCTCGCCGTACATAGTGTCTCATGGCCTTTCGCCTGCCTGGGTACGTGCACAGACCGCGTAGAACGGATCCGGGGTCCCGCCCAGGAAGCGCTGCGTGGGAGGCACGAACGGGTGCTCGCTCACCGTCTGTGCAGACTCAAACGCCGCGGTGGCCTCGATGTACCGCTCTACGAGCTGAAGGCGCCCTTTGCCCGTGGCCTCACGCCAGGCCCGAATGGCCTTCTGAGCAAACATCCGGTTCGAAAAGCTCACAATGACTTGTCCGCCGGGTTGCAACACGCGGGCGACCTCGGCAAAAACGGGTTCGGGGTACTGCAGGTACTGAACGGACACGGCGCAGAGCACCGCGTCGAACGAGTCATCGGCAAGTGGCAGGCGCTGCGTGTCGTTCAGGCTCTGCACAAAGTAGTCGCTCAGCCGCTCATTGGCGGCGAGTTCGTCCTCGTTCATGCCATGCCCCACAACGCGGCCCAGTTGCATCGCCTCGGGTAGGTGCGAGACCCAACTGCTCATCAGGTCGAGGACATCGTCGCCTGCGCTGAGCTGGTCGCGATACAGCGCGGTGAGCCGCTCACGGAAGTGCTCGTCGACATGCTGGACGAGCCGGGGCTGGCGGTAGAAGTCCCGGTCGGGCCGGGTGTTCTGCTTCTGCCGCTCGGCGTCAGACAGGACGGATGCAGGCGGGGAGCTGTTCATAGCGAGGGGCTGTTCATGGCATTAGGCTGTTCATGGCATTAGGCTGTTCATGGCATTAGGCTGTTCATGACGTTAGGCTGTTCATGGCGGGCCGGCAGTATCAGATGACCGAGTACGGAATGCGTCTTTCGGTTTGGTCGCTCACTTCCGTTGGGTCTCTCATTTGTCTTGTCTCTGAATAGGGCGAAACGGCACGGCTGCAGATGCAGTTGCGCCGCATCTGTGAGCGGTTTGACACTTCGGAGGCCCCCTCTACCGCTATGCGCCACCCGCGCCCATCTGCGCGAGCACCCGGTTGTCAAGGAGTAGCGGGGTCACCTCCACCACACGAAGTGCTGACTGGTCGGGATGCGACGGGTTCACCACGTAGTTATAGCTGTGCGGCAGCACAACAGATGGGACCCGCAGTACCACGCTGTCAGCCGCTGCCAGCCAGGCATCGCCCACCGTCCGGGTCTGATCGGATGCGGGCAGGGCATTCCAATCTGGGGGAAGCTGGTCTTTGGAGAGAACAGACTCGTGTTGGGCATCAATTTCGGCACGGGCAAAGACCATCTCGGTCATAAGGTCCGCGCGCTGCACGCCGGCGAGCGTCTCCAGCGTGGCAGTAGCCAGGTGGTCGGCGGCGTAGCTGACGAGTTGGCCCCGAGAGGCCCAGCGGCTTTTGTTGTAGAGCCCGCCCTTGCCGGAAAACGGGTCGTCCTGGTACTGTTTGTGGATAATGCGGTACAGGGTAAGCACACGTGCGCGGAGCCATTCAGAAGCGTATGGATATGGAAGGCCGGCCCAGACGCGGCAAGGCAGTGTGGGACGGCCAGGGAGCGACTCACACCGGAAAGCCGTGCTCGATGCTCGCCAGCAGGTCGTCGACAAGGACGGCGCCGGGCGCGGTCAGCGCCGCCTCAAACGGCACGCGCCCGTCCAGGGCCGGGCTGGGCTTTTTCATCCACCAGGCTGCCTTCTCCTCGGATCCGAAGACGGTGGCCGCGCGCCGCAAGAGGCGCACGTAGCGAAAGACGCGCTCGGACTCCGGCAGGCCGAGTTGCGCCTGGCGGTTGCGGTAGCGGGTGTAGGTGCGGCGCGAGCGCCCCAGCACCTCAGCCATCTCGGCATCGGTAAGGCCAAGCACCTGCTGTAGCTGCTCCGCAACCGCAACCGGGTAGCCGCCGCGGATTGCAGTGTCGGCTTCGGCGTCGTTGGCCACGTGCAAGTCAGCGACGGACATCGTAGAGCCGGACATCGTAGAGCCGGACGGCGTGGGGTCAGTTGGCGTGGGGGCAGTTGGCATGAGGAGACAGAGTCAATTCAGAGTGTCATACGACACAGCAAGGGTGCGCATTTGCACAAAACGTACTCTGTCAACCCGTGGCTGTTCCCCTTTGCGCTTTAGCGCGCCGGGGTCTTAATCGGCCACTGCTCCTTCCCGGTATGGGTCCTGTCCGGTATGGGCTGCACACACCCGGGGATTGACATGGAAGTGATTGACGGTGCAAGTGGGGGTATCTAATACATACCCCCACTTGCACTCCCGTGTCTGCCCTCAGTAGCCAGCACATGCATTCTGGCCGATAACACCGGAGGTCTATCTCCGCGTGTGCGGAGGCATCCTCGCGGAATGGTGTCTCGCGCACGTCGTGCTGGGTCTATCTCCGCGTGTGCGGAGGCATCCTTGTCTACTGCGACGTTCGGCGTGATGTAGAAGGTCTATCTCCGCGTGTGCGGAGGCATCACATCAACTCAAATCCTTCAGGCGACCGAGCGGGGTCTATCTCCGCGTGTGCGGAGGCATCACGTTCCTCGATGACGGCACGGCAGAGCTGATGGGTCTATCTCCGCGTGTGCGGAGGCATCTCACGCCTGCAGCCATGTATTGCAGCTGCT
>CAJXLX010000178.1 GCA_913056335.1 uncultured Rhodothermaceae bacterium
GGCCTCATGATTGGGCTGTAGCCCGCTGCGCTGCTGAACTGCAACCGTATCATCGCTTCGCTTTGCCTCCCCCCGTACACGTGGCCATGCGGGTTTTGCTGGTTATCTTTTCTCCTGTATGTATCTCCGCACGCTCTCACTTCACGGATTTAAAAGCTTTGCCGACCCGACCGAGGTCGACTTTGACCCGGGGATTACGGCCATTGTGGGGCCGAATGGATGCGGTAAGTCGAACATCGTTGATGCGGTGCGCTGGGCCATTGGCGAGCAGCGCCCTACCGTGCTCCGGTCGGAGAAGATGCAGAATGTTATCTTCAATGGGACGGATTCGCGCAAGCCGCTGGGCATGGCCGAGGTGCAACTGACCATCGAGAACAACCGCGACATCTTGCCCACCGAATACTCCGAGGTGTCGATTGGGCGGCGGCTCTTCCGCGACGGCACCTCTGAGTATCTGATGAACGATACCACCTGCCGCCTAAAAGACATCACCAATCTGTTCATGGACACCGGCATGGGCGCCGATGCCTATTCGGTGATCGAGCTTAAGATGATCGACGAGATCGTCTCGGGCAGCACTGAGGACCGCCGTCGCATGTTTGAGGAGGCCGCGGGCATCACGCGCTACAAGATGCGCCGCCGCCAGGCCTTGCGCAAGCTCGACAACACGCAAGACGACCTGGAGCGCATTCGCGACCTGACGGGCGAGATTAGTTCGCAGGTCAAGCGTCTGAAACGCCAGGCGGAAAAGGCCGCCGAGCACGAGGAGCTTACCGAGGAGCTACACGACCTGGAGCTGCAGCTGGCCCAGACGGAGCACGACCGCCTGCAGGCCCAGCGCGCCTCGGTTGCTGCCGAACAGGAGGCGGCTCAGATGCGCGCCGACACCGTCGAGGAAAAACACGATGCTGCCGAAGACCGCCACGAGGCGCTGCGTCGCACGCTGAATGCGCAAGAAGAGGAGCGCGATGCCCGGCGCGAGGCCCTGCAAGACCATCGCGCCCAGATTAGCGAGTGGGAGGCGGAGCTGCGCCTCCAGAACGAACGCCTGTCGCGTGCCAAAAAAGACCGCAGCGAAGCGCAGTCGGCGCAGGAGCGCGACACGGCCCGCCACCAAGAGGTGCGCGAGCGTATCCAGGAAGCACAAAATCAACTGGAAGCCGCCCGTCCGGCGCGCAAAGAAGCTGAAGACGCGCTGGAGGAGGCGGCCGAGCGACGCGAGACGGCGGAAGCGCGCGCTGAGACGCTCCGCAGCAACGTGGACGACGCCCGCCAGGCGCTCAATACACACGAGAAAGAGCAATCGGAGCGCCGTCGTAGGCTCGACCGCCTTACGAACCGCCTCGATCTTCTCGAAGAGGCGCAGGAGCACGCCGCCGAGCAGAAGGAGCAGCTCGCCGACACCGCATCCGACCGCGCGGACCAGACGCGCGAGGCCCGCGCCGCCATGAACACTGCAGAGGCCCAGCTCGGCGACGCCGAAGAAGCACTTGCTGATGCGCGCACCCGCTACGATACCGCCCGCGAGACGCTGGACACTGTTGAGTCGGCTTACCAGGAGGCGCAGCGCCGCCGCGACGCGGCCGCTGCCGAGGTCGACCTGCTGCAGGGGCTCGTCTCCAGCTACGACGAGTTCTCCGACGCGGTGCAGCACCTCGCCACCGAAGGCCCGCTTCCCGACCTCCTTACTGTAGCCGATGTGCTAAGCTGCGACGATGAATGGCGCGTGGCGTTGGATGCCGCGCTCGGCGCGTGGGCTGAATGCATTGTGGTTCAGACGGAGGCCGAGGCGCACGACGCCATCCAGGTGCTCCGCCACGACGAGGCGGGCCAGGCTACGTTCGTGGTGCTCGACCGCCTGCCTACGCCGCCTTCAGTCCCCAAGGCGCCCGCCGATACGCAAGTCCTGCGCGATCAAGTGCGCGTCACCGACCAGACCTACGCGACGCTGGCCGATGCGCTGCTGCACAACAACTTTGTGGCCGAAGACCTCGAATCGGCTCAACAGGCCGCTGCCGGTGCCCCCGACGCTGCCACCATCTACGCGCCGACCGGTGAATGGTCCAGCACACACGGGCGGATGCGCGGGGGGAGCCGCCAGGAGCATGCATCGCCGGTGGCCTCGCGGGTGGGGCGCCGTGAGCAACTGGCCGAAGCGGAGGCCGAGTGGGAAGATGCCCACGACCAATGCGAAACCCTGAAGGCCGAGCGCAACGGCGCCCGCGCCGACTTCGAGCAGGCCGAGTCCGATCTCGACGATGCCCGCACGGCGGTCAACGAGGCCCAGCGCGCCTACGACCGCGCCGAGTCGCGGGTGGAGCAGGCTACCCAGGAGCAAGACGACGCCGAGGCGCGCCGCGACGAACTGGCCGACCGTATGGCCGAGCGCGCGGGGGAACTGAGCGAGCTCCGCACCGAAATTGACACGGTGCGCACGGCGGTAAAGGACGCGGACGACACGCTGCAGGAGCTGCGCCGCACCCGCCAAGATGCGGAGTCGGAGCTGGGGCGGGCGGCCGAGGCCGAGCGTGAAGCTGCCGAGGCGCACAACGAGGCCCAACTCGCGGCGGTGGAGGCCCGCAACCGCGTGCAGTCGCTGGAGCGGGAACTGGAGCGCCTGCACGAGCAGCGCGACGAGATTGCAGAGCGCATCGAGGAACGTAGCACGCGCGCCGACGCCCTCTCTACGACGATTGACGATGCCCAGACCGCTCGGCAAGAAACCCAGCGCAAACTGGAGCAGGCCCGCAACGAGCAGGACGACTATCAGGAGGCCGTCGACGCGGCCGAATCCGCTCTGCAGGAAACGCGCGAGCAGGTCAGCGAGGTGGAGCAGACGCTGCGCACGCTACGCCAAGACCGCGAATCTGCCGTACAGAAGGAGAACAAGGCCGCCGTGCGGCGCGCTGAAATCGACACGCGGCTTGAAGAGCTACAGTCCGCCATCGCCGAGGACTTTGACCGTGACCTGGACGATGATCCGGTCGACCTGCCTGACGACTTCGATGTAGAAGCGGCGCAAGACCGAGTGCGCTCCTTGCGTGGGAAGCGCAACCAGCTCGGCAACGTGAATCCGCTCGCGGTGGACGAATATGCCGAGACAAAAGACCGCCTCGACTTCCTGACCGAGCAGCAGGAGGATCTTGAGGAGGCTGAGGACACGCTGCTTGAGACCATCAGCGAGATCAACACCAAGGCATCCAAACGCTTCGAAGAAACCTACACCTCGGTACGCGAGAGCTTCCAGACGCTGTTCACCGACCTGTTTGGCGATGCCGCCAACGCCGACCTGGTGCTGGCTGATGCCGACGACCCGCTCGACGCGCCCATCGAGATCCATGCGCAGCCGCCCGGCAAGCGGCCCAGCACGCTCGAACAGCTCTCCAGCGGCGAGAAAACGCTCACCGCCATTGCGCTGCTCTTCGCTATCTACCTGGTGAAGCCCAGCCCGTTCTGCATTTTAGACGAGGTCGACGCCCCGCTCGACGATACCAACGTGGAGCGATTCATGAACCTGATTCGGCGGTTTGAGCAGGATACGCAGTTCATTCTCGTGACCCACAACCAGCGCACCATGGCCCTGGCGGACCGCATGTATGGCGTCACGATGCAGGAGAACGGGGTGTCGGAGCTGGTGGGCGTGGAGTTCGACGAGGCCGTGGAGTTGGCAGGCTGATGACCGCGATCCACTCGTTATCGTCATGCTGAACGCCGTGAAGCATCGCAGGACACCTGGAAAGAGCACCTGTGTTGGGGGGCGGGATCATTTGGGACACTGGATCATGCGGAGAACTTCCAAGTCGCAATGCTGATGATGAAATCTTTCTCCCGACAGGAGTCGGGGAACTGAATTCGTAGCCGGAGACTGGAAGCGCCATCAGTGCGGACGTCGCCGGCGCGGTTGGAAGGGCGAACGGGGGACCGTTCGCCTCAGGGAAGGCTTGGGCCTGGAAAGCTATCACGTAACGTCTATCCACTACCTCCCAAGCAATCGGATTAATCCGTCTGAATCGCATCCATGCGCGCTTGAAACGCATCGACAAAGTCGCCTACGTGGCGCCCATCCACCAGGGCATGGTGCACATGCACAGAGACCGGCATGGAGCGCGTGCCGTCGTCGGCCGCGGTCATCTTCCCGAAGGCAATCTTCGGCGCACTATCCGCAACACCGAAGTGGCGGG
>CAJXLX010000179.1 GCA_913056335.1 uncultured Rhodothermaceae bacterium
GTGCGCCCTCGTGCGGGAAGTGGCATGCCCGCCGTCATCACAACCAGATCGCCCGGCTCAACAAGTTCGCGATCGCGCAATACGCTGTGCACGCGAGCGATACCTCGATCGGTATCTTCTTGGAAGGGAATGTAAAAACTCTTTGTTCCCCATAACACCCCCAGTTGGCCTACTACGCGCTCGTTGTCAGTGAAGGCATAAATAGGCATGCTGGGCCGGTGGCGGGCAATTGAGCGTGCTGTAGCCCCTGAGTTGGTGAGGCACGCAATTGCTTTAGCACCGACCTGCTCGGCCAGCCGACATGCCGTAAAGCTGACCGAGTTCGTGACGCTCTCGGTATGCTCCAGATGGTCGGGGACTTGCGAAAGCGACTGCCGCGAGGTTTGCCAGTGCGATTCTGCTTCTCGGATGATCTTGTTCATCGATTCGACCACCCGCACAGGGTCGTTGCCTACGGCTGTTTCGCCGGAGAGCATGACCGCATCACTACCGTCGAGCACGGCGTTGGCCACATCGCTGGCCTCAGCTCGTGTAGGGCGCGGGTTCTCAATCATGCTTTCCAGCATCTGCGTTGCTGTGATGACCGGCTTGGCCGTCGACAGGCTTTTGCGGATCAGGCTTTTCTGCGTACCGGGCACCTTTTCCATCGGCATTTCGATGCCCAGATCGCCCCGCGCCACCATGATGCCATCCGTTTCTTTTAGGATGTCGCCGATTTCACGTACCGCCTCGGGCTTCTCAATCTTCGAAATGACCGCTACGTTTTTGTCAGCCTCGTGGATGCGCCGGGTAAGTGCCTCCACATCGCTGCGCGTACGCACAAACGAGAGGGCAATCAGATCCACATCCATCTTGAGCCCGAACTCAAGATCCTTGATGTCCTTCTCGGTGAGCGACGGGGTCGAGGTTCGAATGTTAGGCAGGTTGACCCCTTTGCGGGACCGTAACGGCCCGCCCTCGACCACGCGCGTCACGACATCGCCGCTGCTGGTAATGTCGGTAATTTCGAGTTCGAGCAGTCCGTCGTCGAGCAAGATGCGTCCGCCCACATCCGCATCTTCAGCAAGCGTGTCATAGTCGATGCGTACGCGCTCGGCGGTGCCAATATCGAGCGGTTTGTTGGTGAGGGTGAGGGTATCGCCTTTGTCAATAAAGACGCAGCCATCTTTTACAGTGCCTACACGAATTTTGGGGCCTTGTAGATCTTGCAGAATGGGGACTACGCGCCCCTGGGCGTTGGCGGCCTCGCGCACCATCCGAATGCGCTCGGCATGCTCCTCATGGCTGCCGTGGGAAAAGTTCATACGCGCCACGTCCATACCTGCAGCAATGAGCCGTTCGATCGTTTCCCGGTCATTGCTGGCCGGACCCAATGTGACAACAATTTTCGTACGACGGTCCATGAAGGCGAGGCGATTGATTGGAAGAAGCCAGTGCAAACAAAAGGTATCGATTCAATTGACAAACCGACAGGGCGTTGCATTATGTGTTTGCGAATGAAAGCGCTACCGGGCCGCATTCCCCGGCGTGGATTCGATCTGTTGCTGGGTACGCCGCTACGTTCCTCTGGGAAGCTGCGCCGAAGTCGGGGGATTGGCCCCGAGTGCCGATCGCACCATGAGCAGTTCGCCTACGTTTTCGAGTGAGAGGAGCCCCACAAGGCGCTCTCCCTCAACTACGGGCACCGTGGCACAGTCCGATGCTTGCATAATCCGGAAGGCTTCGTCCAGCGTCGTGCTGGGTGCCACGGTTACGCATGGACCGGTAGCCACATCGGCAGCCCGGTGGCCACGTCCGTGCGTGCGCAGCGCATCCACAAGTTGTTGTCGGCTGAGCATACCTTCTACGCGCCCCTCATTAACGATAGGGAAGTCGTGGTCGGTCCCGGCGAGCAGTTCATCCACCGCATCACCGAGGGTGGCGTTGGCAGAAAGTGTGCCGAAGCGCGTCATCATAGCAGCGCGCACTAAGGTGTCGCGCGCCACAACTCGAAACTCGGCGTGTTGCGACTCTTGCTGCGCCCCAATGTACACGAAGAGCGCAATGAAGAGCAACACAAAGTTAAAACTGACGACGCCCACAAACCCGAATACCACTGCCATAGCCTGCCCGACTCGCGCTGCCGTACGAGTAGCCTGGGCATAGTCGTAGCGCAGTGCCAGAAGTGCACGCAGCACACGCCCCCCGTCCATAGGGAACGCTGGAAGCATGTTGAATACTGCAAGGCCGAGGTTCAACCACATCAGAGTTGCTCCGGCGTGGGCATCAATTGAATAGGCGGCGCTGATGTCTATCGGTGTACCGGCAAGTGCAAGTCCTACGGCCAGTACAGTAGCAATAGCTATGTTAACGAGTGGACCTGCTATGGCAATCCAAAACTCCTTAATGGGATCTTCGGGCAGGCGCTGCAACCGGGCAAGGCCGCCAATAGGATAGAGCGTGATGCTTTCCGTTGGTACCGAGAAGCGCTTGGCCATGAGTGCATGCCCCAGTTCGTGTAGCACCACACACCCAAAGAGCCCCGCCATAAGCCCCATAATATGGAGCATTGCCGCCAGGCTCTCGCCCTGATAGTACAGGAACGCGGCGAGCCCTGCTACCAGAAGCAGAAACGTCCAGTGCAGAAACAGGCCAATGCCTGCTACCGAGCCAACGCGAATCGATCGGTTCATGCCATAGTGCGCAGCACATGCGCCTCAACGAAACAGAAACTGAGAAGCTGTTTGGTGACCCATAATGCGGAGCCTTTAATCATTGCGCGCCAGGTAGTGGATAGGCCCTGCACCCATGCAACGCACCATCGAAATACGGCGTTTCTCGATTGTTTGTGATACCACTTACGTTCCGAACCTTGAGAGGGCAGGACTCCCAGGAGCTGCCTCCCTCGTAATACGCTGGATCCTGTTGTAACGGGTCGGCAAAAGATGTCTACATCAGCCCATACGTACTGGGCTATTGCTATGCTCCTATTGATATTTGCCCCTCCAGTCTGTATCGTCTTACTCTACTATTAAAGCGCATTTACCCTCCACACGTATCCGCAGTACGCGCATGGCTTCTTCTCCTGACGAATCCAGCCCCTTAGATGCCGACGAGCAGACGACCTCGTTCAATGGGGAGGCTCACGACGAAGCGTCCGCTTCTGCCTCCTCTGCAGATACGCCCCAGGCAGCTTCTCCTCGCGAAGAGCCTTCAGACGATGACGAGAGTTCAGACAAAGACGCCTCATCCGAGGACGCCCCATCAGGCGAACGCGTTGATTTCACGTTTCGGGGCGACCGCCTCGATGCCAAACTCGATCAAGCGGCCCCCGAAGATTTAAACCGCGCTGACTTCGGCATCATCAAGATCGACGATGAGGGAGAAATCCTTTTCTTCAACCAGTATGAGTCGGACCTCAGCGGCGTGGCTCCGGAGGACGCGGTTGGCAAGAACTTCTTCACCGAAATAGCCCCATGCACCAATAACCGCTTGTTTCGGGGGCGCTTCAAGAAGGGGCTTCGCAAGGACGATCTGGACGCGACCTTCACGTACACGTACACATATCGCATGCGTCCTACGCTCGTCACCATTCACCTCTACCGCGATTCGCGCGGCGCCAACTGGATCATGGTTCAGAAGTTTTAGGAGAACGCTGATGATGCCCATGAACCCATGTGCTGAAGGTCCTCCTTGCACGACACGCTGAATGAACCCGGTGCGGCTCTTCTCCGCTCTGTCTTCCTATGTGCTGTTACCGACTGCCCTCCGTAACGCACAAGCGGCTGCATGCGCCCTGCGAAACTACTGTAACATTGAAGCAAACCGCTTCTTTTTGTCGAACGTACGTTACCATCTGCTACGTACATAGGTTGTACCTGCGTGCTCTACTCTTGTGCTTAACCATCGCCTCGCCCCCCTTGTGATGCCGTGTTGCCCCCGTTCCTCTTCGTCTTCTTCGGGCGACTGCTCTGACGCTTCCCGCACGGCACGCGCCCCTCGGGTCGAGCACGCGTGTCGCGCGGCACTGCGCGATGCCAGCAACGGCGCACCGAACGCCTGGCACGACGTGCTATACGATCGCCTTCGCGATCAGGCCGTACCTGCCTTCATC
>CAJXLX010000180.1 GCA_913056335.1 uncultured Rhodothermaceae bacterium
ATCGAGATCGACCTCGATGTCGCAGGTTGGCGCGAAGGGGCGCCAGATATGCGCGCCATCCGGGGTCAGCGGCATTTCCACCGAGGTCAGCGCCGACGGGATGACCCTGATCTGGCCCCTGACCCGCGATATGATCGGCGGCGAGGAAATCTCGTTGATGTCGATCACGAGGCTGTCGTCCACGGTGGGCTGCACGTAGTTGTGCGTCTCAGCGCCGTGGGCCAGCGCGGCAAACACATCCAGCCGTGCCAGTTGATGCGCATTTTCTTGGAGACGCGGCGTATCCTCGGCGATCACCATGCGCAGCTCATTGAAGAGCTCATGCTCCAGCTGCTCAATCTTTTCTTCTGCCGTCAGGATTTTCTCCTCATACTCCTTCAACTCGGGCGTGATGTAGCGCTCGGAGTTCACCAGCGTCTGCTTACGAATGTAGCGGTCGGGCACCTTCTCGGTGTGCGTGTTCGTGACCTCAAGGTAGTAGCCGAACACCTTGTTAAACCCGACCTTGAGTGACGGAATGCCCGTGCGCTCGGACTCCTCCTGCTCCATATCCGCCACCCACTGCTTGCCCGACGACGCGACGCTGCGGAGTTCGTCAAGCTCATCGTTGTAGCCGTCGCGGATGAGTCCGCCTTCGCTGATCTTGGCTGGCGGATCGTCGACAAGCGCTTCCTGGATGCGGTCGACCACGTCCGGGCACAGCGTCAGGGCGTCGTTCAGGGCCGTCAGCGCCTCACATCCCGTGTCCGTAACGTACGGTTTGAGGCGCGGGAGCTGCTTTAGTGTAAGCTTGATCGCAATCAGGTCGCGGGGGTGGGCTCGCCCGGTGGCTACCTTGCTCGCCAGGCGCTCCAGATCACCCACCTGCGCCAGTTCTTCGCGTAGGTCGGCCCGGTCGGACTGCGCCTGCACCCAGTGTGCCACCGCGTCTTGCCGCGCTTGAATCGCGTCTACATCGCGCAGCGGACGCACCAGCCACGAGCGCAGCAGGCGCGCCCCCATCGGGGTCTGCGTCGTATCCAGCATGTCGATGAGCGCACCCTCCGCATCCTCCTGCATCGGACGCACCAGCTCCAGGTTGCGCTTGGTTTCGGCATCGAGGGCGATATGCTCGTCCTGCTCGTACCGCTGAATCCGCCGAATGTGCGGCACCGCGCCTTTCTGCGTCTCCTGCAGGTAGTGCAGCACCGCACCCGCCGCCACGAGCCCCGTGTCCATATGCTCCACGCCGAATCCCTTCAGCGAGTGCGTGTCGAAGTGCTGCGTGAGGGTTTCGTAGGCAAAGTCGTAGCCAAAGACCCAATCTTCCTGGGGCGTCACCGCCACCTCCTTCGCGATGCGGTCGGGGACGCGGCCCTTCTGATGCTTGTCGACAAGAATTTCAGAGGGTGCAATAGATTGCAATAACGGAAGCACATCCGGAGCCGCCACCTCCGTCACCGCAAACTCGCCCGTGGTCGCATCCAGAAAGGATACACCGGCTGTGTCGCCGTCCCAGTGCACCGCCGCCACGTAGGTCGACTGCTTCGGATTCAGGAGCTGATCGCGGAACGAGACGCCGGGCGTCACCACCTCGACCACATCGCGGTCCACAACCTTGCCGCTGGAGCTACTGGCATCCTCGACCTGCTCACAGATCGCCACGCGCAGCCCGGAGCGGATCAGCTTCGGCAGGTGGCTGTCCACCGAATGATGCGGAAAGCCCGCCATCGGCACATCGTCGGCCTCGCCGTTGTTGCGGGTGGTCAGCGTAATCCCCAGAATGCGGCTCACTGTCTTCGCATCCTCATCGAACGTCTCGTAGAAATCGCCCATGCGAAAGAGCAAGACCGCCTTCGGATGGCGCTCCTTGATGCCGTAGTACTGCCGCATCAGCGGCGTGCGGCCTTTTTTCGTAGAGGTTGCCATAGGGGGATACGCAGCGGATCAGCCAAAACAGAACAACGAGACAGGCTTGCAGGAGCCCCGGCAAGCACACGGTACACGTAACCTATCGTTTAGGCGTTTGCCCCGCAATAACAGTCCCTCGCAACCCCGTGAAAATCGCCGGAGGATCGGGGGCGTGATGGGGAATGGGGTGAATGGAGAGATAGAAAGATCGAGCATAGCCATGCCAATAGCCGGGGTCCAGCTGAGGCGCAAACGGCCCTGGTGGAGTTTGTTACTCCGTTAGCGGGTCCCAAACGCGAGCCATGGGCAGCACAAATCCGTCAACGACCTCATCAGCGGTGACGGTATCGGGGCGATCGAGCGTGGCCACCCGCGTATCCGGCTGGTAGATGGACACCGTTTCGGTTTCCGGGTCAATGAGCCACCCAAGCTGCACCCCGGCACGTGTGTACTCGTTCATCTTGTTCTTGAGCGCGTCGAGTGGATCCGTAGGCGAACGCAACTCAATCACAAAGTCCGGGGCCAGGGGCACAACACCTGCTTGTTCATCTTGAGAGAGCGAAGCGAAACGATCGCGCCGTACCCAGGCGGCGTCGGGAGCGCGAATGCTTCCCGTTGGTAGCTCAAACATGCCGTTCGAATCGAACGAGATCCCCTTTTTTTCGTCTTCACTCCACTGCCCTAAATACTGTGTAATCACAGAGTTACGAGCAGAAGACAGGCCACCTGTTGGACTCATAATTGTGAGGGTGCCATCGGGGTTCTGCTCAATAGAAAGGCCTTCGTTTTTCGCACAGAGCGCCTGAAATTCGGCACGCGAGAGCGGCTCGTGCAGTTGGATGCGCATGCGCTGCATGGGAAGCGTAGGGCGAATCACTGCCTCCAGTGCAGACGGAATGCGCGGCGTGTCGACCGTCATTGGCATGGCAGACCCGGCTTGATGATGAAGGGAAACGCAACGTGTTGAAACGTACATGAGCTTGGGGATCTGGATCCCAGTGGAGTGCTGGAAACACCTCCCAATACCCTCCACACGACTTGTCATCCTGAGCGGCGCTCCGACTACTGTCGGGGCAGAGTCGAAGGATCTCCTGCACGTTTAGCAGGGTCTTGTGAGCGTCGGGGTTTGCCAAACCCCGAAGGAGATGGTTCGACGTGCTTCGGACCTTGCAGGCCCTTCGCGTGCTCACCATGACAGCTTGTGTGCTGGGTCAGGCTGCGCAGAACGTTCCCGTTTCGCGCTACCGATGCAAGAAGTAAGAAGCTGCTACACCGTAGCCGGTGCGCGCTGCTCCATGAGCACATCCAGGATCTGAAGGGCGGCTTCGGCGATGACCGTGCCGGGACCAAAGATACCCGCGACGCCCTGCTCATACAAAAAGTCATAATCAGCGTGCGGAATGACGCCACCCACAATCACGAGAATGTCGTCGCGCCCGTACTCACGCAGGGCCTCGATGACCTGCGGCACGAGCGTCTTGTGTCCACCGGCCAGGCTTGACACGCCCAGCACGTGCACATCATTTTCGACGGCCTGCCGCGCAGCTTCCTCCGGCGTCTGAAAGAGCGGGCCGATGTCCACGTCGAAGCCCAGGTCGGCAAACGAGGTGGCAATAACCTTGGCCCCGCGGTCGTGTCCGTCCTGACCCATCTTGGCCACGAGAATACGCGGGCGGCGTCCGGTGGCATCGGCGAAGGCATCGGCGCGGTCTTGCGCCTGCTGAAAAGCATCGCTGGTCTGCGCTTCGGAGGCATACACGCCGCTCACCGTCTGCGAGGTCGCGGTGTGGCGCCCGTAGACGTCTTCGAGCGCCTGCGAGATTTCGCCCAGGGTAGCGCGGGCGCGGGCGGCCTGTACGGCACGGCCCAGCAAGTTGCCGTCGCCGGTCTCCGCGGTTTCGCGTAGCGCATTGAGCGAACTCCGCACCGCAGCATCATCCCGCGTATCCCGAAGCTCCTGTAGCCGCTGCACCTGCTGCCGACGCACGGCTTCGTTGTCGACCTCCAAGGTGTCGATAGGCTCCTCCACATCCCGCTGGAACCGATTGACGCCCACGACCACATCGCGACCGGTGTCGATGCGTCCTTGCTTGCGGGCAGCGGCCTCCTCGATGCGCAGCTTGGGCCGGCCCTGCTCAATGGCCTGCGGCATGCC
>CAJXLX010000181.1 GCA_913056335.1 uncultured Rhodothermaceae bacterium
GGGCGGGTCGTGCGCGATCACGCCTGCCATGACCGACCCACACCCCACGTTCGCCGCCAACGTGACCGTCCAAGAACCCGACGGGACGACGCCGCGCTTGTCGGGGCTGCTGTTCAAGGCGCCCGATACGCCCAACTGCGAGTTCCTGTCCGAGGACCCGTTCGTCCCCGACTGGCCCTCCATCACGTTCCAGAACATCGTGCGCTGAGCCCGTCGGGCGGCCGAGGTCGTCGGCCGCCCTGCGCTATCCTGCCGCCATGCCCCTCCCGGCGCCGGAACGCCGCCTCGCCGTCGTCGATCTCGGCTCCAACACCGCGAAGCTCGTCGCCCTCGCCTACGTCCCGGGGCGGGGCTACCGCCACCTCGACCAACTCCGCGACGTCGTCCGCCTCTCCGAGGGGATGGGCGACGGGCGCCTCCTCCGCGCCGACGCGATGGACCGCGCGCTGACGACGCTGCGGACGTTCCGCGCCTACTGCGACGCGACCGGCATCGACCACGTCGTCGCCACCGCCACCAGCGCGGTGCGCGACGCGGTCAACGGCGACGCCTTCCTGGCGCGCGCCCGCGACGAAGCGGGGATCGACCTGCGCGTCCTCTCCGGCGAAGCGGAGGCCGCCACCGGCGTCCTCGCCGTCGCCAACGCCTTCCGGGAGCCGGACGCCGTCGTCCTGGACCTCGGCGGCGGCAGCCTGCAACTGAGCGACATGCGCGCGCGGCGCAGCGTCGCGGCGGACGCCGCGGAGGCGCGGGAGGACCTGGAGGTGGCGACCGCCCGCTGGCGGGCGGCGGAACGCGACCGAGCCGCGGCGTGGGCGGCGGGCACGCCGGCAGCGAGCAGTGCACCGACCATGCCGGCCAGCACGACATCGACCAGCCAGGCGTAATTCAGCTGTAAGCCCAGAAGCTGCCCAAACATGAGCGCGTTGAACGCCTGCTCCATCCATCCGCCCGGCCAGATCCACCCGCCGATACGCCAGAACAGCAAGACAAACGCCAGCACCATGATGGCCTGCCCGGCCATGTTGAGTTTGTTCCATCCCTCGCCGTGTGGCATCTTATCGCGGTGTTGGTCGCCGAGGGTTTCCGCAAGCGCGCCACACGAGCAGATCCATCCGCAGTAGGCGCCCTTGCCCCAGAAGTAGATCATGCCGGGGATGAGCACGAACGTCTGTACAAAGCAGATCCCCAGCCACCACCACAGCGGGTCGGTCGTAAACACGTTATAGACGAGCAGCGGCCACGCCAGGATAAAGCCATAGGCCCGCCAGTATTCGCGTCCATGCACGGCCCACTCGCTGGTGGGGAAGAGGGCGTCTAAGAGCCCTACCGGGAGCCATCCGTTCGCTCCCAGAAACGGCAACACAATCTCGGGCAAGAGAAACAGCGGAAGCACCTGAATCGCCATCAGGGTCAGCGTTTGCACCTTGATGTAGGGCGTCTTCCGCCTTCGAATCCGCTTGAACCCGAAGATGACGACGATCGCCGAGTAGGCAAGCGTGTAGTAGAAGCCCGGCTTGGTGGCCGAGGTCGTAATGATGTCCCAGAGTCCGGTTGCGCCCGCCTGTGCGGTGAGCGTAAAGGGAAAGACATCGGCGCTCTGTGCCAGTCGGTTGAGCCAGCCGCCGTCTTTCCAGGAGTAGACGGCACACATGAACAGGAAGAATGCCGCAAACGCACCAATGCGACGCCAGTTGAGCTGGGTGAGCCAGTCGGTGCTGGAAGTGAGGGAAGAGAGCGAGTTCGGGAGGCTACCCCAGTCGTTGCGCAGTTCGATGCCGGAGCGGCGGAAGAAGTCGAGCGGGGCCTCGCGGCCAATCATCGCAAAGACGTGCTGGGCTGGCACCGTTTCGGTATCGCCGGTCTCCTCGTGGCGCAGCGTCACCGTGTCATCGTCGATGCGGGTGGCATTGGTTGCCATCTTCAGACGCAGCGAGCCTTCCGAGGCATACGATGCCAGTTCGTATGCGCGGTCGATGTTCGCTTGCTTGGGACGCACAAACGCATCCCGCCGATACGAGAGCGTGACGTGGGCCCCGGCCTCGACCAGCCCAATGGCCGCCTCCAGTGCCGAATCGCCGCCGCCGATCACAACGACATCAGAGTCGGCGTGCTTGGTGGGATCATGCAGGCGGTGATGCACATGGTCGTGCTCCTCGCCGGGTACATCGAGCGTGCGGAAGCTACCGCTGCGTCCAATCGCCACGACCACGTTGCGTCCGTGTAGGCGGGTGCCCTCGGTGCCAACAACTGTGAGCAGATCGCCATCGCGTTCGATGCGGTGTGCCTCCACGTCGCGCACGGAAATGTCGTCGGTCTGGGCGGTGAGTTCATCGACCAACTCCTCCTTCACGGGCGCAGAGACCTGCACGCTACCCTCGGGCGTCATGGACTCCGGGTAGGTGTAGATGGGTTTGCCCGCCTGAAAGTCCTTGATCGTAGCGAAGCGCTCGTTGGCCTCCAGCACCACGTACGACAGGCCCTGCGCTTCGGCCTCGCGGGCTGCCGCCATGCCCGAGGCGCCCGCGCCCAAAATCACCACGTCGTAGTCAGCGTCGTCGCCGTTTGAGGACGGTGTAGGCTGCGTCTCGGCGATGTGGCGCACCGCTTTGGTGCCGCTGTCGAGCGAGAACTTGAGCAGCGGCACCCCAGCCAGGTCGCCCACCACGTACACGCCTGCTACATTGGTGCGATAGTGGTCGTCCACGCGGGGCAGGGTTGAGACGTCGCCCGAAGGCCATTGCAGGTGAAGCCAGTCGGCATATCGAGACAGGAAAGCGAGCATAGACGCGGCGGTACAGCAGGGAAAAGGACCGATTGCACAGGTGGTGTGTACGCACCACCAAGGCGAGCGTTACATCGGCATCGCCCCATTCCTGCAAACGACCCTGCGTTTCAGCATCCCACGAATCAGTTCGAGTTCTATGATCTACGGCCTAACGGGCAACCCGAACAAGGCAGCGTTGTGGCCGCTGCTCGACCGCGTCATTCGGGTGCTGGATGAACGGGGGCTGCCCTATCGACTGGCGCCCGACCTGGCCGCCGGACGTACCGAGCGCGACCAGGCGGTGTCAGATGGATGCGTGGCCCCGAGCGTGAGCGATGTAGGACGGCAGGCCAATGTGGTGTTCTCCTTTGGGGGCGACGGTACGCTCTTGCGCACGGCCCACGCCGTGAGTCCGTCGGATACGCCGCTGGTGGGCATCAACATTGGGCGGCTTGGGTTTCTGGCCGATGTGGAGCACAACCAGGTCACTGAGGCCATCGACATGCTCGAAGCGGGCGACTACCGCATCAGCCCGCGTATGGTGCTGGAGGTGCGAGCAGACGAACACGCACTGGGGCGCAACTGGGCGCTGAACGAGTGTGTCATCAACCGGAGCGGGGCAGCAGGGCTGCTGCGCATTGCCGTCACCGTTAACGGCAAGCCGCTGAACACATACTGGTCCGACGGACTCATCTTCTCGACCCCGACAGGCTCCACGGCGTATTCGCTTTCGGCAGGCGGGCCTATTCTGATGCCTGAAACGGGGGTACTCATCATCACCCCCATTGCCGCACACACACTTTCGGTGCGCCCGATGGTACTGCCCGCCACAGCCACCATTCATGCGGAAGTGCGGAGTCCAGAGCGCCCGTACGTATTTGCGGTGGACGGAGTCAGCACGGAGTTCAAGGAACCCGCTATATCGTTTACGGTACGACGGGCCGCTCATTCGGTGAACCTTGTCAAGCTTGATGGCTCGCATGTGTTTAACACATTGCGACGCAAGCTTATGTGGGGGGCACGCGCCTCGGCCAGCTCCTCCGACGAAGACGCTGAGGACGACCCGCATGTACGTTGAGTTAGGAGCCGTTGAACTCAACATGAAACAGCACGTATGTACTTGACTATGGCGCATACAGTGCTTTACATGGTATTCCGATTTGGTCGGGTAGCTCAGGTGGTAGAGCAACGGCCTGAAAAGCCGTGTGTCGGCGGTTCGAATCCGCCCCCGACCAC
>CAJXLX010000182.1 GCA_913056335.1 uncultured Rhodothermaceae bacterium
GACAATTAGGGCCAGAATAGATCTGACAGGTCTTTGGAGACCTGTCAGATCTTTACCATCAGAATCACGCGTGACACTGCACTACTCACTTCGTCTATTACTGCCACACCGTATGTATGACTTTCCCTATATTCTACACCGTAAAGAAAAGGTGTGCAAGCGGAAAAGCAATTGAGTTTGATCGTCCTGGTACTCTAAGAACGGGTTGTGTTGTGCATGTCCGACGTTGAACGTGGAGAGAGGTGCTTGCTATGCCCCGACACTGTCATCTTGGTTTGTGTGTACATGTTTGGCGATCTGCCGCTGGAGACATGCGCGGTGCCTGGCACCTGCTAAACAGGTATCATGGCGTGCCGTGTCACCAGGTATGCTGTACGACCGACGCACCACGCTGCGTCGTTACGCAGGCATCGCCGGGGCACTCAAGCAGACGCACACAAGTATCCTAACGGGGGCGGGCCCTAACACACCCAGATCGGCGGGTTGAGCCGCTCGGGGTACGTTTCGGCCAGATACGAGCGAAACTGCTCAAGCTGATTGCGGTCGAGCCCCAGCACTTTGGCGATGCGCCGGATGCTCAGGTAGTCGACGCCTTCGCCTTTCGCCTCGTCGCAGTACATCATCAGGCACACGTCGAGCGTTTCGATCTGCTCATCGTCAAGGATGGCAGGGGCGGTCGTATCCCCGCGTGGCTCCAGGTTTTTGGCCGAGCGTCGCTCGTAGTCGAGCTCCGACGTCTGCCCAAACGACTCAACAATCGCTTCCGTCTCGTCGAGCGAGGTGGTATCGCGGCAGGCCTGCGCGATTTCGTTGCGCTGCCACACCGCCTCGAACGGGTAGGTGCGCACGAGCGGACTCTCATCCGTCAGTTCCACCTTCATGCCGCTGCTGCGAATTTCGGCAGTGCCCCGGTAGCCCAGCGCCGCGGCACACGTCATGCCCGACACCTCGGACGGCAGCCACTTGAACGCGCTCATGAAGTCGGATGCGATGGTGTTGGTGATGGGCTTTGGGGAGGCGTAGTCGGTGTCGAGCGGAAGTTCGGCTTCAATGTTGGCCATGTGTATCTTGCTGAGTTCGCCGTCGAGGCCAAAGCCCGCCACGGCCACGTGCACATCTACGGGGGCATCGTACATGCCCGCCAGTGCGAGTCCGTCGGCGGTGGGGCTGCGGAGCGTCTCTTCGTCGCCGCGCGCCAGGATGTCGCCGCCCACATCCACCACCACAATCTCCTCGAATCCATGCAGCGCGTGCAGTTCGCGCAGCTGGTCGCGCACATGCTTCGCCCCGCGCCGGATGTTCATGAGGTAGTAGCTCACGCCAAACGTATCCGCCAGGCGCGGAATGAACGTGACGGCGGGGTCTTTCAGCGCACTGGTACCGTCGATGGCGTGGTTGTGCGCGCCTACCGGCTTGATCGTCGCAAAGTCGCCAGGGCCACGCGGGCCCGGACTTGGGTCGTAGATGGTGCGCTCCCACACAATGGTGGCGTAGGCCACTTCGTTGGGGGCAAGGCCAAGGGTGCGGGCGACCATGAGTGCGGCAAGGGCATCACCGCCCCCGCCTCCGGCTACAACGAGGGTCCGTTTTGAAGAAGACATAGGCTTGACGTGCGTTCGAAAAATGAAGTGCCGCCTAAACCGCACGTCCAATCGGTCGTTGCACGAGAACTGCGGGGATGTCTCACATTCCTGCAACATTGCAGCGGCCTCCTGGCATCCCCCTGTGTTTGTACCAGATCCGTCACGTTACAGGGAGCCACAGCGCCGCTGAAGTGATGTCTCTATACGCGTTCATCCCAGAATAACCTATTACTCCTATGCACATTATTGCAACCGTGGGTCCCGACAACACGACCAAAACGGTGCTTCCGTTTGTAGCCGCCAAAGGCGCGATGAGCCGTGGCGAAAAGGTCGCTATTTTCGCGATGCAAGAGGCCACCTACCTGGGCAGCACGCGCCATGCTGACCTATCGGAGCTAAAGGCCCCCGGTCTGCCTGTGGTGCAAGACGTGCTGAATGCGCTCCTCGAAAACGATGCGCTGGCCGAGTTTGTGGTGTGCGAGCCGTGTGCGAAAGCGCGGGGCATCGAAGAAGACGACCTGGCCGAGTGGGCCACGTTTGGCGGCGCGGGCGACATGGCGCGCCAGGCTGCGGAGCATGATACATCGCTCACGTTTTAGCGCCATGCCCCTGGCATCCCCCTATTTTAGTTTCTTTTGCTGATAACCCTTCGTGCCGTTTATGGCTCAACAACCTTCCATGTACACCGATGTCTCTGACATAGGCGAGTTTGGCCTCATTGCCCATCTGCGGGATACGCTGGGGCCGGACGTGCCCGACGAGGTACACACCGGCATTGGCGACGACGCCGCTGTCATCCGGCAGTCCGACGGGCGCGTGCAGGCCTATACCACCGATTCGCTCATCGAAGGCGTGCACTTCGACCGCACCTTCATGCCGATGGAGCACCTCGGCTTTAAGCTGATGTCGGTGAATGTGAGCGACTTGGCGGCGATGAACGTGTCGCCCGAATACGCGCTGATTACGATTGGCCTCCCCAAAAATATTACGGTGGAGCACCTGCGCACGCTCTATGAGGGCGTTAAGAAGGCATGCGATGCGTATGGTATAGCCGTGGTAGGTGGCGATACGACCAGCGCCCCTTCGCTTACGCTGTCGGTTACGGTCTGGGGATCCGCCGAAGCCGAGATGGTGGTGCAGCGTTCGGGCGCGCAGGTGGGCGATGCGATCTGCGTCACTGGCGACCTGGGCGCGTCCTACGCCGGACTCAAGATCTTGGCCGATGAGCGCAAACGGTTGGAGGACGAGGGCGACGACTTCGAGCCGGCGCTGGATGCGTTTCCGTATGTGATTCGCCGCCACCTGGCTCCGCCTGCTCAAGAGGCATCGGTACGGCGCTGGCGCAACGCGGGATTTAAGCCTCACGCGCTCATTGACATCTCGGACGGACTCTCCTCGGAGATCCATCACATCTGCGAAGCGGGCGATGTGGGCGCACGGCTCTTTGCACCCACGCTGCCCATCCACCCCGAAACGCGCAGCGTGGCCGACCACTTTGGCGACGATGTGGACGTGTATGCGTTCTTCGGCGGCGAGGACTACGAACTCCTCTTTACCGCCGATGAATCGGACCTCGACGTGCTCGACGAGACCACGTACACGATTATCGGCGAGGTCACCGATGCGTCGAAGGGCGTGCTCGTGGAGCAGGGCGACGGCACCGCCATTCCGATGCAGCCCGGCGGATTCGATCACTTCGACGCCCATGACGACGCCGAGTAAACGCTGCTGGAGACGCTTGCACAGGGCGACGCTCCGTCTCACCTATTGTCATCCTGAGCGCATGCCGACAGCCGTTGCCCCAACTGCCGTCGGGGGAAAGATCTCCCCGGATGTACGCAAGCACTATCCGGGCTATAGAACCCCTCGACGAAGAGAGACGCTACATACTGCGGACAATCTCGTGATTCCACAGCGAGATACCATGCGTGAAACTACCACGCCCCCGCGGTGTCGGCGGCGAACTGGTGGAGCGACCGGGGCGGCTGGCCCGTCACCTCCTCGACATCAGGGGAGACAGCGGCGGCCTGCCCGGCCCGCACGCCCTGAAACAGCCCGACGAGCATCTCGGCATAGTCAGCGTCGAGTCCGGCGCTGGTGAAGAGATCGAGGGCGGTTTCGTCGCTTACGGGCTCGTAGCGAATGTCGCGGCTCCAGGCTTCGGAGAGCACATCCGCGGCTTCGTGGTAGGTGAGCGCCTCGGGTCCGGTGATCGTGTAGGCGGCGCCGGCATGGCCTGCTTCGGTGAGCGCTGCCACTGAAACGGCGGCAATGTCCCGCGCATCCAAGTGGCGATATAGGCCAAAGTCTGCGGTTGCAGCTGGTCGATAAAGATCGACGCGCGAAGATCGGTCATCACACGTCTCCTTTCAGGCTGCGCAATT
>CAJXLX010000183.1 GCA_913056335.1 uncultured Rhodothermaceae bacterium
TACGAACGACCAGGTCGGCTTCACCGACGATGCGCTCATGCGGCTCATCGACGGCTACACGCGCGAGTCGGGCGTGCGCCAACTGGAGCGGACCATTGGGGCGGTGTGCCGGGGCGTTGTGAAGAAGGTGGCCACGGGCGAGATCGAAGCGACCACCGTCGAGCCCGATGACATCGAGCCGTACATTGGGGCGCGCAAGTACTTCTCGGAGGTTGCCGAGCGCACCGAGGTGCCGGGCGTAGCCACGGGTCTGGCGTGGACGCCCACTGGCGGCGATATTCTGTTCATTGAGGCGTCGCTCTCGCGCGGATCCGGCCGCATGATTCTAACGGGGCAGCTGGGCGACGTGATGAAAGAGTCAGCCCAGGCCGCGCTCTCGTATGTAAAAGCCCGCGCCGATGAGCTGGGGATCCCGCAGGATGCGTTCCGCTACTGGGATGTGCATGTGCATGTGCCCGCTGGGGCCGTGCCCAAAGATGGCCCCTCGGCAGGCACGTCGATCCTGGCCGCGCTGGTTTCGGCCTTTACGCAGCGCCGCGTAAAGCACACCGTGGCCATGACGGGCGAGATTACACTGCGCGGGCTCGTGCTTCCTGTCGGAGGCATCAAGGAAAAAGTATTGGCTGCGAAGCGCGCAGGCATTGAGCGCGTGGTGCTTCCCAAGAAGAACGAGAAAGATGTGAAAGAGATTGCCGATGATGCGCTCGACGGCATCACCGTAACGTATGCCGAGCGCGTGGATAGCGTGATCGACACGGTGCTCGAAGATGAGGCCGTGGCCGATCCGAAAACTTTCTTTACGGTACCCGAGGCCGAGAAGCGTATGCACACCGGGCCGTCAAATGGCACCTCAAGCGACGAAGACTCGGTTGTTGTGCGGTAATACAGGTGGATGCAACGCCTGCGCCTCCCCCATAGCTACATGCAGTCTGCACTGCTGCGCCCTACGCTGTCGCTCGTCCAACTCGGGCGCGACGGGTAGGGCGCTTTTTTCGCGCAGGTCCTTTAGAGGGAATAACACATAGAGCGGATAACACGCCAAAAGTTAGCAGGAAGGGCGAAGCCAATATGACACAGACCGCATCCAGGAAAAGAAAATAAGGGGATGACGGAACAACACGCCCGACTGAATGAGCCGAACGTTACACCATTTAATCATTGAAATGTAACATAATTGCAATCACACCTATGGGGGCAGTGGTATTTGGTAGTACGTATGCATCATATTAGAGGCTGTAGTCTTGCCGCTGTCTCATCACCCCACGTATGCCACGGAGCTCTGTTGTAGATTCGCATGTTTCGTGCGGTCGTGAGTATGCCAACTGGCGATGCATAAAAGAGCAGTGCGTCGTGTTGTATTACGGCACGGCAAGACCTACTTTTTTTCTATTTGGCTTTTACGCTTTTTTTGTTGACTAACTACGGAGGATCATCCATGATATCATCTCAATCGTACATTGCACGCGGGCTTTCGATGTTACTTCTGGCCGCTGTGCTCGTTGTTGGGCTGTCGGCCTGTGGAAGCGGAGAAACATCTGAGTCCTCAGGTGAGAGCGACATGAGTGCGGAGGACGACACGCCCGCCATGACGCAAGACTCTCTCACCATCGTTGACATTGCCGTGGCGGATTCGAGCTTCAGTACGCTCGTTACGGCGCTCGACTCAACGAATCTTGTGTCGGCGCTGGAAGGCGATGGCCCCTTCACGGTGTTCGCCCCAACGAATGCAGCCTTTGAAGCGCTGCCTGATGGTGCCCTCGAAGATCTGATCGGTGCCGAAGACAAGTCGCAACTGGAATCGATTCTGCTGTACCACGTGGTCGAAGGGGCTACCATGTCGGGCGATCTGAGCCAAGGCATGCAGTCGGTACTTACGCTACAGGGAGACAGCCTCTCCATCGAAGTGACCTCCGACGGCGTAATGGTTGGCGATGCCCAGGTCGTACAAGCCGACATCGAAGCATCGAACGGCGTGATCCACGTCATTGATAGCGTGCTGATGCCGCCGGAAGAGTGAGGCAACTCGCTCACATCATGACACGCGCATCCTGCTACATCCAATTAGTATAGCATGATGCACCAAGCGGATGTCCTCACACCGGGGCGTCCGCTTTTCTATGGCACGGCCCCGCTGCACGAGCCGACGGATACAGGGGCATCAGAAAAACTACAAGGCCCGTAACGATCTACCGATATCTATGCGCCGGCAGAATCTTGCCTGCACATGCATCCTACAACTCGGCACTATGCACGCCCCTATGCTGCATGACATCCTCATAATCACCCCCCGACCCTAACTTCTCATTATGGCGTCTTCTGATGCATCTCCTGTTTTCGTCTTAATTGGTGCCACTGGCGGCATCGGTTCAGAAGTAGCCCGCCGCCTGGCCGACGACGGTGCGCGCCTGGTGCTGGGCGCACGTACCGAATCGGACCTGAACGACCTGGCGCATTCGCTTAACACTGAAACCACCGTACACCCGCTCGATGCGACCGAGTACGACGCAGTGCAGGGCATCATCGACGCGGCTACCGACACATACGGCCAGATTGATAGCGTCATTCACACGGTCGGCTCCATTATGTTGAAGCCGGCGCACCTCACATCGGTCGACGAGTACCGCGAGCAGATGGCGCTGAATATCGATTCCTCGTTCTTTACGGTGAAAGCCGCCTCGCGGGCGCTCATGCGCTCCGGGGGCAGCATTGTGCTGAGTTCTTCAGCCGTCGGACGCATCGGGCTGAACAATCACGAGGCCATTGCAGCGGCTAAAAGCGGCATCATCGGGCTCACGCGGGCTGCCGCAGCGACCTACGCCAAGCGCGGCGTGCGCATCAACTGTGTGGCACCGGGGCTGGTAGATACACCGCTCTCGGCTAACATCCTGAAGTCGGAGGCCGGACGCAAGCAGTCCGAAGCCATGCACGCACTGGGCCGCGTGGGCCAGCCCAAAGACGTGGCCGATGCCATCTGCTGGCTTGCGGACCCGAGTGCCGACTGGGTCACCGGACAGGTTATTGGCGTGGATGGCGGACTCGGCACCGTGCGCAGCAGCTAACCGCTTGCCTCCACTCTTCACCGTGTACCGCTGTCCCTTCGCATCCCCCTTTACAACCATTCCCAATGCGCCGCCTCCTCTTTTTCTTTCGTGATCAACTGAACCGATCAGCTCCGCTTTTTGAGGACACTGATCCGGACCAGGATGTGTGCGTGCTCACTGAACACACAGCACCGGATACGACCGAGCATGTACAGAAACGCGTTTATGTGGTGGCGGCGCAGCGTTATTTTCGTGATGCCTTGCGCGACGGCGGCTTTACGGTGCAGTACCAGCGCTGCACCGAACCCCCGCCTGAGACGGGGCCGCTCGCGCGGCTACGGCGTGCTATTGCAGCACACGAGCCGAAGTCGGTGCACATTACGGACCCGAGCTCTATTGATCAGAAACGCGGGGCCGAACGCATCTGCAACGACGCTGGCGTGCAGCTACACTGGCACACCGACACGCATTTCTTGTGCGATCATGACACGTTCGCGGACTGGGTCGAAGGCCGTAAATCACCGACGCTGGAGTATTTCTATCGTGAACAGCGCCGCGCGTACAACTGCCTGCTCACCGACGACGGCGACCCGGTAGGCGGCGACTGGAATTACGACAAAGACAACCGCGAGTCGTTCGGTGCCGACGGGCCCGGCCTGCTCCCTGATCCGCCCTCGTATGTCGACGACCCGTACGTGCAGGCAGCTATCGCCGATGTTGAGCAGGCATACCCCGATGCGCCTGGACGCCTCACCGAGCCGTTC
>CAJXLX010000184.1 GCA_913056335.1 uncultured Rhodothermaceae bacterium
TGTGCCCGCGAGCATATTACAGCCGTTGAAGAAGAAGGCGAGTCGCTGGGGCAGCGTGGGTTTGTAGCGTCTACCCCAGATCAGGAGCGTGCCACCCCCAACCTGTTTATTGATCAGCTCGTTGATGTGCGCGATGTAACCAATGAGATCTACGAAGGCGTGCGGCGGCTCCGTTCGTATGTGCGTACCGAACGGGTTAACGACTTGGAGGAGCGTCTGAATGAAGAGGCAAAATCCGAAGACAGTGCGCTTCGCGTAACCGTAGAGGCGCTGTACCAGGGCGCGCGCTACAAGGCATACACGTACCGTCGCTACACCGACATGCGTCTTGTAATGGCGCCTGAACAGCAGATCGGATTCTTCGGAGGCGACGCTGATAACTTTACGTATCCCCGTTACAACATGGATGTGGCGTTCTACCGGGCCTACGAAGACGGCGAGCCCGTGACGCCTGAGCATTACTTTGAGTGGAGCAGTACGCAGGGGAGCGAGGCTGGAAGTGCGGTCTTTGCTGTAGGAACGCCCGGTTCGACCAGCCGCCTTACAACGGTGAGCCAGGTTAAGTACGAACGCGACCACGGCATCCCAAACCGGCTGGCGTTTATCGAACCGCGCATTGAGGCGATGGAGCAGTTTTTAACCAACGCGGATGGAGGCGCCTGGCCTGAACTGCGTAACACGGCGCTGTCGCTCAAAAACTCACAGAAGAGCCTTCAAGGTCAGCTCAGCGGCATTGATGCGTATCTGCTCGCACGCCGCACAGCCAACGAACGAGCACTGCAAGACTCGATTCGGTCGGTCGATACGCTGCGGCAGCACTACCGTGGCCTAACACGCGATATGGAACAGATACAGAATGCCAAGGGCGCAGTTGAGCAGCGGGCACGGGCATTTAATGGGTTTGCAAATACGCAGGTCGGCTCGCGGGTGCTCACGCGGGCTATGTACGGATATTACATCGACCAGCTCAACAGCAGCCGCGGTGTCGGAGAGCAGTTGGATGCCGCACGCCGAGAAGCCGACAGCATTGCCGACTGGCCCGTGCAGGTTGAGCGTACCCTCATTGCGCAGCGCCTAACCGACATACGGGCGGCATACGGGCCCAACGACCCCACCATGCAGCGTCTGTTCGACGACAAAACACCCGAGGAATGGGCCGAAGAGCTGGCCAGCGAGAGCCGCCTTCGCACCCAGAACGGGGCCCAACGCCTGTACAACCAAGGCTACCGCGACAGCGACGACCCTTCGGTATCGCTTGTTGAGGCGATTGCCCCGCTGTACTTTAGCGTCGTAGAGCAGCTACAGGACTTCCGTGCCTCCGAGCAGTCTATCAACGCGCGGCTGAATCAGGCCCGTCTGGCCGTGTTTGGCGCCGGTCAGGTAGCGCCAGACGCTGCGTCTACGCTTCGCATCAGCGACGGACGGGTGCGTGGCTACGTGGCTGATAGCACCAAGGTGCCTGCATACACCACGTTCGGGGGCATGTACGAACGGGCACAAGCCAAAAACGCAGCGCCTTGGGACCTGCCCGATCGTTGGCAAGCGGCGGCCTCCGATAGCACGTTGCGGGCTGCTCCGCTCAACCTGGTGTCGACGGTCGACATTGCGGGGGGAAGCTCAGGATCGCCCCTGGTCAATGCCGATCTGGAGTTGGTAGGCGTCGTGTTCGACAGCAACCAGCCTGCGCTTCCCAACCGCTTTCTGTACCGCACCGAGCAGGCGCGTGCCATTGCGGTAGACAGCCGCGGCATCATCGCGGCGCTGCGCCACGTATATAACGCCGAAGCGCTGGTGCAAGAACTGGTAGACGGATATACAAACGTGGCAGCGCGCCCGTAACCGCATGCGCAGAAAGTGCTACGCAATGATGCCATGCCACGTTATCCAGATGGCGAAATGGTCATTGGCGAGGAGGCTGAGGCACCAAAAAGGCTGGCCAGCGCGGGCGTGACATCGGTGAGGGTGGTCGCTGATCGAAAGGCGGCGGCTCCGCATCCGTAGGCTACCAGCGGCACCGGGTGGCGTGTATGCGGTTTCTGATGAGGGACTTCCAGATTGCCGTGGTCGCTGCATATGAGCAGCAGGTCGCGCGTGACCGAAAAGTCGTCTAAAATACCGCCCAGCAGCGCATCCAACCGACTCAAAATAGTGGGAATAGAGAGATGAGAGCGCCCATGACCGGCTTTGTCGGTTTCGTAGTACTCGAACAGTGTAAGCTGGTAGCGCTGCATAATACGATAGAGCATGCGCCCCGCCGCGTCAGCAGTTTGCTGGGGGATAGCGATGTTCAGATGTTCGTTCCAGGCTGTGCCTACTAAATCAGCAGGAAGCGCATGGCCGGCATGCACATCGGGCGCAGAGCGAAGACGCACCTCTGCCTGCCGGCTGCACAGCGTTGTGACGGTCCACCGGTTACGGCGGGCCCGTCTTTTGAAGAAAACAGGCGGATAGGCGTTGGCAAATGCACAGGCCGTTGCATTCTGCGTAGCCGCGTATACGCGTTGAAACAGATTGTGCGTAGCGAGTACTGGCTTCGACGATGAGTGCGGAAAGGGGCCGAAGTGCCGCCCGGCCCGCTTGGCACAGTTGACTCCGCTAAAGAGCGACGCCTGTCCGGTGCCGCTCTGTGGTAGGCCATCTACCTCAAGCGTAGCATCAACCGAACGAAATACATGGCGGGCGCGGTCAACGAAGGGCGTACGTGCGGTCCACCCTGAGTGGCGGGCCAGCAGGCTCCAATGTGAGCCCAGATCAGCCATCGGGTTGGTGGAGCAGTCGGGGCCCAGCCCAATGCCATCAATGAACAAAAAAAGCACATGTGCGGGTGAGGGGGGCATAATGCGGGCGGGATACGGGAACGGAGGAAGAGCACCCCCGAAGTACACGGAAGTACACGAGAGTCTTTGAGTCGCCATTGCAGGCAACAACGACAGACAACATTAACAGGGGGGCTCTGGTAAGTTTCGGCATCTGGCCGCATATCGTTTACCGTATCCGACATACGCGCCGGTCGTGTTCCACTGAACAGCCTTTGCATGCCTATGACCTCATGGTACCGTCGCATTCTGCCGCGTACGCTGCTGAGCACTGATGCTGAGTCGCCTTCCAATGATGACGACACGCGCCCAACCATTGCGCTCATGTTGGGGGGAGGCGGGGCACGGGCGGCATATCAGGTGGGCGTGCTGAACTACATGGCCGAGGCATTCCCCGACTTTCGCTTCTCGCTCCTTACAGGCGTCTCGGCCGGAGCCATCAATACGACCCACTTGGCCAATCATGTAGGTACGTTCCGGCAAGCGGCCAGTAGCTTAGTGAGCAACTGGGAGCAACTCACAGCCGACCGGGTGTTCGACGTAAACTCGGGCCTTGCCGTAATGCGTCAACTGTTTGCCGACCGGGATCCAGTGGGCCGTTCAGCAGCGGCAGCGCGGCAGCGCGGTGTGCTTGACCCCAGCCCGCTGCGAACCTTTCTGTACGAAAAGATGGCCGCCCACGATAACACCCTTCGCGGCATTAACCAGAACGTACGTACAGGCTGGCTGAAGGGCGTGGCCGTTGTAACGACCAGCTACACTACGGGGCAGACCGTAACCTGGGTGCAAGGCGGCACGTTCGATGAGTGGGAACGGCCCGACCGTATTGGGCGCGAAGCCGAGCTTTCTGTGGAGCACGTTATGGCGTCCACAGCACTACCGCTGGTGTTTCCGCCAGTGCGCATTAACAACGCGTGGTATGGCGACGGCGGGGTGCGGCTGATGGCGCCGCTGGCTCCGGCCGTACATATGGGAGCAACTCG
>CAJXLX010000185.1 GCA_913056335.1 uncultured Rhodothermaceae bacterium
CTCTTGGGCGCAAGGTAGGCGTCGGGCCCGCGAATGACGTGCGACAGCTCGAATGCGCCTTGCATTCGGCACTGGAGCATCTGCCCTTTCACGGGGCGCACCGATGGCGTATGCTCGGGCGTCCATCCGTCGAGTTCGCGCGACCACACGCCTGCCGCCACCACCACGGCTTGCCCAGTTAAGGTTTCGCCGTCGGTCAGGCGGATGCGAGGCGTCTCTTCATCCGGAAGAATCGCCGCAACTTCGGTATGTTCATGCAAGGTGCCACCCGCGTTCTGGAAGGCGACGCGGAGCGCCTCCACCAGCAGCCGGTTGTCGACCTGATGGTCCATGGGCGCATGGATAGCGGCAGCGAGGCGCGGCGCCAGGAACGGCTCAATCTCGCGCGCCTCGGCCCCGGAGCACCAGGTAACGTTGAGGCCGTGCTCGGTCTGAAAGTCGTACAGGCGGCGCAGCGCCTCTTCGCTATCGGGATCGTCGGCCACGATGAGGGTGCCGTCGTCGCGGTAGTCGACGGCCATGTCGGCATCGGCCTCCAGCTCGCGGGCAAAGTCGGGCCAGCGGCTCAGGCTTTCGCGGCTGAGGCGATAGAGCTCCAGCTCTTCGAACCCGATTTCGGCATCGGGCGCCAGCATGCCTGCTGCCAGCCACGAAGTGCCGCGTCCGGCCCGATCGCGCTCCACGAGCGTGACGGAAGCCCCGCGCCGCGCGAGCGTCCAGCCCAGCGCCAGCCCGATGGTGCCGCCACCAACAATGAGGTATGGGGCATCGGTCATGCATTTAGAGCGCCATTTAGAGCGCGTTGTGTGAGTAGCAGAGGTATGATGCTGTGATTACACGCGGGCTGGCGAATACGGTTTGTGAGGGTGATGTTGAGTTGAGAGCTAATTGTCGTCAGCGGATCGCCCCAGGCAGCGGCTCGTTGACGCATGTCGCGCTTTCCCCGTGCTTATCGATCAAACACTATGCCTCGCCCCTCCGTTTGCATTGTCGGTGCTGGACTCGCGGGCGCCTGCGCTGCGCTCTACCTCGCGGATACGTACGACGTGCACGTCATTGATGCCGAAGAGGCTGCGTCGGGGGCATCAGGCGCAGCGGCGGGGCTGGCGAATCCGCTCATGGGGCGGCGCGCCAACCTCACCTGGCGGGCAGCAGAAGCGTGGGGCGCGCTCACAGAAACGATTGCGCGGGCCCGGGCAAAGTCGACATTCAACGATAGCGGCGTGCTACGCCCCACCACCGAGCCGAAACAAGTCCGCTTCTTCAAGGACGCCGCCTCCGAGCACCCGCGCTGGTGCGACTGGTGGACCGCCGATACGCTCGCCGAGCGCTACCCGAGCGTCCAGGCGCACGACGGCGCGCTCTGGCTGCCCCGCGGCGGCGCGGTGGATGTGCCCGCCTTTGTGCGCGCGGCTCTGGTGCGAGCCCGAACCGCAGGCGCGACCTACACGCCCCGCACCCGGTTGCTGGACTGGACCCCCCACGATGACGGCGTTGCTGTTCACATCGAGTCGGGCCGGGCGCGCACTACGCAGCAATACGATTACCTGCTCTGCTGTGTGGGACAAGGCTACCCCTCGCTGCCTGCGCTTGAGCCGCTCGACCTCCACGGCATTAAGGGGCAGACGCTCACGGTGCGCCTCAACGACGCGCCCTCGGGGCTGCCCCCGATTTCGGGACGCGGATACATCGTGCCGAACCAAGACACGTTTGTACTTGGCAGCTCTTACGAGCACGAGTTTGCAGATTTGCAGCCGTCGGAGGCCGAAACCCAGCGCATCCTCCAGAAAACAAGTGCAATGCTCCCGGCGCTTGAGCGGGCAACCGTGCAAGACGTGGCGGTGGGTGTGCGTGTGAAGCACGACGCCACCAATCTGCCGCTGGTGGGGCCGTTTCAGCACCCGCGCACCTGGGTGATGCTGGGCCTCGGCTCAAAGGGCTTGCTCACGGCGCCGCTCATTGCGCGCAAGCTGCCCCAGTGGATGCGCGCCTCGCACCGCGTACCGGCGGCCATTCGCGTGCCGAAGGCGCTACTCCCGAACTCGTGGACGCCGACCCCGTCATGAGGGCTTCGTCGTTGCGTTCGACTGCACCGGACGCCCCACGGCCCACGCCAGGCTCAGCACCAGTCCGAGCACGTTTGCTACCCCGTCGTAGAGACTGCCCTGGCGGGTTGCCAGAACAGCGTGCTGGAGTAACTCACTCCCCACCGCCAGCGCCAGTCCCGTTCCGCCCACAACCCAAAGCGCATGAGATCGTGGACGGGCCGCGAGCGCACGCATCCAGAGAAGCCCAAATCCTGCAAACATAATGAGATGTACTACCTTGTCAAGACCCATCTCAGGCGGCCCGGTGGGCACGGTTGAGGCCGGCACCGTCACCGCAACGAGAATGCCGAGCGTCCAAAGCACGGCCTGCACGGTGGGGCGGCGTAGCGTGTGCAGCAGATGGGCCATGACCTGTGTTATTTGTTGAGAGAAGGCAATGCATCCAGTGCATGCGGACACGCGTCGATGAGGTCAAGCGGGGTGAGCGTACGGGCATCTTGCTGCGCCGCTACGTGCTCCGCCGCGCGGCCGCCCAGGTGCATCGCACAGGCCGCCGCGTCGACCGGGGCAAGGCCCTGCGCGGCAAACCCGGCAATGAGCCCGGCCAGCGCATCGCCCGTGCCCGCTGTGGCCAGCGCCGGGCCGCCCGCCAATCCCACAAACGTGCGCCCCTCTGGATTTGCCACTACGCTCGGGTAGCCCTTTAGCAGCAGGGTCACGCCCCATTCCGCAGCATATTTTTGGGTTAGGTGGATGCGAGAGGGAGCGTCAATGTCGGATGGCTTCGTGCCAGTGAGCCGAGCGAACTCGCCCGCGTGCGGGGTCAGCACCCACGGTGCAGGCGCGGAGCCCTTTGAAGCGAGCCGCTCCTTAACCACGGGGAGTGCCCCCGCATCCAGCACCACGGGTCCCTCGAATGCGTCGAGCAGACCGTGGATGACCGGGGCGGAAGCTTCGGGGTCGAGTCCGGGCCCAATGAGCAGCGCGCGTGCTTTCTGCAGCGGATCGTGCAGCGCCTCGGCGACATTGCTGCGGCGGTTCGGCCAGGCGTGCACGGGGAATGCGGGCGAATGGCTGGCTACCGTCTGTTGGATAGATTCGGGCACCGCACACGCCACGTATCCGGCCCCGCTGCGTGCCGCTGCCCGTGCCGCCATCGCTGGCGCCCCGGCATAGGGCGCGCTGCCGCCCACTACGAGCGCCATCCCCACGTTGTACTTGTGCGACTGCCGGGTACGCTCAGGCCACTGCGCCTGCACATACGCATCGGTGGTGCCGTAGGCAGAGCCCGACCTGCGGGCATGCTCATGAAGCACGTGCTGCGGAATGCCGATGCGCACGGTCCGAATGCGACCCGCCTGCTCCAGCCCCGCACCCAGGCGCAGTCCGACCTTTTCTGCGCCGAACGTGACCGTGGTATCGGCCTGTACCGTGGGCGCGTGGGCCTGCCCGGTATCGCTGTTGAGCCCCGAGGGGATGTCGAGCGCCACGGTGGGCGCGGCGTGCGTGTTCATGCGGCGAATGAGCGTGGCCAACGGCTCGCGCGGCGCATCGGAAAGGCCCGTGCCGAGCAGCGCATCCACCCACACGGATGGGGTCAGTTCGTCGGGACCGAGGTCGAAGACGAGTTCGAACTCGTCGCTCTCGTCGTCGAGGACGGGGGCGGAGTCGTTCCCGTCGGTGAGTGCCCGGATGCCGAAGTAGGCGTCCGCGTCGCTGAGGCTATCCGGCGGGCGTTTCCGA
>CAJXLX010000186.1 GCA_913056335.1 uncultured Rhodothermaceae bacterium
TACAATGGTTGATGGCTCTTCGTATAGCCGTCGCGCTCCAGTGGCGGGGCTGGATGGCATCGTGGAGCGGTGCGCCGTTGCTCTACCGCTGAGATGCAGCCTATCACAACAAAACAGGACCCTCCGGAGCGCGGAAGGTCCTGTGGATGGGGCGTGCTGCGTTGTGTTCTCCCTAAAAACGTGCGGGAGATGGTTCGATGACATCCGGTGGAAGCCCGGTTACAGCGTGCTACCGAAGAACAGAGCGTTCATGAACAGCCCGTTGGTGCCGTACCAGAAGGCGCGGAAGTTGGGGTTATCCATGAGCAGAATGATCTGTCCGCTACCGCGCCGTTCGGCCACGAGGGCGGCGCTTTCTTGGGCCATTTCTTCGACGGGATCCGACACGTAGCCGCTAATGCGCGGGGTGTCGGTGTAGGTGCCTACGGTGTGTCCGGGCTCGGGGTGCGGCTCGTAGAACCGCGTGCCGCGACGGAAGACGGGGATCGTTTCGTCGTAGCCGAAGGCCAGCGGGTGGGTGGTGTCGAGTTCAGCCTCGAAGATGGATCCGCCAATGCCTTGTGCACCGCGCGCGCTGCCGAGATCAGCATAGTCTTGGTTGGCGACGAGCGAATCGACATCGAGCGTTTTCTCTTCGAGTTCGACCATTTCGTGGTCTACGGCCCAGCGCACCCCGGTGTGCGAGGCGATGAGCGTACCGCCGTCTTGCACCCATTCTTGCACGCGCTCGGCGTTGAGTCCGTCGTAGCCGCCCCCCGCCAGCACGAGTGTGTTGTATTCGTCGAGGTCGAGGCGCTCCATGTAGCTGATGTCGAGCAGCGACACGGGCATGTTGAAGCGCTCGCTGAGCAGATGCCACACCTCGCCCGCGTTGGCCGCACTGGCCCCGCCCCAGCGGGAGCGTCCGGTGGTGCCGGTAACGAGTGCGATTTCGGGCTTCTGAAGTACGGGACTGCTGGCGGAGCCCAGGTCGGGGCCTTGCGGAGTGAGGCCGGTGTTCAGCGCCATGATTTCAACGTGATGCGCTGCAGCAGCCTCTTGCACGGCAGCGTGGACCTCCTCGCGCGTGGCGTTGCGCTGCTGAAGCGGAATGACGATGGCGCCACGGTCGAACGACTGCGTAGTGCCGCCCACCTCGGCCTCGAACGGGTCGGGCATCATGCGGGTGGTGATGTTGGCATCTTGCAGCTGGTAGAGCGCTCGGGGGGCAAAGTAGCGGCCCCACGGCATCACATAGGCGACGTCGGCCTCGCCGCCAACCACGCGTCCGCCGTCGTACGACATATCGGTGATGCGCTCGCCGCGCACGCCATTGGGGGTGGAAGTAAGTTCGCTGTGGTCGGTGCCAAAAGCGAGAGGCAGCGTCCACGTAGAGACGTCGTAGAAAAGCGAGTCTTGGAACGTGGTGCGCTGCTCCATGACGCCCTTCACGAAGCGCCCTTGCTCCTGATCGAGCGGCACCCAGTAGGCCGAGCCGGGGCGGTACGTGCGTCCGCCCGATTCGACGGTGTCTTCCAGGTCGAAGAGCTCCACGCGGTGCTGCATGAGCAACTGTCCGAGCGCTTGTGCCCGCTGTGGGTAGCGCTCACTACTGATGAGATAGCCTGTCATGGGCGCGTCGTCGAGGAAGTCGTCGCGGTCGGCAAAGAAGTCGCGCTGGTAGCGCAGCAGGTTCTCGCGCATCTCGACGGTGCCTTGCAGCGTAGAAAGCGACGCCAGAAACTGGTTGCGCACGGTGAAGGCGTAACTCATCTCGCCGCTGTCGGTGTCGTTCTTGAGGGCGCGCGAGGACGCCTGCTCAAACAGGATTCCCACGGTGCCCTGTACGTCGGGGTAGGTGGAGCCTTTGCCGTAGTAGAAGTCGTCGAACTGCTCGCGGGTGTAGTAGAGCGAGCCGATCTCATCGAGAAAGTCGGCGTGGTACTCGGCCAGATCGCCCGCAAGCTCCTGATTTACATCGGGCGTGTTGGGATTGGTGCGGCTGGGTACGCCGGGCTGGAAGAAGTAGGTGGCGTCGGAGCCCATTTCGTGATAGTCGGTGAGCACCTGCGGACGCCAGTCCTGGTAGAGCGCGATGCGCGCTTGCGAGGACGGATGCTGCACCGGCATCCAGTCGCGGTTCAGGTCGAACCAGTAGTGGTTGGTGCGTCCGCCGGGCCAGGGCTGGTTGTGCTCGCGGTCTTGGTCGTCGGCGGTGGCGGTGTCGCCGCGGTTGCCGTTGACCCAGTTCACGAAGCGGGCGCGTCCGTCGGGGTTGAAGAGCGGGTCAATGATCGTGACGACATCACCCAGCACGGCATCCACGGCAGGGCCTTCGCCCGCGGCCAGGTGGTAGAGCAGCAAGATAGCGGCTTCGGTGCCACTGGCTTCGTCGCCGTGAATCGAGTAGCCCATGTACGCCACGGCAGGCAAGTTGGCGAGGTCCGCATCTGACACCGAGCCGGGATCCGACGACAGCGCCTGGTTCTGGGCTTTGATCTCATCGAGACGGCTCAAGTCTTCGGGCGGCGCCACCACGGCATGGATGAGCGGGCGGTGGTCGTAGGTGGTGCCGTGGCGCTCCATCACCACGCGGTCGCTGGCTTCGGCGACCGCCTCGAAGTAGTCAATCACCTGCGCCGAACGCGTATGGCGCGTGCCGATTTCGTGGCCGATTACGTCTTGCGGAGTGGGGATATCCGGGTTGTAGCGGTCGATGCCTTCAACCGGTGTGTTGATGGAAATGGGCACGTCTTGCGCCTGCGCAGTGGGAGCAACGACGAGGCCGAGAGCCAGCAGCACGCATGCAATAAAATAGCGGAGTGGCAAAGCAGTCATAAACGAGATTGGTCAAGTGGGCAAGCAACGAATCGTTCGGAGCGCGGACGGAGTAGTGGGCAACGCGCGGCTCCTATGCATCTCCCAAAATAACAGACGCGCGGGGCAATCACCAACGCTCCCGGTCCTGCCGATAGCATGCATTGGGGGGCCGGTGACATGGGGCACGGGGCTTGTGCTCAAACCGACGCAGGAGCGCCGATCGCGGTCGGGGGAACCATCTCTCCCTCCGTTGGCAGATACCTGTGGGGTAATTTAACAATGGACTGGAGCGCTGCACAGCCTTGAGGAGTCGCCCCCGCACTTGTAATTCACAATCCGCATTCCGTATCATAAGCGTGTGGAGCTTATCTCTTTTCATCTCAAACAGCATTTGAACTGATGTCTGCGTTCTCGCTTCGCTCGCTGCGCGCCTGGCATGTGGCCGCGGGCGTCTTGCTTGTAGCGGTGGGTGGTCTCATTCTATATGGCTTCTGGCCCCGCCTTACCGGCCAAGCAACTGCTGATGACGACCGCCCCGAGGCCGAGGAGGTCAGCGACTCAAAAGCCCAGGTCGACGTGGTGCGCGTAGAACGCATCGACTTTCCCGTGCGCACTGAGGCCACGGGCCACCTACGCCCCTGGCAACGAACAACTGTCAGCGCCGAACGGGGCGGGGTTATTCGCGAACGCGCCGTGGAGGAAGGCGACCGCGTGCAGACGGGTACCCTCTTGGCCCGCATCGACGACCGCGATGAACGCATCGAACTGGCCGAGGCCGAGGCTGAGCTCATGCAGGCCCGTGCCGAGTACGCTGTGAACACGCGCGATGCGGGCATCCGACAGGTGGCCGATACCAGCCGGGTTGCCGAACTGCGCGCGGCCCTGCGCGAAGCCGAGCTGGCCTTCGATGCCGGCACCGCCACGCGCGCAGAGGTGCAGGCGGTGCGCCGTGAACTGGAGCTCGCGCAGATAC
>CAJXLX010000187.1 GCA_913056335.1 uncultured Rhodothermaceae bacterium
CGGCGGTCATCACGACGCCCCGAATCCCGGAGACGTGCTTTGTGCTGCCCTCGCCGTCTGTCTGGACTCAACCATCCGGATGATCGCCGATCGTCTCGGCGTTACGCTGAACTTCCTTGAGGTGGATGTCGCGGCTGACGTGGACGTCCGAGGGACATTGCTCGTCGAGAGAACCGTCCCTGTCGGATTCCAAGCGATGCGATGTCACGTCGATATCGAGGCGGTCGAGGGGACCGACCCGAAGGTGATGCAGAAGCTCTTGGCCGCTGCCGAGCACAGTTGCGTCGTTTTACAGACGCTGCGTTCAGGCGTCCCGGTTGAGACGAGTTTCGACGGCGCGTAGCGCGGCCCTGCGCCGCTGAGCCGCAAACCGTTATGCCGCAAGCCGAAAACGCGCGTGCGGAAACTTCGCCGCCTCTCCGGGTGTAGAGAGGTGCCGGGAAATTTATGCGAGGAGAATGAGCAATATTGAATCAGCGCGGCAGCCGACGGAGCGGCATAGCTTGCGGACAAGGAGCCAACAATGACGATTCCACGTGACTCGGACGGGTTCAGGCTGCGCGGCCTGGATATGACGCGCATCGAGACCTTCACGGACGCAGCATTCGCGTTCGCGCTGACGCTGCTCGTCATTTCGCTCGATCCGCCTACGACCATGCAGGCGCTGACCGGCGCGCTCGTTCACGTGCCGGGCTTCGTTCTCAGCGCAACCCTGCTCATGGTGTTCTGGAACGGACACCACCGCTGGAGCCGGCGCTACGGCCTGGATGACGGCACGAGCATCGTGCTCAGCTGCCTCCTCGTGTTCACCATCCTCGTCTTCGTCTACCCGCTGCGCTACATGGCCAGCGCCGTCACTGGCTCCACCGCGAGCTTGATGGGTCTGTCGATCGGGCCCGACATCCGCACGCTCGGCATCACCAGCGTGCACGATGTAAACCTGATGTTCGTGATCTACGGCATCGGCTTCATGTTCATGTCGATGACCATCGCGCTACTCAACCTGCACGCGTGGCGGCAACGCCACCATCTGGAGCTGGATGAGACGGAGCGCATCGAGACGCGTACGGAGCTCGGCACCTGGTGCATCTTGGCCATCGCAGCTCTGCTGTCGATGGTGACCGCTGCTGCATTTCCGAATGCCCTGCCAATTGCCGGTTGGGCATACGCACTGCTTGGAATCGTGATGCCGATTTACAGACGACGCATGAGGCAGGGCGCCCGCCGGCTGAGCGCCGAGAGGATTCGCCCTGTAACCTGAGTACCACCGGGAGTATCCGTGTCGCCCTGGCGGAGGAGGTCGAATGCAAGTGCACCAGGTCCCGGCAGATCATGGACCAGACGGTCCACTGCATCACCATGCACCCTGCGATGGACAGACGCCTGGCTGTACGGTGTGAAGGTCTCTGCACGCACGACCCGCATTTCGAACTGCAGGATGTCAACCTCGCCTTCGAGTGGGGCACTGTGATGGGACTGGTCGGGCCTTGTTTGGTGCGGAAGAGGTCCTGCTAGGCGGCTTCTTGCCCCTTGCAGTTGGTCTCGATCGTTATGCAGCTGTAGGGGGCGTAACACAATGGCTGACCAGCGTTTTCCATGCGAAGATATTTGATCATCGGTTGTCTCGCTTTGATAGCGAGTTCCTGTTTTCAGGAAGAACCTGCTCCGTGGAACGGTCCACGATTGACGCAACCTCGAAGCCAACTGACTGCTCAGCAACTAACTGTGGAGCAGACGCCAGGGGCTGACACGCTTGCCCTGCTGGATATGAGTCATTTTTCAAGACCTGAATGGGCTCTTGAGGCGACCCATCGCTTTTCCGGTACCGTGTCGTTCACAGATACAGAACTGACATTTCCGATAGACAGAGAGCCTTACTCTGGCGAAAAGGTGTTTCCCGGATTCACAATAGACTTTGTCACCCATGAGGGAGAGTTAATTCCGGTGGAAAAGGATATTATTTACACCAGACATCAAAGCAACAGCTTCTGGGATGTAATCGTCGGCACCGGAGACGTGTGGCACGAAGAAGCGGATGGCGCATGGAGCCGTGCATCTTTTCCACTCACGTTGACAGACAGATACATGGGGCAGGCCCGGAATTGCGTGGCCACGTTCGTTTACAAGCCTGCGGAGATCAGTGATGTGTATGTCCAGTGCAGTCAGGAAACGGCCGATATTACCGCCGATCAGGTGGGCAACATGCGGGCCATGCTTGAGGCAGAATATCACCCCACGTCTTATCCCAATGTTGAGAAGGTGATCGAAGATCATGATGACCAAAGAAAGGAAAGGGTTCCTGTTCTCCCAATAAATAGCGTCGATACAAGTACTTCAGTTGGCCATTATTTCGATGCGTTTCGACGGACGAATGCGCCAATCAGCGTAGGGGCAGTAATCATAGACGACACGCTGTACCGGCATCCCCCAACCACACGTCATGGACGCTATCCGTACCCGCATGAAATGCGCCACGGCGTGTACTCCGTCACGAAGAGCATGGCGGGGGCGCTGGCCTTGTTTTATTTTGCGGAGCGGTATGGGGAAGAGATCTTTGATGCTCCCATTACCGATTATGTGCCTGAATTGGCAGACCATCCCGGATGGCAAGGCGTGACGTTTGGTCACACGTTGAACATGGTCACGGGCGTGGAAGCAAGTGAAGAGGCGGAGCATCTTCTCAATATTCTCGTCCTGGCCCGCGGCGCCGAGGAGGCCATACAGAATATCGCGACGCTCGGTGATTATCCCGAGGGGCCCGGAGAGCAGTTCAACTATGCCTCTACAAACTTCTTTGTGCTGTCCTACGCACTGCAGAACTATGTGCGCCGTAAAGAGGGCGAGGGGGTGTACTACTGGGATTTGGTGCGTGAAAACGTGTTGGCACCGATCGGGGCGGAGGACTTTCACCTGCTGCATACCGTGGAAGTCGATGGATCACAAGGCCTTCCGATTCTGGCATATGGAGCCCTGCCCACCCTCGACGAAGCAGCCAAAATCGCCTTATTGTTTTCGAATGCCGGGAGCCACGATGGACGGCAACTGCTCCACCGCGAGAAAACCCGCGAGGCGCTAGGCCGCACAGCCTGGGCCGGCTACAGCACGGGAGGTGACGATCGAGGCATGAGGTATCGGCATTCGTTTTGGTCGACTAGGGTTAGAACCTCCGAGTGCACCGTAGAGGTCGTGTACATGCTGGGCTATGGCGGAAACTACGTGCTATTTTTGCCAAGTGGCGCCGTCGTACTTCGATTCATGGATGAGCACGATTACGATCTCAGTGCTCTTGTCCAGAAGATAGAAGCGCTGAAATCCTCTTGTCCATAGCGCCGTAATGCGTCGCTATCTCACCCCGGGTGCGGTTCCGGTCCGCATAAACAAGCGCTTCACGAACCAGCCCGTACAGCAGGCAAGAAGGCCCAAACGACGGCACCATCGGTACCTCCGTCGACTCCCAGAAATCGGTCATGGGCCCTTTGCCGCTGATCGGCGGGCCGTTATGCGGACCCACGCGAACCAAGACCTACGCCGTTTTGTCTCATTGCAAAACGGTTCGCCGATTGAACGAGGTAGCCATGGAACGAAATCAAGTCATTCGCCGCGAGCCTGATGTGCTGGG
>CAJXLX010000188.1 GCA_913056335.1 uncultured Rhodothermaceae bacterium
CTGGCCACGATCAAACCGATCTTTGATGGCCTGCTTGATGGCCAACTCGCGCTCGCCTAGCCCACGCGGTCCGCGCACCGATACGTCGAGGTGGCGTTTGTTAACCGAGCGCACTTCTACGGTGACGGTAGCGGCCTTGTGGGTCGCTTGGCCGCGCCCGAATCCAGTCATGCTATGAATCATGCGAAGGGGGAAGTCAGGTCGGTGGGCAATGATCCGCAGCGGGGCGCGCTGGATACGGCAAAACCGGACTGCCCATAAAGCAGCCCGGTTCGGCAGAGAGTTGATGCGGAGAGGGAGGGATTCGAACCCCCGGTACCGCGTAAACGGTACACTCGCTTTCCAGGCGAGCCCCTTCGACCGCTCGGGCACCCCTCCGTTTGTGGTAATTGGTCATGGTAACCGGCGCTGCAGGCAGTATCGTGCGGTGCGATATGCGCTGCAGTACTCATACACGTATCTGTAAGCCTACGTATACGATTATGTTACTCACACCTCCATGATTTCATCTGCTTTCCGTTCCGTCATGGTGTCGATGCGTTTCACGTACTTGTCGGTAAGGTCCTGTAGATCTTCTTCAGCCCCGTAGCGCACATCTTCGGACACGTTCTGCTCCTTCACGATGCGCTGAATGGTGTCTTTAATCTCGCGTCGGATGTTGCGGATGGAGATCTTGGCTTCTTCGGCGCGTTCGCGGGCGGTGCCAGCCAGTTCGCGGCGGCGCTCCTCAGAAAGCGGCGGCACGGGGACGCGAATGACGGAGCCGTCGTTCGAGGGATTCAGGCCCAGGTTGGCCATCATGATGCCGCGCTCAATATCGTTCAGGGCGTTTTGGTCGAATGGCTGCACGATGAGTAGGTCGGCCTGGGGCGCGCTTACGCTGGCCACTTGGTTGAGCGGCGTTTTGCTGCCGTAGTAGTCCACTTTGACGTTGTCAAGCATGGCGGGACGGGCGCGTCCAGCGCGAATAGTGTTGAGCTCGCTGCGCAGGTACGATGCCGTTTCTTGCATCTGCTCGTCGGCGCTGTCGAGTTGGTCCTGAATAGGCGTGTCAGACATAGCGAAAAGCCGGTTCAACCGGATCAGTGAAAAAGCCAGTGGCGGTGCAGTGTAGGGGCGTCGGTACGCGTTGACGCAATTACAGGGCTGCAGTGACGTAAGGTGCATCGGCCTCTTCGTTCCAGTGAACGCGTGTGCCTATGTCTTCGCCCTGCACAATGCGAGTCAGGTTGCTCTTCACGCCCATGTCGAAGATGCGCAGCGGCATCGACGACTCGCGACACAACGTGAGCGCCGTCATATCCATGACTTGCAGGTTACGGCGAATCATCTCATCGCCGTGGATTTCCACAAAGCGTTCTGCAGAGTTGTCTTCTTCGGGGTCGGCGGTAAACACACCGTTCACGCGCGTGCCTTTCAAGATCATTTCGGCATCGATTTCGAGGCCACGCAGCGCAGCGGCGGTGTCGGTCGTGAAGTACGGATTGCCGGTGCCCGACCCGAAAATGACGACGCGTCCTTTCTCCAGATGCCGAATGGCCCGCCGCCGAATGAACGGCTCGGCAATCTCCTCCATCTTGATGCTCGACTGCAACCGAGTCTGCAGCCCCACCTGCTCCAGCGCGTCTTGCAGGGCCATGCCGTTAATCATGGTCGCCAGCATGCCCATGTAGTCGGCGTGGGCGCGCGTCATCCCTTTCATAGCGTTCTGCACGCCGCGGAAGATATTGCCGCCCCCAATCACGATAGCAAGCTCAGCGCCCAGGTCCACCGCGCGCTTGATCTCTTGTGCGTAGTTGCGAATCACCGTTTCGTCAATGCCAAAGTCGCGGTCGGGGCCTAAGAGCGCCTCACCGCTCAGCTTAAGCAGGATGCGAGTGTGCGCAGGCGAGCCGGTAGACATAGCAGGAGCCGAAAAGTAATCGGGGTTCGAGAGAATGGCGTGACGTAAGGGCTGTACCCAGCAGCAGGCACTCGGCGGTTGAGCCCCTGCTGCTGCGGTACGGGTTAGTTTCCCAGTGCGTAGCGTACGAAGCCGTGCACCGACACGTCCGCCTCGTCGAGCATGTCTTGCACCGAGGTCGACGCGTCTTTAACGAAGTCCTGCTCCAAGAGCACGTTGTCCTGGAAGTAGCGGTTCAGCTTCCCGTTCACAATGTTCTCGATGACGTGCTCGGGCTTGCCATCACTAATGGCGGATTCGCGGGCAATCTCTTTCTCCTTTTCCTGTACGGATTCAGGGACTTCGTCGCGCGATACGGCCACCGGATTCAGCGCCGCAATCTGCATAGCCACGTCGAGCGGGGCCTGCTCATCGTCGCCGGTTACGTCTACAAGGACGCCGAGCTTTGAGCCGGGGTGGATGTACGACACGATGTGGCCGTCGTCGCTGGCTTTGAGGATCTCGAAGCGGCGGATCGCGAGCTTCTCGCCAATGCGGCCCGTCATGCGAACAAGTTCTTCCTGCACGGTGCGCTCGCCGTTGTAATCGAGGGCATGCAGCGCATCCAGGTCGTCGGGGCGCTCCTGTAGGACGAGGTCTGCCACGCGGTCGGCAAACGACGAGAAGTCGTCGTTGCGCGCCACGAAGTCGGTTTCGCAGTTTACTTCAACGATGGAACCGAGGCGCTGGTCAGCAGCGATGGACGTAACAACAAGCCCTTCTTCGGCTTTGCGGTCGGCGCGCTTCTTGACGACTTTCTGGCCTTTTTTGCGGAGCAGCTCAATGGCTTCGTCGAAGTCGCCGTCGGCTTCTTCAAGGGCCTTCTTGCAGTCCATCATGCCCACGCCGGTGGCATCGCGGAGCTCTTTTACGTCTTGGGCGGAAATACTCATGGGATTGGTTGGAATTCAGGGTCATCTAAAAGCAGATAGAGACAACATGCAAGCGGGCCGAATCGCAGTGCGACCCGGCCCGGCAAACACACTACGCGTTTCGTTTCGCGCTGGCTTTCTTCTTCATCTCACGCTCCTCCAAGCCCTCCTGAATGGCTTCGGTGATCGTGGAGGTGATGAGCTCGATCGAGCTGAGCGCATCGTCGTTGGCGGGGATGGGATAGTCGATATTCGACGGTTCGCCATTGGTATCCACCATCGCAATGATGGGGATGCCGAGCTTCACCGCTTCGTTCACGGCAATATCCTCGCGCTTCACGTCAACAATGAAGATGGCGCCCGGCGTATCGGGCAAGTCGCGGATGCCTCCCAGCACGTTTTCAAGCTTCTCATGCTCGCGCAGGCGCGTCAACTTCTCTTTCTTCTTGAGCTTGTCGAGCGTGCCGTCGCGCTCCATCTTTTCGATCTCTTCCATGCGGAAGATACTCTTCCGAATGGTTTCGAAGTTGGTCATGGTGCCGCCCAACCAGCGGTTCACCATATGCGGCATGTCCACCGACTCGGCGTGCTCGCGCACAATGTCTTGCGCTTGCTTCTTGGTACCGGCGAAGAGGATGTTGCGTCCGCTCCGCGCAAAACGGCGGGCCGCATCGGCCGCATCGTCGAGCATCGACTGCGTTTGCATCAGGTCGATGATGTGGATGTTGTTCCGCTCCATGAAGATGTACGGCTTCATGCGCGGATTCCACCGGCTGGTGAGGT
>CAJXLX010000189.1 GCA_913056335.1 uncultured Rhodothermaceae bacterium
GAGCGGCTGGTGAACGAGGTAGTGCTTGAAGTAAATGCTGACCTGCTCGACCGCTCCACCCTGAACCGCCTGCGCGACCTGTGCACCGAGCACCGCGGCAACTGCACGCTGTACTTCGACGTGCACGCCCCGGAGCTGCGTGGTCCGGAGCGCCTGCGCAGCCGCAAGTTCGTCGTTGAGCCGACGTCCGGATTCATGCGCGGCGTGAAGCAGCTCTTCGGCAACGACGCCGTCACGCTAAAGGGGAATCAGTAAGGAGCGCTCAAGGCGCGACTGGTATGGCGGCAGCATCACGTTGTGTTTTGTGTTCTGCGGAGGGAGCCGATGGAGGCACAAAAAAGCGCCGCCCCCTAATCGAGGGGGCAGCGCTGGTGGATAGTACTGTACCTACCTTGTGAGAACGCGGCACGGAGTCAAGGTCACTCCATCACATCAAGTAGCGGCCCGCGACATTGCTCTGAGGCTTCGTCGGCTTCCTCCAGACAGGCTTGCATAGGCTCCATCACACCACGTTGAAAATTTTCCACGAGGTTGGCGTCGCGCTCAACGGGAAAGAACACCTTCTTGTCTACAAAGTCGGGATTCGGGTTGTTGGTAAACGCAAACGAGAGCAGGCACTGCTCATCATCAGCAGGCTCTTCGACGGTGTACACGCCCCCCAGACGGCGGTTCAGCTGTCCCATCATCTGGGCTGAGCTGCACGACGCGACACGCGCGGAGAAGCATTCGATGCTGAGACATGTGTTCGAACTCAGCGAGTGGGGCATGTACGAACCTGGGGCGTCCCACGAAGCCAGTGCGTTCAGATCGTAGCTCTCGAAAAGTGAGCGAAGCAGAGCAGGCTCAGCCGTCTCTTCAGTCATCGTGAACACGAGGAATTGATCGATTAGACTAACAGCAACGGCATTTTCTCCTTCGCTCATGTAATGCACGGTATGGCCTTGCATATCCCATTCTTCGGTGCGCCAATCCTCCGACTCCGTCGCCCCCTGCATCTGTAACGAGCTTATCCGCATGACTCCTTCTTCAACGCTGACCCCGTATGCCAGTGCCAGAGACAGCGAGCCATCTGCATCGGGATGCGCGTATATGCCACGGCTTCGGAGGCTGCTATCATCAGGCTCAACTTGCTCTAACGTAGCATCTCCCAACGATGCGGGAAAGAGCGATTCCAGATCTTCGCTCGTCATTAAGCACGCTATGCTGAGGCACGTGTCAGCCGCCAAGGCGTGGCGTGGAGGCGAACCCGGCGCTTCCCACGACGCCAATGCATCCAAATCGTATTGCTCGAAGAGACTTCGCAGCAGTGCGGGCTCCACATCCTGCTCGATCATGAAACCCACCAGGAACTGATCGACAAGCACAACGGCAAGGGCCCTTCGGTTCTCCGTCTGGCGATCATCCGTACCGCTTTCCCCAGGGCGTTCAATAGCCCTTCCCTTGTCTACCTGGCGCACATTCATGTAGTGCACATTGCGGCCCTGGATGTCCCATGCTTCGGTCTCCCAATCCGCGGACTCCATCTTCATGGAAGTCAATTCCGCCACTATTCCCTCGACCGTAGCTCCGTATGCCAGTACCAACGCCAGGGGACCGTCGACATCCGGATGCGTGTACATTCCGACGCTACTAAGCCCGGATTCTGGTTCAACTTGTTCCAATGAGGCTGGGCCGAGCGACTCTGGGAAGAGCGACTCAAGTGCATCCCCAGCCTGTTCATTATCGCTGACGTCGTCGCCCCTGACGCCGTCTTGCGCCAACGCGGGAGACGCCCCCCATCCAAGTAATACGGCTATGATGAGTAGGGCTCCAGTTTTTTGGATCAAGCGCATGATCTGCATATGTTTAGATTGGTCTGATGAACAGTAGCATAAGGAAAAAGGCACGCCGTAGATGATCGTTGCAGAACCATGTCACACAAAAAAGGATGTTGTTCCTTTTCTATGCTGCTTACCTTCCACGGCTGGTCCTGATAGAATATGCTACTTGGAGTGATATTGTAATTGTATTCTATAGTACACTGCGTAAAGTTACTGATTACCCGGACAGGGAAACACCTTATACGCAAGGGCTGTGGGCGGCTCGTAGGAGATGCATCCACGTTGAAAACAATGCTCACCTGGCTGCATTCAGAAAAATGTGCAACATATTATATGACTCTATATTTCTTATTTCAAATCTTTACTTCCTCATTTTCTGCCTCATCCGCACTGACAAGATTCACAGAGGAGCGCTGGCCATAGCCCCTTAACTTCAGATAAGCGATCCGTTACGACTTTGAGGAACGGCATCATCTCAGGCAGCCCCCCATGGACAAGTGGCGGCCGCCCGTGTGCCACCTACCGCAGACGGATGCAGTGTTGCGTACTCCGACGGGTTGAAGTCGGTAACGCGGCGGCGGAAGGCGGCAACGGAGCGTGGCCACAGCACCGCATTGCGGCCAGAGGCGTCGAGGTACCAGCTGCGGCACCCGCCGTCCGTCCAGACTGTCCCCTCCGACCAGCGGTCAACCTGGCGTACGAAGCGCGCCTGCGCGGCAGCGCGTGGCTCCACGGCAGTGGTTTCTGTAGCGTTCATGTACCGTAACGCGCCGAGGATGTGCTCAATCTGCGCCTCGATCATCGGCAGGATGGAGTTGTGGCCCAGACCGGTATTCGGGCCACGCAAGAGAAACAGGTTTGGATACCCCGCCACCGTGGTGCCCAGATGTGCACGCGGGGAATCGCCCCAGGTCGTCGACAGCGCTTGTCCGTCCCGGCCGTAGATGCTGCGACTAAAGGGCATCGTCGTCGACGCGAACCCTGTGCAGTAGACGATCACGTCCGCGTTGTACCGCCCCACTGGTCCAGACACGCCTTCTGCATGCACCTTACGGGCAGCGCCGTCGACGACGGTAACGTTCGACTCCGAAAGGGCAGTGAGGTACGTGTCAGAGTGAAGAATACGTTTGCAGCCAAGAGCGTAGTTGGGAATCAGCGTCTTGCGCAGATCGGGGTCTGAGATCTGGCTTCGCATCCAGTAGCGAACGAACGGCTCCACCAGGCGGGCGACGCGCCGCTCCCAGAAAAGCCAGCCAGAGGCCTCGCGGAGGTGATGCAACACGAAGCGCCAGATCCGCAAGAGCATTGGCATGCGGCGAAACAGGTCGTGAACCGCGGGAGGAATCTCCTGGTCGCCGTGCGGGACTACCCACGCTGGCGTACGCTGAAAGAGCGTCAGGTGCTCGACGTGCGGCTGTAGCGCCGGCACAAGCTGCACAGCCGAGGCTCCCGTGCCGACGACAGCAACGCGGCGGGCGGACGGGTCAAAGCCCTCGGGCCAGCCGGATGAGTGGAACGCCTTGCCCTCGAAGCGCTCGTGCCCCGGTAGGTCGGGGATGCGGGGCTGCGAGTGCGCACCGACACCGCAGATGAGTGTCCGCGCCGCGTAGGTCCCCTCCGACGTCTCGATGCGCCAGCGGAGCGCGTCTTCGTCCCACACCGCGCGATGCACTGCGTGCCCGAACCGGATGTGCGGGCGCACGCCGAACTGCGT
>CAJXLX010000190.1 GCA_913056335.1 uncultured Rhodothermaceae bacterium
GTGCCTTCGATTTCGGGAGGCTCCTGGGCCGGACGGCCTCCAGCTTTGCTTCATCCGTATAGTCAGGCATCTGCACCCGCGGTTTCGCGCGCCAGCCTGATTTTTGCCACTCGGTCATCGTCTCTACTCCGGTAAATCCGCGTAAGGTAGCGTTAGCGGCCCCGCTATACAGAAACCACTGCGGTCTGACCAGTAAGGAAATGCGGTCTAACGCTTGACCAACTGCGTCACTTCTGACCTTGTGACCTGCAACGTGCCGCAGAGCACATCCGAAGGTCACAACACCAATGCTACCGACTCGTCAGACCGTAGAACTTGATCATGTGCCAAGCCGCCCCCGGCGGTTTGTCTTTGTCCTTTTGCCCGAATTCACAATGCTTTGCTTTTCAGCTGCCGTCGAATCCCTGCGCATCGCCAACCGTCTGGCGGGCAAGCCCCTTTACAGTTGGGTGCTGACCGGTGAGGCCGAGGATGTCGTGATGTCGTCGGCCGGGGTCGGGGCGGTCATGGAGGAGAGCAGCCATCCGTGAAACGGAATGAGCGCAGACTGAATCATGGCGGCGCCCACCAGCAACACGGATACCCCCGCAAGCACGCTGGTGGGGAGCATGGCGGTCTGCGCAAGCGCCTGTGAGATGGTGGCGGTTTCGGTGTATCCGGCAATCAGCCCCAAGGCCGCAGCCAGCAGAGCGCTTCCCCCTAAAAACGACCACCGCGCCCGCCGGGCCGCCGCTTGTGCCTGCGGCCACCCGCGAATGAGCCCGATAAGGTCAGCCAGCAGCCAGCCCATGAGCACCCAACAGGCTCCAAACAGCGCCAGATGGTCAGCGGCAGTGAGCAGCAGCACCACGAGCGTGAGCGCCAGCAGGCGTCCGTAAAACCGCGCCTGGTGCAGGCTTCCATCCATGTAGCGACGCGCATAGCTGTGCACAATGCCGCTCACAAACGTCACGACTGCCGCCATAATAAGCGTGAGCCCGTCAACGCGCAGCAGCATGCCGGTGGAGGCATCGAGGCCGGTGACCGCATGCATCCCCAGTGCGCCCAGGCTGACGGCAAAGAGCATCCAGATAAAACGTGTACTGACGGCGGCCATGCTGCGTGAAGTCTATTCATTGGGGCAAAAGGCGGCGTAGGCATCAACACAAAAAAGCCGACTTACAACACCACAAAAGAACGGCGTTGAAAGTCGGCATGCAATCGTTGCACCTGCTCGGTGAGCCTGCGCAACGCTTGTGCCTCTCGGTATGTGGCGTGCAGATTCAGCTCGCCGCAGGGCGCTCCGTATCTACACTGCACTAATGCTATGTGATGGAGCACCATCATGCAAGTTCCCCGCACGGGGGCGCCCAAACTTCACCGGTAGCGCACAGGCGGAGCCGTTACGCAAAGGTGGATGCGAGGTCATCGTCCAGGCTAAACACGAAGATGCGTTCGCCCGTGCGCGCGCTGATGTCGGTGTGCAGGCTGACCACCTCGGCGCCGGTTTCCTCCACGATGAGCGCGCGCAGGTCGTCGCTGGAGCTCTCGATGAGGCGCGTGCGCATCTGCTTGATCAGCTCCACCCCGCCGTTTTCGTGGCTCAACTGTTGCTCGGCAGGACTCAAGATGCCTTGCAGCTGCACCACCACCATGTTCTCCACGATAAACGTACGCGCCTCCTTCGGCCCGCGTCCCAGGTACTCGCGTTCGAACTTCGTAATCGCTTCGGTTACAGCAGCTTCGACCTGGCCTTGGGTACGATCGGGCATACGGTGGCGTCGTTGGAGTAGCTATAAGGAGCACGTGCCGTTGTGAACCTCAACCCGTGCACTGTGATCCAGTATCGGAGCGAAGGCACCGCTCCGCCTCCGAGACGCAGGCAGTTGTTTGGGCACGCCCCCTTGAAGCTGAGTGCGGTGCTGGGCAAGCACTGAGCTTCGCGTTCTCCCTGCATTCGTTGTCCCCACCGGAGACTGGCATGTTGTCTCCATCACTTAGAACTGGACCACCACCGTCCTTGGATACCGGCTGGTTGCCTGCAACGCTGTAGGCCCCGTGCCATACAAGCGCATACGCCCTTCACACACCATGCTCGTTTGCGTATGCCTGATGCCGACTCCGCTTCTCTGGGCACCGATTCGTACGCGTGGCGGCAGCGTGTGGGACTGGTAGCCGGCCCCGTGGCCCTGGCGCTCATCCTCTGGTTGCCCGCGCCCGATACGCTCAGCGTAGCAGGCTGGCACACGGCAGGTGTGGCGCTGCTCATGGCGATCTGGTGGATTACCGAGGCCCTGCCCATTCCCGCCACAGCGCTCGTGCCCGTGGTGCTCTTTCCGCTGCTGGGCATCCAGTCGATGTCGGAGGCCACCGCGCCCTACGCCAATCCGCTCATCTTCCTGTTTTTAGGCGGCTTCCTGATTGCCATTGCGATGCAGCGATGGGACCTGCACCGGCGCATTGCGCTTCACATCATCGCGCAGGTGGGGAGCAGTCCGCGAGCGCTCGTGGGCGGATTCATGGCGGCATCCGCGGTCCTGAGCATGTGGATCAGCAACACCGCCACCGCCATGATGATGCTGCCTATTGGTGTGTCGATCGTGGCACTGGCGCGATCGGACGACGGCGCATCGCAGCCTCAGACGGCCCCCTTTGCGGTCGCGCTGATGCTGTCCATTGCCTACGCCTGCAACATCGGCGGGATGGGCACGCTCATTGGCACGCCGCCCAATGCGCTGCTGGCGGGCTTTATGAACGAGTCGTACGGCATCGACATCGGGTTTGCGCAGTGGATGGGCATCGGGCTCCCCATCGTGATTGTGGGCCTGCCGCTGACCTACGTGCTGCTTACCCGCGTTTTGTTTCGGGTGGATACGAAGGCCATTGCCGGAGGCACCAATCTGGTGCAGCGCCGTCTGGACGATCTCGGCGCCATGACCCACCCCGAGCGGATGGTTGCTGCTGTATTTACCGGCGTCGCGCTCCTGTGGATGAACCGCCCCCTGCTGGAGGCGTGGGTGCCCGGCCTTACGGATGCGGGGATCGCAATGGCGGGCGGTCTGCTCCTTTTCGTGCTGCCTGCGGACGGGCGCACGGGCACGTTCGTGCTCGACTGGGAGGCGGCGGAGGACCTGCCCTGGGGCGTGCTCATTCTGTTTGGCGGCGGCCTCTCGCTGGCGCAGGCCATCGAATCGACCGGGCTGGCCTTGTGGATCGGCGAGGCGCTGGGCGTTATCGGCAGCTGGCCGCTGCTACTCGTGGTGGTGCTCGTAACGGCGGCTATCATCGGACTCACCGAAATCACGAGCAACACAGCCACGACGGCCGCCTTCCTGCCCATCCTAGGCGCGGTGGCCGTGGGCTTCGGCGAAAGTCCCTTCCTGCTCACCGTTCCGGCCGCCCTCGGGGCGAGTTGCGCCTTCATGCTGCCGGTGGCCACGCCCCCCAACGCCATCGTCTACGGGAGCGGACACCTCACCATTCCACAGATGAGCCGGGTAGGCCTGGGGCTCAACCTGCTGT
>CAJXLX010000191.1 GCA_913056335.1 uncultured Rhodothermaceae bacterium
ACAATCTGATCGGCGCGGGGAGCGAGTCCGGTCAGCTCCAGATCGACCGCGACGATTTTTGTGTTGGCGATGGGCGTCTGCGAATGGGGCGGGCCGGTGTGGAGCACGGTGCGCAGGGGCTCGCGTACGTCTTTTCGCATCCACCACCAGCGCATTGCATCCAGCCAGAGCGAGGAGAGCATAGGCACTTTGCGGGCAATCCGCTATCGAATAAAGTGCGTCTGGAAGCGCTGTTCGAGAGCCGATTGCATGCGCCGTACGATCTTGAAGGCGTCTTTCAGGTGGCGCTGCTCAAAATCGGAGAGCGCGCTGGGCGGCACGTAGTTGTCGGGCGTTTCGCCGCGGCGGAGCTCGTAGACCTGGTGGCGCATCCGCACGGTGGCGATGAACGAAAACGCGTCGTGCAGGTCGTTGGCATCGGAGGCGGCAAAGGAGTCGCTCTGGCTCAGCGCCTCCAGCCGTTCGAGCGTGTTGACGGGGGCGAGTCCGCGGTCGAGCGTGTGGATGCGCGCCAGATCGACAATGGGCACGAGTCCGTTCAGCTTCAGGTCGAGCGTCTTGGTTTCGCCGCCGTGGCGCTCCAGCACGAACTGGCGGAAGAAGCCAAGCGGCGGGGTGTGATCGAGGGCGTTTGCGGTGAGGCTCGCCAGAAAGATGGACTGATTCGGCGTGCGCTGCCGCACAAAATCGTGCAGGGTGTGGGCCAGTTGCAGGGCTCCGGCCACCGGACGCCAGTCGAAGAAGATGCTGGCATGCATGAGGGATTGGGGATGCGGCTCGTCCATCCAGTCGCGGAAGTAGCGGCGCCACGTAGCCACCGGCTTCCGCCAGCGATCGGTCGTGGCCATCACATCGCCCGGACAGTACACGAACCCGCACGCGTCGAGTCCACTACAGACAAACGTGGCCAGCTGGTCAAAATACGGGCCGTGTTGGAGCGGATCGTAGTCGTCGGAGAGCACAAGCGCGTTGTCTTGGTCGGAGTGGATCGACATTTCGTGGCGGGCCTGCGATCCGAGAGCGACCCACGCAAACGGGATGGGCGGCGGCCCGATCTCGGTGTACGCCAGCTCGATGAGGCGCTGCGTGAGCGCATCGGCTACGGTGGTGATGGCGCGGCTCACATCGGCGGGGTGCGCCGATGCTTCGGCCAGATGCTGCATGAGTTGGGGCAGCCGGTCGGATACGCGGGCGAGTCCCTCGACCGATGTCTGTTTCCACACATCGCCTACGAGATAGACCGGATGATCGGCCTCCATGCGCATCAGGTCGGTGGTCGTCACCATGCCGATAACCTGTTCGCCATCGCGCACGGGCAGGTGGTGCACGTTGTGGCGGCTCATCGCCAGGAGCGCCTCAAACGCGTAGGCGTCGGCGCTGATTGTCGTGGGCTCGCGTGTCATGATGGTGCGGCACGGCGCATCACACGAACGGCCCTTGGCTACCACGCGGGTACGCAGGTCGCGGTCGGTCAGGATGCCAAGCGCATCACCATCGGTGACGATGAGCGACGACACGCGGGCCTCGGACATCCGGCGGGCGGCGTCGCGAATGGAGGCATCCGCTGCAATCGTAACGGGCTCGCGCGAGAGGAGGTGCCTGACGGGCGTAGTGAAAGCGCGCTGCGTCTGCTGCTCACGAATGGCGTCGCGCAGGCGCTCGGCATAGGCGCGGTTGAAAAAGCGGTCGACCGCCGGGTAGTCGCTGCGGAGCCTGTCGAAGTAGGCGGCGGGAATCTGATAGAGCAGCGTGTCTTCGATAGTGGTGCAGCGGCGCTGGGCGGGCGCATCGGTGAGGAGCGCCGGGTAGCCGAAGAAGTCGTGCGCACCCAGTCGCGCTACGAGGCGATCAGTGTCGTCGTGCAGTTCCACCGCACCGGAGCGGATCAGGAAAAGCGCCTCGGGCTCGGCCTGCAGCGGCAGCACCACCGTGCCGCCAGGCGCATAGCTAATCTCAATGTGCTGGGCAATGCGGCGCTGGGCATCGTCAGGCAGCGCGCCGAATGGCGGCGTCTCGCGCACAAAGCGCAGCACTTCGGTGACTTCAACGGGCGGCGTGCTCATGGCAGTCCCTCTCTGCGTTTGACGCGGGCGGTTAGATGCGATACGTCGTATGCAATGTACAGCTACAGCATGTGAAGCAATGTGCGCCGTAGCGAGTAGAGCATCCACTTCGTAGGGGCACGGCGCGTACGTGTTTAGCGTAGTTCAATAACCGCCCAGGATATCCGCTCTGCTCCTGATCCCGGGCTAAGGAAACCCACAGCCGGGTAACTTGTGCCGACCACTGTCGGTACCGCTTGCGTCTCTGGCGACCTGTGGAGCGAATGCCATCGGCACTGCGCGTGTCCTGGACAGCAAGTCGCTAACCACGCACCACGACACGCTGTGTCCCTACTATTTGCTGAGGAGGACGCCGGAAATGGCACATTTATGTGTAACTGGGCTCAACCCCAACGTACGTGCGTCGTACAGCATGTTGCCTATCGCAATTGTAGCCTCGCACATATACTCTGCCGCCATATGCTAACCGACCCCAATCAGTTTGCTGAGAAGAAGCATCTCATCGAAGCCGCCATTGCGGTGTATCACGACAGCCCTGGCGCGCTCACCACACAGGCGATCTGCGACGTAGCCCGCACCGACCGACTGACCTTTGCCTCCTACTTCGATGAGCCGGAGGAGGCCCTGCAGGCGTTTTACACCGTTATCTTTACACAGTACCACCTGCTGCGCCTCTCTACCGAAGGCTACGAACGCTTTTCGTTTGAGGAGCGCCTGGCTACCTTTCTCTACATTCTGGTGGATGCGCTCGGCGAACAGCGTGCGTTTGTGCAGGCGACCTTCGACACGTCCATGCGCTGCAAGGCCGGCGTTCGCGAGCAGATTCGCACGGAGCTGCAGCGCCTCGCCAGCGAAGACACGCTGCCCGACACCAACCGGTACGTGGCTCTGCAGCCGGCGGTGCTGACGCTCTGCACCGAAGCGGTACTGCAGATGTTGCGCTTCTGGCTCCACGACGACAGTCCGCAGCAGCAAGCCAGCACCGCGCTCATCGACAAGCTGGTGGGCTTTACTGCAGAGGTGGCTACCTTCCGTGGCGTGCAGCGCGGCGCCGACCTGGCCTGGTACGCCACCAAGATCGATGTGCTGGGTCTGCGCCGCCTGCCCGTGGTGCGCTGGTTCTGGTCGTAGCAGGCGGCGCTCGCCTCGGCTTCAAACAGAAACACCCCTTCGCGCTCGAAGGTATCGTGTAGTGTTGTATGCCTATCCAAGCCTGCCCGCGTCATGAACTCGTCTCCTTCTGTTGCATCGCTCCGGAAGCGGCTGCGCCGCATGTATCGCCACGATGCGCTCTTCCGGTCGCTGGCTGCGCTCTGCTGGGGCGGCGCCGCTGTGACTGCGCTCGTTCTGGCCGTCGTTGCGCTCGAAGCCTGGCTGTGGATGCCCACGGGTCTGCGCACCACAC
>CAJXLX010000192.1 GCA_913056335.1 uncultured Rhodothermaceae bacterium
GCGTCAAGTTCTTTCAGTACGACTGGAAGAAATCGGGCCTCTGGAATCTCGTATTCGCGGTCGGGATTATACTCGGTGGCGTCATTGCCACTACCGTGCTGGCGCATCCGGATCCCGAGATCGGAATCTCGGCGGGGGCCCGCGCGCAGCTTGAGGGGCTTGGCATCACCGACTTCACGGGGCTCTTGCCCAGCGATATCTTCTCGTGGAGCGGACTCGCGTCGCTGCCGGGTTTTCTCATGATTGTCGTGGGCGGCTTCCTTGTCGGCTTCGGCGCACGCTATGCGGGCGGATGCACCTCGGGCCACGCTATTAGTGGACTCGCTGATTTGCAGGGGCCCTCACTCATTGCGGTGATTGGCTTCTTCATTGGCGGCTTGTTCGTGACGCACCTGATTCTGCCGCTTATTCTGTAGCCCTCTGGTTCGTCCCCGTGCGCCTTTTCGACCCTGTACACCAACGGTCTGTGATCTATTATGTCTACCACGACCCAACACCCTGAACAAGCTGAAGCTAATCTCACCGTCGGCGGCCTCTTGGGCTACATGACGCTGGGCATGCTCTTCGGTATCATCTTCGTGCAGAGCGAAGTCGTATCCTGGTTTCGTATCCAGGAGATGTTTCGCTTTGAGTCCTTCCACATGTACGGCATCATCGGAAGCGCGGTGGTTGTGGCCATGATTGGTGTGCAATCCATCAAGTACTTCGACATCCGCACGCTTGATGGCGAGCCCATCCGCATCAACCCGAAGCAGTGGACGAGTTATCGCTATTGGGTAGGCGGCATTATGTTTGGACTTGGATGGGCGCTTCTGGGTGCGTGCCCCGGTCCCATCTTCGCACTCATTGGCGGCGGCTACTCCGTGATGCTCGTCGCCCTGCTGAGCGCCATTGCTGGAACCTGGGTGTACGGCGCGCTGCGTCCGCACCTGCCGCATTAACCTCGAATGGGCCGTCCCCTGCGCATCCCCAAACGTAGTATAGCACGACGCAGCACGCGGTGCTGACGACACGCTGTTTCTTTGCTCACTAACCGATACAGAATACCATGCTATTCCGACAAGTATTCGACCCGAAACTCGCACAGTACGCCTACCTTATTGGCTGCCAGCAGACCGGCGAAGCGCTCCTGATTGATCCTGAGCGCGACATTGACCAGTACCTGGAGCTGGCCGAAGAGGAGGGCGTCGAGATTGTGGCCGTGGCCGAAACCCACATCCACGCCGACTTCCTGTCGGGGGCCCGCGAATTCGCCGAGCGCTTCGACACCACGCTCTACCTCTCCGACGAAGGCACCGCGGACTGGAAGTACGAGTGGGTCAAGGAGCCGAAGCAGAGCGGCGGATCTTACGATGCGCAGCTCCTGAAGGATGGCGACACCTTCACCATCGGCAACATTGAGGTGGAGGCGGTGCACACGCCCGGCCACACGCCCGAGCACCTGTCGTTCATGATCACCGACAAGGGCGGCGGTGCCACCGAGCCGATGGGCATTGTAACCGGCGACTTCGCTTTTGTGAATGACCTGGGCCGTCCCGACCTGCTCGAATCCGCTGCAAAAGTCGAGGGCGTGATGGAGCCGTCGGCGCGCGAACTTTACCGTTCGGTGCAGCGCTTCCTCGATATGCCTGACTACCTGCAGGTTTGGCCCGCCCATGGCGCCGGATCGACCTGCGGCAAAGCCCTGGGCGCCGTACCGCAAACCACGATCGGCTACGAGCGCAAGTACAACCCGATGGTGGGCGCTGCCCTCGACGGCGAAGACCGCTTCGTGGAGGCCATCCTCGACGGACAGCCCGAGCCGCAGCTCTACTTTGCGCGCATGAAGCGTGACAACAAGCTCGGTGCGCCGGTGCTCGGCCAGCTGCCGCAGCCGAGGAAGCTGACGGTGCAAGAACTGAAGACCCACGCCGAAAACGACGCGTCGCTCCTTGTGGATACCCGGATCGATCGCTCCGCCTTCATGGAGGCGCACATTCCGGGAGCGCTCTACGCACCGATGAACACCTCCTTCAACACGGTTATCGGCTCACTCGTCGAAGACGAAACCACGCCGATCGTGCTGCTCATCGACGAAGACGATGTCGACGAAGCGGTGCGCGATCTGGTGCGCATCGGATATGACAACCCGGTAGCCTTCGCCTCGCTCGAAACGCTCCAGCGTTATCTGGCGGATGCAGAGACGGCCTCCATCGAAGAAATTGACTTCGCAGAGCTGGAGCAACGCCGCCATGCCGATAACACCGCCGTGGTTGACGTACGCTTCCGCTCGGAGTACGACGCGGGGCATGTCGAAGGCGCGCACAACGCCTCGTACACCCGCCTGCCGGAATACGAAGCCGACCTGCCCGCCGATGAAACGCTGATCGTGCACTGCGGCAGCGGCGCGCGTGCGGCAGCGGCCTCGGCTTACCTGGCGCGCGCCGGGCGCACCGTAACGTACGTGAACGGCAACTTTACGGACTACGAAGCGCCGGTCACCTCGGGCGATGCTGTAACAGCGTAACGCAGCTGCGCCTTCTGCCATCTACCCAAGAGCGGCCTGCCTACGTGTGGGCCGCTCTTGCGGTATGTACCGTGTTTTCGATCTTGCAGGCCTCCTGTTCCTATGCTCGCTCGCCTTCGCGATGCCCTTCCTCTGCTTGACCAACTTGCGCGCTACTCGCCTGGCAGCCTGAAAAGCGACCTGTCGGCGGGAATTACCGTCGGCGTTATGCTCATTCCGCAAGGCATGGCGTATGCGCTTATTGCGGGGCTTCCGCCCATCTACGGGCTGTACGCTTCGCTTATTCCGCTGCTGGGATATGCTATCTTTGGCACCTCGCGGCAGCTGGCCGTGGGTCCGGTGGCTATCGTGTCGCTGCTGGTGGCCGCCAGCGTAGCCCCCATGGCCGACGGCGACCCCAACCGCTACATCATGCTCACGCTTATGCTCACCATTATGGTGGGCGTGTTCCAGCTGGCTATGGGGCTGCTCCGATTTGGCTTCCTGGTCAACTTTCTGTCGCATCCCGTATTGAGCGGATTCACCTCAGCAGCGGCCCTGGTAATTGGCTTTAGCCAGCTCAAACACCTGTTAGGCGTCGATATTGAACGCTCTAACTACATTCACGAGATTCTGTGGGCAGCAGCGCAACAGTGGGAGGCTGTTCACATGCCCACGGTGGCGTTGGGCATAGCAGGCATTGTCATTTTGCTTCTGCTGAAGCGCTCGTCGAAGGCGATCCCCGGCGCGCTCGTGGTGGCCAGGATTTGAAGGCTCAGAAGAATGAGGTGCAGTGGCGCCAGGGTGAGATTTCCTTTCTGCGAGAGCGCCTCGCGGACCAGGATCACATCGCCACAGAAGCCC
>CAJXLX010000193.1 GCA_913056335.1 uncultured Rhodothermaceae bacterium
GGCGGCGGCTCCCGGAAAAATCGTACCGTCTGGACGGTTTGGCGCTACGTACCGTCCAGACGGTACGGTCGCTGTCCCTGGGAGTCAAGGGGCGGGCGCGTCGTCCCGGATCGCCGTGAGCGGCGGACTGGGCGCCCGGCCGGGGGATGTGGTCGGGTGGTGGGGGAGCAGGCGGCATGGACGGCCAGCCCGATCCGCACGACGCCGCCCCGACGTCAGCGGTAGATCGCGGTCCGCGGGGGGTCGCCCTCGCACTGCACGCCGCGGTACATGCCCTCGCAGCTGAAGGGCATGACGACATTGCCGTCGCGGTCGATGGCCACCAGACCGCCGGACCCGCCGTTGGGCGCCAGGTCCACCTGGACCACGTGCTCGGCGGCATCGGCCAGGGACTGGCCGGCATGGCGCATCCGGGCGTGGATCTCGTGGCCCGCGAGCCAGCGCATGAAGACCTCCCCGTCGCCGGTGGCGGAGACGGCGCAGGTGCCGTTGTCGGCGAAGGTCCCGGCGCCGATGATCGGGCTGTCGCCCACGCGGCCGCTGCGCCGGCCCGTCATGCCGCCCGTGGAGGTGGCCGCAGCCAAGCGGCCCTCAGCGTCACGCACAAGGGCTCCAACAGTGTCGGAGGGCGCGTTGTCGGGCAAAAACGAATCGCTGGAGTCGACGTCGGCTTCGGCGCGATGTTCGGCGTAGCGCTGCCGCTCGCGTTCGCAGATGAGCGTCTCGTTGGCAACAAGCGTGTGTCCCTCCCGCTCGGCAAAGGCTTCTGCGCCATCGCCCGCGAGCAGCGCCGCCTGTCCGTTGCCGTGCTGCAGCAGGTCGTAGGCCACGCGAATGGGATGCGCCAGCCGCTGCACCGCCATCACACCGCCGTAGCGTCCGGTGGGGCCGTCCATGAGTCCGGCGTCGAGTTCCACGTCGCCCGCACGGTTCAGCATCGCGCCGCAGCCCGCATCGAAGGCGCCGTGCCCTTCGAGCGCCGCCACAATACGTGTGACAGCGTCGATGGCGGGGCGCGCATCCGACAACGCGAACTGGGCGGCGGCCAACGCCTCCGCCAGCCCCTCTTGATGATCGGCGAGCGCGGTGTCGGGAATGGCCCACGCCCCGCCGTGCAGCAGCGCCAGCGGCCCTGCCCCTCCAATCGTGCCCGATACGCCTGCAAACGCCATGGTTACGAGGTGGATGCGGAGATAGCACGCTCAGCGGCAAAATGCGTAGGACGGTCCAGCATCGGCTGCAGGCGCTGCACCGTCTGCATGAACGTCTGACGCAGCTCCGGGGCCACCGGATAGGCCGGCGGCAGATCCATGTCGAGCGCGTCAATGGCCGTGCCATGCTTCCACACGCGGTAGTCGAGGTGCGGCCCCGTGGACAGGCCCGTCGAGCCCACGTAGCCAATCACTTCGCCCTGCTCCACCGTTACGCCCCGGCGGATGCCCTCAGCCATGCGGTTCAGGTGCAGGTAGCCGGTGCTGTACGTACCGTTGTGGCGGATGCGTACGTAGTTGCCGTTTCCGCCTTTGTACGCCGCAAACTCCACGACGCCATCGCCCACCGAGCGGACGGGCGTGCCCGTGGGAGCGGCATAGTCGGTGCCCAGATGTGGACGATTGACCCCGAGCACGGGGTGGCGCCGGCTGTACGAAAAGCGTGAACTCACGCGAGCATAGTCGAGTGGGGACCGCAGGAACTCACGGCGCAGGCTGTTACCCAATTCATCGTAGTACTCGGGGCGTTCATCGGAGGCATCCTGAAATCGGAAGGCGTAGTAGGGCGTGCCGCGGTGCACCAGGCGCGCTGCCACCACATCGCCCGGACGAATACGCTCGTCTTCAATGGAGCGCTTCTCATAGATGATGTCGAACCGGTCGCCGCGCTGCAGCCGAAAGAAGTCGATCTGCCACGCGTACACGTCGGCAAGTTTCATGACGAGCTCAGGGTGCGCGCCGCTATCGATCATCGTCTGGTAGAGCGAGCCGTTAATCGTGCCCGAGGCGCGCGCCCACTCGGTCGTGACGGCGCGCTCGGTGACGTTAGACTGGGCTGGGTTCTGCAGGTCGTAGACCACATATCGCCGTGCGTTGGGCTCGTACACGGCATAGTGAGCGGTTTCGGTAGCCGGGTCGTTGTAGATGCGCAGCGTTTTGCCCGTTCGCAGGCGCCGCACATTATAAACATCTTCAACGGCACGCGCCACATTCACCACCTGCTGATACGAGACGCCCTCCGACAACAGCAGGTCGGCAAACGTCTGGTTGCGGCGGATGGTGCGCTCAGTGATGGCCCAGTTGCCTGCGGGCACGCCATAGGCATCGGTCGTTTCCGCAGCCTCGGCAGATGCTGACTGGCCCTCGAACGAGGCCGTCTGCACTGAAACCTCGCCTTCGGACGGCGCACGGTCTGGGCCGAGCACCGACCACAGCATCATAAGAATGAACACAGAGCAGGTGCCGCCAATGAGTGCAGCGCTCCACCGGGTTGTTGCGGATGTGGACATAGTCGAGTAAGCGGTTAGTAGGATGGAGACAGCAGCGCGGTGCGTAGGGCCGGGTTACGATGCCGACGACGTGTCGGGCACCCAGGTGTGTTCGGGGGCCCCCACGGCATGGTTGGCCCAGCGTGCCATCACAAAGAGCAGATCCGACAGGCGATTCAGATAGACGAGCGCATGCTCATTCAGCGGGGTCGAGGCGCTGGCTTCCACGCTCAGGCGCTCGGCCCGGCGGCACACGGTGCGGGCGTTGTGCAGTGCCGCAGCGGCAGGCGAACCGCCTGGAAGCACAAAATGCTTGAGCGGCTCCAAGTCGTCTTCGAGCGTGTCGATGTGCTGCTCAATAGATTCGATGTGTGCCTCGGTGATGCGAGGCACCACCGGTTTGGCGTTTTCGGGCGTAGCCAGATCGGCACCAACCACGAAGAGATCTTCCTGGATCTCTTGAAAGATGTTATGGCTGTACTCCGGGAAAAGGGCGACCTGCCCTGTATGATCCATACCAACGAACCAGTGGGGCATGTCTATCCGGGCAAAACCCCGGTGACTTTAGAACAGATTCAACTGCTGGCCCAGACATTTGCGGACAACCGGATCATCCTGGCCCACTGGGGCGGCGGCATTTTCTTTTACCATGCCATGAAAAAACAATTAAAACAGACCTTGAAAAATATCTGGTATGACACGGCAGCCTCCCCTTTTTTATATGATCCTGTCATTTATGCCATGGCAGC
>CAJXLX010000194.1 GCA_913056335.1 uncultured Rhodothermaceae bacterium
CTCGCCGCCGCTCTTCTCGCCGGATTGCTGCTTGCTCTTGTAACCGGCTGTGCGGGATCGGAAGAGGCCCAGGCATTTCAAGCCATGATGGAGGCGCGCCCTACGATGGTGAATCCAACCAACTACGCAACGGTGTACCCGGAGGACCAGGTGGAGGTACCGCCGGAAATTGACGGCGGCATGGACAGATTCTATGAGCGGGTACTGCAGAACGAACCGCCCCAGGGCTTGCGGCGCGACAAAAGCGGAAGCATTGTGGTGCTGTTTGTTGTGTCGCCCGAAGGCGAGCCGACCAACGTCTTGGTTGCAGAGTCGCTCTATCCGGCGGCCGACGAGGCCGTCCGCTCCACCGTGCTCAATTCGTCGTTTACGCCGGGCCGCCACAACGGTGAGCCCGTGCCCGTGGCCCTGCGTGTCAGTGTGGAAATTACGCACATGCGAATTCCTATATAGCTCGGCTGCACGTGTCGAGCGTTGTAGATGCCCTGGAAACGGGAGCCGCAAAGGTTGGCACGCGCTTTCATCTACCCCAACGTTCGGGTATGTTAGAGTCACACAGATCAGCCCCCGTTTCTTCCAGATGACTTTTCGACCGATGGGATTCTATCGATGGCAGCAGTTCGCCGCCGCTCTTCTCGCCGGATTGCTGCTTGCTCTTGTAACCGGCTGTGCGGGATCGGGCGAGTCACGCTCCGAGGCGGCCCAGGCCTTTCAAGCCATGATGGAAAGCCGCCCCACCATCATGAATCCGACGAACTACGAGGCGATATATCCTGAATCAGGCGTTGACGAGCCTCCTGCTATTGTTGGAGGTATGGATGGGTTCTACGAGCGCGTGCTCGCGAACCGTCCCCCATTTTCGTTACGCCAAGGGACAACTGGAGGCACGGTTATCGTGCTTGTGGTCTCTCCTGAGGGCGACCCCACAAACGTAATGATTCAGGAGTCGCACTATCCCGCCGCTGACGAGTCTGTGCGCTCGGCGGTGCTCAACTCTTCGTACACGCCGGGGCGGCATAACGGGGAGACTGTGCCTGTTGCCATTACGCTGTCTGCGACCACCGCTGAGTACAGCGCACCTGAATGACTCGAGCTACGCCACCGCTCCGCGGAGCTTGTCGGCGTGCTTCTGGCGCAGCTTTTTCAGCTTCGGGTCGATGACCGCGCGGCAGTACGGACGGCTCGGGTTCGTTTCGTAGTAGTCCTGGTGGTTGGTCTCGGCCTCGTAGAAGGTATCGAGCGGCTCCACTTCGGTTACGATGCCATCGCTAAAGACCGAGGCGTTCAGCTCGTCGATGACGGCCTCGGCGGTTTCGCGCTGCTCAGCGTCGTGCCATAAGATGATGGAGCGGTACTGCGGTCCCACATCGGCCCCTTCACGGTTGCGCGTAGTGGGGTTGTGGATCGTAAAGAAGATCTCCAGCAGGGTGCGGTACGATACCTGCGCTGGGTCGTACGTAATCTGCACGACCTCGGCATGACCGGTGTCTTTGCCACAGACCTGCCGGTACGTGGGGTTGGGCACATGGCCGCCCGCGTAGCCCGACACGACCGCTTCTACGCCCTGCACCTGCTGATACACGGCTTCCAGGCACCAAAAGCATCCTCCTCCAAGCGTTGCCTGTTCCATAGCTGTTTTTGACTGGTTGAAAAGTGGTTTTCAGGGGAAGCGTACGCCCCGTCTCACCCAAAAGATTGATGCAACGGCCACACCTTACAACAAGATTGCGTGGCCGCCTCAACAGGCGCTGCAGAGCGCCCCACGCACTATCATACACGACCCACATCACTACAACAGATGTCGCCTTGAGCGGATACCGACGGCGGTCAGCAGGAGTCGAAAGGCCTCCCACGGGTTGGGCAGGGCTCCTCTGTCCCGCCGTATTTGCTGAACGCCAAGGAGATGGTTCGACTCTCGGCTCCTTCGTTGCCTTCCGCTCACCATGACGGGCTTCCTGGAAGGGATACGTGTAGAGGAACCATCAAAATGAGGATTGACAGAGCACAACCCGTTCTGAGTGGTTAAACAAGCACTCCATCCTTCCACGCTTCCATCCCTCCACACTTCCCTCCGGCTACTGATAGGTCCCAATCGCAACGGTACGATCGCAGGTTGCGGCCTCCGAGGCATGGTTCGTGGCCACAATGAGCAGTCCGCCCTGTGCCACGTGCTCCTCTTGCAGAGCGCGCACCATCGACCGCCCCGGGGCATCGAGGTTGGTCGAGGGCTCATCCAGGATCAGAATGGGCGGCCGGTGCAAGAGCGCCGCGGCTACTTTCACACGCTGCCGCATGCCCGAGGAGTAGGTGCCCACCGCGTCGTTGGCCCGGTTGGTCAGGCCCACGCGGTCGAGCACCGCCGCAATGCGCGTGTCAGCATCAGGCACGCGCCGCGCCGTGGCCAGAAAGGACAGATTCTCCCTCGCGCTGAGGGCGTCGTACACACCCAGGTACGGCGCCACCAAGCCCATGTGCTGCACGCGCTCGGCCCGCGGCACCGCCTCCGCATCCACCTGCAACTGCACCGTGCCCACCGTGGGCGTCAGCAGGCCCAGCAGAATGCGCAGCAACGTCGACTTGCCGGACCCGTTGGCCCCCGTCACCGCAACCGACGTGCCCGCGTGCAGGGCAAACTCCATCTGCCGAAACAGCACCAGCCGCCCAAACTGCTGGCCGAGGCCCTGCGCGGTAAGCTGAATCTGCGCGGTGTGCATAGATACGTTTGGGGGAAAGCAAAAGGTGGCGCCCACGGGCTCCAATCAGATGCGGATGCGTGCCTGTTCGTTCGCGTCCTTCAGGAGGGGTGCTGTAGGTCAAGCGGCGTCTTTTTCCGAATGGCCATCGCAGTGCGCGTCGAGGTTGCCACGCCCCGTGCCATACGCGGGGTGGTAAACGCCCACGCGCCGGGACCGCGGGCAGGCAACACAAGGAGTCCGGCGCGAGCGCCCTCGCCGCGCGGATGCGTATAGCGGTCGTGCATGCTGGTGAGCAGGCGCTCGGCCACCGCTTGTGGCGCATCGCCCGCAGACACCGCGTCGACGGCCCGCACGCACAGGCTGTGTCCGGCAATGGCTTCGCCCCATCCGGTGGCGCAGGCGGCGGCGTCTTCGGTGGCATAGTAGCCCGCACCGGGGAGTGGCGAATCGCCCACGCGGCCGGGCCACTTGAAGGG
>CAJXLX010000195.1 GCA_913056335.1 uncultured Rhodothermaceae bacterium
CGAGGAGGTCCACATGCGGATCGGCGCGCCCGAGATCGTCGCGCCCTGTTATATGGGGATCGACATGGCCTCCCGCGAGGAGTTGATCGCCGCCGGGCGCGGCATCGAGATTGGTGTGGATGCTGTATAGCGCAATGCCCGACTCGGCCAAACGCAGCGCCAGGTTGTTGGCATATCCGCTGCCGGTGACCTGCTTGAGCGGCTGGAAGATCAGCGGGTGATGCGTCACGATGAGCTCGGCTCCAGCGTTGATGGCCTCGTCGAGCACAGCGTGGGTCAGATCGAGCGCGAGTACCGCGCGCCGGACCTCCGCATCTGCCCGACCGACCTGTAAGCCCACGTTGTCGTAATCCTGCGCGGATGCGGGCGGAGCCCACTGTTCCAGCGACTGGGCGATGCGGCGAATGGTGGGTAGGGTGGACATAATCAGTTGGATTCGTTGGGGGAGTTCGTGGAAGGTGAAGATGTGTGCTGAGGTAGTGTCTCGGTGTCTCTGTTTAGCGACTTTCAATGACCGCCCGGGATATCCGCACCCCACGAGCACTCGGTCGCACGCTCCCAGCGCTTCGCTCCTGATCCCGGGCTAAGGGGCCCATAGCCGGGGACCGCTTGCGTCCCCGGCGATTTTTGGAGCGGATGCTATCGGCACTGCACCTGTCCTGGCCGGCACGCCGCTAAACACGTACGTCTCGGTAGAGACGCAGGCGGTGCGGGTTGCAACGCAATGGAGCGATCTCTCGCACCTTGCAAGATTGGCTGCCACCGCTTACACCCGCTCATTTCGTTCATTGTGCAGCGCCTTCGATAGCGTTCCCGCCTTGCCGGAGAGTGCATCGCGAACCCGCTGCGCGGCTCCTCCGTCTGGCTTTTCTGACCTTTTTTCCAGAGGAGGAGGCATAGGAATGATCTCCGGCTGATTCGCTTCCTCTACATCTTTTTTTGTAGGCTCCTTCCTGACCTCAGAATGACGCACACGCAGGAATGCTGCAAAGTCGACGAGGGACTGTCTCTCTTCAGGAGGAAGCTCATCCCAGATTGCGAGCAATTCGCTTCGATTGGATCGTGCAGAAATATCTTCCATTGCGTATTTTTTGTGTCGTTGCGTCTTACTTCCAACCTGAAATGTATACGCTTCCACGCCAATGTTCCTTCACCGCCCCCGAAGATATCGCAGCGAGCGCGGGGTGAACGGGCGGTGCGACACGTCGAATGTCTCGTTGAAGGGCGCTGCGTGGCCGGTATTGCCCCCGATGAGCATCGCAAACTGTGCCGGCGAAATGGGGAGGAGGCCCAGCTTGCCCACGGTGTTCACGCCCAGTTTGGCCAGCGCGAGCGGCACGTGCGCTTTGGGCTTCGGATCGTGCCCCCAGCCTTTGGTGATGCGATCCAGAATCTCGACATACGTGAGCTTATCCGGACCGCCGACCATGAACGTCTGCTCGTGAGCAGATTCGGCGGTGAGCGCCTGCGCGAATCCCTCGGCCACGGCCTGCACGGCGACCGGCTGCAGCTGGTACTGCCCATCACCGAAGACGGGAAGCACCGGAAACGGGCGAATCAGGTCATCGACCAGGCGCGAGGCGAACTCGATGTTGTGCAGCCCCGGATCCCCAAAGACAATCGACGGACGCATGATGCACCAGTGTGTAAACTCCGCATCGCTCACAATGCGCTCCGCAGCCCACTTGCTGGTCTGGTAGCCGGTACCCTCGGGGGCGGCACCGTTCGCGCTCATGTGGATGAACGTGCCAATGCCTGCGTCTTTCGCCGCCTCCACCACATGCCGCGTGCCTTCGGTGTGGATGCGCTCAAACGTAACGCCGTGGCGCGGTTGCTCGTCGATGATGCCCACCAGGTGAATCACCGCATCGCAGCCGTCGAGCGCGCCCTGGAGCGATTCCGGATCGGTCACGTCGCCCGCGATACGCGTTATGGCATCGTCATCAACGGCAAGCGGCGCGCTGGGGTCGCGCAGCAGACACGTCACGGTGTGATCGTGCTGGCGCAGTGCCTGAAGCACGTACGACCCTACGAATCCATTAGCACCCGTCAGAAAAACATTCATAGCCTACAAAGTATGATCCAAAAAGAAACCGTAGAGACGTCCGACCCGGCGTCTCAAAGTGCAGAGAGCAGGGAGGCCCGATTACGGCATAATCGACGCATCCTGCATGCACACATCCAGGTCGGTCACGCCGAACGAGGTGTCCATAGCCACCCCCGCGGCAATGAGCGGGGCGTTGCGCGGCACCGTGCGCGTTTCGTCGGCCACATCTTCGAGCGGAATCTGCGTAAAGCGGCCCTCCTGGCGCGCGACCATCACCCCAAACGTACCCTCGGCAACCAGTTCGGCAGCATGCGCGCCAAACGCGGTAGACAGGGTACGATCATAGGCCGTGGGCGTGCCGCCGCGCTGCATGTGGCCCAGAATGGTGGTGCGCACCTCGCTCTCAATGTGCGGCTTAATCTGCTCGGCCAGCGCCTTGCCCACGCCGCCCAGACGAAGCGGGTCGTGACTCTCTTCCACCCGCTGGCTCACCGTAAAGGAGCCGCCTTCGGGCTTGGCGCCCTCAGCAATCGAGATGATCGTAAACTGACGCCCGCCTTCCTCGCGTTCCTGGCAGACGCGAATGACCTCGTCTACGCTGTACGGAAGCTCCGGGATCAAGATAATGTCGGCGCCGCTGGCTACACCTGCATGCAGCGCAATCCACCCCGCATAGCGGCCCATCGTCTCCACAATCATCACGCGGTGATGGCTCTGCGCGGTCGTGTGGATGCGATCCATCGCTTCCGTGGCTATGTGCACCGCCGTGTCAAAGCCAAACGTGCGGTCGGTGCCCATCAGGTCATTGTCGATGGTCTTGGGCACGCCCACAATGTTCATCCCCAGCTTCTGCAGTCGGTGGGCAATCGACATCGTGCCATCGCCCCCAATCGCTACAAGCGCATCCAGATTAAGACGCTCGTACGTTTTCAAGGCCCGCGCCGACACGTCCGCC
>CAJXLX010000196.1 GCA_913056335.1 uncultured Rhodothermaceae bacterium
CCATAGAGAGCGACCGCACGCTGGCGCGCCTGCTCGCCCAGACCACGCGGCACCCGGGACTGGCCGCCCTTTACCGCGAACTACTCTCCAACGACCACGGCGCCGCGCTCTACGTGCAGACCCACACCCGCTCAGACGGTCACTCGGCGTACGAGGCCACGGTCTGGTTTCCCACGGCTACGCTCGTGGGCGTGATACGTGGCTCTGGAGATGACACACACACCCATCTGAATCCGCCGCCCGACTTCCAGTTGGCGCCCGATGACCGGCTCGTGCTGCTTGCCCATGCATACGACGACACCATTCCGCAGCCGCCCGACACAGTCGCTCCTGATCCGCCGTCGCGTACCCAGAACGCTCCGGCATCGCGCCCACTCTCCACACATCGCATCGTCTGCTTCGGGTGGAGCCCGCGGGTCGTGTCGCTGATTCAAGAGTACAGCAGCTACGCAACCCCCGTGCATCTTACCGTAGTGTCGACCGTTGCCGCCGCCCGCCGACGCGAGATGCTCAACGAACTGACGCTGCCTGGCCATGTGCAGGTTGAGCATCGCGAGGGAGACTACACGCAGACCGCCGTGCTGCGTGCACTCAACGTAGCGACCTACGACACCGTGGTGCTGGTGGGAAGCGACCGCTTTGCCTCGGGCGAGGAGGCCGATGCGCGCACCCTCATGGGCCGCCTCATGGTGCACACGCAGATCGCCTCGTGCGCAACGCCCCCTGCTGTCGTCGTGGAGCTGATGGACGCCGCCAACGCGTCTCTACTCCGCGACTATCCGGGCGATGTGATTGTATCGCCGGCCCTGATGAGCCGTATGCTGGCCCAGGTGACGCTCCGCCGCGAGCTGGGGAGCGTCATGGGCGAACTGTTTGGTCCCGATGGAGCGGAGATCGCCTTTCATACGCCATCGCGCTACGGGCTTTCCTCCGACACTGTGCACACGACCCACGCCCTGCAACACACCTTAGCTGCTCATCACGGAACGCTCCTGGGGATGCGACGCGGCTCTGCCTCCAACCGCACCCTTCACCTGAATCCCCCCAACGACACCACATGGACCCTCGACCCGACCACCGAACTGGTTGTTTTGGCAACCGATACCGCAACCAATGGCAACCTTCACGCATCCTCCTCTTGAAATACAGGTCAAGCCCTTGACCTGGCGCAGAAAAAGGGCTACCATGCGTGTGTCCGCTGGGAACTGCATCCCACGCGTCGCATTGATAACGACCGCAACGCACGGGTCGCCCTGTGCAATGCGGATCACGCGGAACCTCATCCGCGCATACTTACATTCCTCGGTAGCTCAATTGGTAGAGCATGCGGCTGTTATCCCGACAGCCGTCGGGATGCGGGTTCGAGTCCTGCTTTCGAGATGAGTTTCAACATACAACACACGACATATATTCCTCGGTAGCTCAATTGGTAGAGCATGCGGCTGTTAACCGCAGGGTTGCTGGTTCGAGTCCAGCCCGGGGAGCTTTTTTCGTTGCATATCTGGCCCGGCGCAATGGCCACGCCCCACGCGCTCTACATCCTTCAGTCGGAAACGGCTGATCGCTTCTATGTAGGAAGGTCCAGCAACTCCGAACGTCGCATTCAGCACCACAACACCACCAGCACCGGGTTCACCGCGCGGTACCGCCCGTGGCGTCTTGTGTTCAGCGAGTGGTTTCCGACCAAGCACCAGGCCATCGCCGCCGAGCAACTGGTTAAGCGTTGGAAGAGCAAAAAGATGACGCGCTACCTGGTTGAGGGACGTATCAACCTTAAAGAACGGTTGGAAGCCCTGTGAGAGTTGGCTGTTATGCCGACCGCCGTCGGCATGCTGGTTCGAGTCCAGCCGGGGGCTTTTTTGCTTGTAGATACGAAGCCGCACGCATTCCAGCGTGGGGCTTCTTCTAATTTGGGTAGTGGATAGACGTTAAGTGATCGCTCTCCCAATAATAGTCTTTCCTGGAGCGAACGGCCCCGACAGTAGTCGGGACAAGTTCCTCCGTTCGCCTCCGCCAGAAACGTCCTGCCGACCGCTGTCGGAATACCAGTCTCCGTCTACAGGCCCATTCCTTCCATCACGTAGCATTGAACCGCTACCATAAAGATTAACACCTCGTCGCATGGCTCCGCCGTGCGACGTGCGCCGTACAGGGGCTCTGCCCCACCGACTTTGCTTATCACATCTGCATCAGTTTTGTACGAGGGCCTGAGATGGGGATGGGAGTTCATATCCCTCCACGGGCTCAGGCTTTTGATGAGTAGGTAGTCGCTAATCTTAGAGAGATCGATGTTGGCAGGAGAAGCATAGAGCCCATATCAGCGGCACCAACGGCGTCTTTTGTGGGATTAGCTGCCGTATACTACAACGCTCGCCCACGGGGATTTTCCATAGCTGGGGACGCGAGCGATAGCTGTTTCAGGCTTCCGCTTGCATCTTCTCTTGCATCATGCCAATCATCTTTCGATGGATCTACAGACGGCCTGGACGGGGCGGAGCCCCTAAACAACTGCGTCACAAGGCAGAGCCTTGCGACGAGCGGGACCGGAGTCGGGTTGGAGTTGGCAGAAGCGTTCTCCTCATCGCGCGGACGGGGTAGCTTGTGCCGAACGCTATTGTCACCGTCGGGGGCACCAGCAGCGCCCCCCTTTCAGACGCTGTCACTTCGAACGGAGCAACTGCACCAAGTCCTGGCACGAGGAAAGCGACTGCTGAACGTTAAGGAGATGGTTCGACTCTCGGCTCCTTCGTCGCCTTCCGCTCACCATGACAGGCTTCGTTCGGGGATGATTGCAGGGCAACCATCAAGATAAGGGATTGACGCACTCGGGTATGCCCTCAGAACCTGTTTGGGTTTTGGTTTGAAGGCGAGAGCGAGGGCCGCTGAGGCGAAAATTGGACCTCAATCGAGGTTCGTAGCCGGGGCTACGGGCCGAGATTAGGGGCAATTTGCAGCCCAGCGAAGCCGCTCGGAGCCCAAAATAAGAAA
>CAJXLX010000197.1 GCA_913056335.1 uncultured Rhodothermaceae bacterium
AGGTGTCGAGCAGGGCGCTGTTCACGGGGGTAACGCCATGATGCACGCTGCGTGCTTCGACGAACGGCACGTCGAACTTCTTGCCGTTGAAGGTGACCCACCGGATGGTCGGGGCATTACGCGAGATGTGTTGGATATCGTCCCAGAAGCGCTCCAGCAGTTCGGACTCCTCCTCGGGCGAGGCGGCGGTCCAGCTTTTGGGGCGGTTGGGGGCCTCGCCCACCGAGCCGCGCACCGCGCTGATGCAGCAGACCCACCCGAGTAACGGGTGCAGGCTGCGCACGAGGCGCGCCGCATCGTCTTCGTCTTCATCGGGGCGTTTGGAGCGGCGCTTGGTAAGGCGTTCCTCAAAGCGCGAGCGCTGCGCCTCAGAAAACGACTCGACAGGAAACGGGCAGGTCTCGATGTCCCACGCAACGAATTGCATAGCAGTAGAAGGGGTTGGGCAAGAGCAGATGGCGAACCGGACGGGTAAGGTAGCCACTGCACCACAAAAGTGCCACCACGGGGCCAGCGGAAGCGTGCGCAGACCCGGACGAGAATGCCGCGGGGAGGCGAAGCGGGGCTTTTCCCCTAAATATGTTCTATTCGGAAGGGTGCGCCATAGAGCTGGGAGGAGCACACAGAAAGCGCTCTTTTTGAAGCGCTACAATGCGTTGAGGCGACGTGCGTCCAACGAAGACGTGCGTCCAACGAAGACGTGCGTCCAACGAAGACGTGCGTCCAACGAAAAAAGCCCGACAGCCAGGCGGCCATCGGGCGGGTGTGGAGCCACGGGGATTCGAACCCCGGACCTCTTGCATGCCATGCAAGCGCTCTACCAACTGAGCTATGGCCCCGCATTGTTAATTACGTTCGTGTGCTATTGCGCACAGAGCTGCAGGTTCCAGTATGGAGCAATAGGCAGGCCCTTTCATGTACATTCCACACAGCGCTGCGGAGGCAAGGCAACGGTGCACATATGCGAGAGATATAACTGGGTCCGTGGACTGCTTTACGCGTTGCACCCGATCGCATGACCCCGCTGGCTCGCCGCGCCCTCTTTTACACGATAGCGCTCACGCTGACGACGGCTGTGTTCACCGTGGTCTACAGTCTGGGGATGACGCACCTGGAAGAGCGTCCGCGGGCATGGTATCAGGCGTTGGAGGTCGTCATTCAGTCGTTTACCACGACCGGATACGGCGAAGACGCGCCCTGGGGCACGCTGCCAATGAACCTGTTCGTGATTGTGATGCAGCTTACGGGCATCGGGTTTATTCTGAGCGCGGTTGACATTTTCGTGGTGCCGTGGCTCAAACAGACGCTGCAGCCCAGCGCTCCCACAACGCATCCTGACATTGAAGACCACGTCGTAATCTGCGGGCATACCGACCGCACTGAGGTGTTTATCCAAGACCTTGTGGCTCAAGACCATCCGTACGTGCTGTTGGTGCCCGACAAGCAAGAGGCGGGGCGGCTGCACGAAGAGGGATACACGGTCGTGGCGGGCTCGCCCGAGTCGGTGCCCGCGTTACACAGGGTCCATATTGGCACGGCCCGCGCACTGGTGGCCGATGTCGCCGACGATGTCAATGCCAGCATCACCCTGGCTGCGCGCGAGGCGCATGCGGCGTGCACGGTCATCACCTTCGTAAAAGATGTGGCGCTGGCGCGCTACCATCGGGCTGCAGGAGCCGACACGGTGCTCTCGCCGCGTCAGCTGGTAGGGACCGAATTGGGCATATCGGCCCGCAAATCCAGCCCGGCGTCTGCTACGGTTGTTATTGCGGGATACGGAGAAGCCGGACACGCGGCCTACGCGGCGCTTCAGCAGACCAAGGCGAAGATCACCGTACTCGACATCGAGGACCAACCGGGCGTCGATGTGGTGGGCGATGCCCGAACGCCGCAGGTCCTCAAAGAAGCCGGACTCACGCAGGCAGATGCCCTCATTGTTACTCTGGGGAACGACACAACCGCTACGTTTACCACACTCATTGCCCGCAGCCTATGCCCGGACCTCACCATCGTGGCCCGCGCTGATGCCAACGACATGACCGAGAACCTGCGCCGGGCTGGGGCCGACGACATCCGCTCGCTCGACAACGTATCGGGGCATATGCTCACCGAGGCGCTCTTTCACGACGACTTTGCACCGCCAGGGCCCTACGAATCGGCCCGCACAGACCGACTGGGGCGTTCGTCGTAGGCGGGGCTACGGGAGCCATGGGCACAGCAGGCCCGGTCGGCACTCTGCCCTGATGCTTCCGTTAAAGCGCTTCCGAATATGACGTTCTCTAACCGAGGAAATATCATGACGATTGCATTGGTGGGTACGGGTCAGATGGGCACAGCTGTCGCGGATGCGGCCCGCGCTGCCGAGCACACCATTGGCCCCACGTTCGATGCGGATACGCCGCTCACCGAAGCCCCGCCCAACGCGCTATCGTCTGCCGATGTGGTGGTTGACTTCTCGCTTCCGGCGCTAGTTCTGGATCACATCGAGCGGTATGTGCAGGCAGGCATTCCAGCGGTGGTAGGCACTACGGGATGGTACAACGCGATCGAACGCGTGCGTGCGCAGGTGGAGGCACACGAGGCCGGGCTGCTCTACGCGCCGAACTTCTCGATTGGCGTAGCCGTGCTGCGCCGGGCGGTGCAGTCGGCCTCCACGCTCATGAACGCGCTCCCCGACTACGACGCGTTCGTGCATGAGGTGCACCACCGGAAAAAAGTAGATAGCCCCAGCGGCACGGCCCAGATGCTGGGCGAAGTGGTGCTGAACGCGCTGGATCGCAAAACCCATATCGATCCCGAGGCGCAGCACAGCCGCATCGACCCAGACGCGCTGCATGTGACATCCACGCGGGCCGGGGCGGTCTTTGGTGAGCACACGGTGGCGTTCGACAGTCCGTACGATCAGATTCGGCTGTCGCATGCGGCCAAGAGCCGGGCAGGGTTCGCGGCGG
>CAJXLX010000198.1 GCA_913056335.1 uncultured Rhodothermaceae bacterium
GGGTTGGGTACAGGAGGATGCGAATGGCGGACGGCTACCACGACGTGGCGTCGCTATCACGCGCGGGCGGCGCTGTAGTGTTAGATGCAGGCGCGTCTCCGTTGAGCAGCTCAATGCGCACCTCGGCAAGTCCATCGCGGACCATGTTAATGTCGCGGGCCGCGCGGCGCGAGAGGTCGATGATGCGTCCGTTTACGAATGGCCCTCGGTCGTTGATGCGCACGGTGACCTGCGCGCCGGTGTCGAGGCGCGTGACGCGCACACGGCTCCCAAATGGCAGCGTGCGGTGGGCGGCGGTGTACTGGCTGCCGCGGTACGTTTCGCCGTTGGCCGTGGTGCGGCCCTCAAACTTGTCGGCGTAGTAGCTGGCAATCCCGGTATCCGTGGCGCCGGTGTGCGTGGCCATAGATCCAGAACTGGAACAGCCCATCGCCAAGAAAACTACTCCCATCAAGACTATACAGCGCAAGAGGGAAAGAGCAGAATAACGAATGCGCATCAAGCGGTAAGACGTTCGTAGACAGAAAACAATGGCCCACCTAAACATAACAGCGCTCAGGGCCACGTGCCAACGGAGATGTATCGATGTGGTGTGAAGCCCCGATGCGCTGCCTCCCCAAATACCACAAGCGGCGTCGCAAAAAAGCAACCTTGTGCTCACTGCGGTCTACAATGTGCTGGCGCTGGGGGCCGCCTTCATCGGCTACCTGCCGCCCGTGTTGGCTGCGCCCCTGCACTCCATCCCCGACCTGGGCATCCTGGCCAACTCCTCGCGCCTGCTCCGCCGCCCCCCTCAACTGCCGACTGATTGCATATGGCATCTGATACGCACGCCGCCTCTGCTCCCAACCGCACCGCTAAGCTGCGCCGCTACCTGCGCTTCGTAGACGATAACTTCGGCATCGACGAACTGGCCCACGTATCTACCGATGCTGACGACACAGCTGGGTACTACGAGGATAGCTACTGGGCGTATCATTTTGTGCATTCGAAGGAAGGCGCCATCCACATGGCGCTGAATCCCAGTGGCACGTTCGACCGCGCTGGATACTATGGGCAGCCGTGCATCGTAGAGCGGGTGATGCGCGACACCCATGCCCATGACGTACTCGAACTGGCCATGGGACGCGGGTTCAGCAGTCGCTACCTGGCCGCGCAGCATCCGGGGCGTGCATTCACAGGCATCGACCTGACGGCTAAGCACGTGCGCGCGGCCCGACGCGAGGCCCAGCCCCAGCCCAACGTGTCGTTCCTGCAGGCGAACTTTCACGACCTGCCGTTCGCTGACGAATCCTTCGATCTGCTCTTCGTGATCGAGAGCCTCTGCCACTCCAACGACCTTGCACAGGCGCTCCACGAGGCCCATCGCGTACTCCGGCCCGGCGGGCGATTCATTGTCATTGACGGGTTTCGTACGGGAGATGCGGAGACGCACGGCGAGGCATGGGCAACCGCAGCCACGCTGGTCGAACGCTCGATGTCTGTTGACCGCTTCTTTGACCGCAACGCCTTCCTCGCATCCGCCGACCAAACGGGATTTGCGTGCGAAACGCACAACAACCTGTCGCAGGCCATTCTGCCCACGCTGCGGCGCTACGAAGACCGCGCGCTGCAGTACTACGAGAGCCGCCTTATGAACACGCTCTTCCGGTGGTTCTTGCCGCGCAACATGCTGCAAAACTCCGTAGCCGGCGCGCTGATGCCGCTGACAATCGAGGAGGGCATCCACAGCTACGACCAGATTACGCTACGGAAGTGTTGAACGCGAGCTTGCGGGACGTAAGCGTGGGGACCCGCGGAACGACGGGGTCGAGGATCGTGAGGGTGGGCACCGCTACGACAAACCGCGTGCCGTATGCGACGAGGTCGTGTAGCTGGGCCGTAATTTCAGGAGCAATATTCCACGGCAGAATCAGCACGTAGTCGGGTGGGTTTTGCTGCAACGCCTCGGGCGGGTAAATCGGGAGGTGGCTGCCGGGCAGGTACTTGCCTTGCTTTGAGGGGGCCGCATCGCACACGAATGGGAGCAAGTCGGTCTTGATGCCGGCGTAGTTGAGCAGCGTGTTGCCTTTTGCGGCGGCACCATACGCGGCCACGGTTTTGCCGCTGCGCTTAGCCTCGATAAGAAAGTGCAACAGGTTGTCTTTGATACGGTTGGCCCGGTCCTGGAACGTAGCGTACGTCTCTTGCTTCTGGAGCCCGTGGCCCGCCTCCTCTTCGAGAAGCGCGAGGACGGCATCGGTCGTGGGGCGTGGGTCGTTGGCGTGGCAGGCGTAGAGGCGCAGGCTACCGCCGTGGGTGGGCACACATTCTACATGCCACACGCGCAGCCCGGCCGTAGTAAGCACTTGTTGCGCCGCATAGAGCGATAGATACGAAAAGTGTTCGTGGTAGATGGTGTCGAACTGCCCATGCTGAATCAGCGTCATGAGATGCTGAACCTCCAGCGTAACGGTGCCACCTGGCGCAAGCGCAATGCGGAGCCCCGCGCAGAAGTCGTTGATATGGGGCACGTGTGCCAACACGTTGTTGGCCACAATGAGATCGGCTTTGGGATAGGTATCTGCAAACTCCGTGGCCAGCTCGGCTCCGAAGAAGCGCGAGACGACGGGGATGCTGAGAGCGCGGGCGGCCTCTGCCGTACAGGCGGTGGGCTCGACGCCCAGACATGGAATCCCGGCCTCTCGAAAATTACGCAGCAGGTAGCCGTCGTTGCAGGCCACCTCCAACACGAAGTCATCTTCGGTCAGTGCCAGCCGGTCGGTAATCATAGAGGCGTAGCGCGCCGCATGGTTGAGCCACGTCGATGACGTGCTCGAAAAGTATGCGTAGTCGTCATCAAACATAGCAGTGGAAGCCGCATAATCCTCCGTCTGTACC
>CAJXLX010000199.1 GCA_913056335.1 uncultured Rhodothermaceae bacterium
AACGACAACTAATCGCTTCATGAAGCGGGGGCAGGTCAGACTCGATACGGTGCGTAAATTGCGTTCTGTGCACGCCGTGGCAACTTCAAGCGTTCCGATAGCATACGTTAACGTCTTGTTTGGAGTCGCCCAATCGTGCCCAACAGGCTGTGGGCAGTTCCCAATACGCCAACGCCCCCTTGTGCGCCAGAAGGAGGCGAACAAGAGGGCGTGGTGTTGCGCAGGCCCATGATGGAATGCCGTACGGCTGGAGCTCCAAGATGGATGGGCTATGCGGTTACGCGTGTGCTTTTTCCACTTCGGCTTCTACTTCAGCAGAGGCGTCTACTTCAGCATCGCCAAAGCCCAGTTCGAGCGAGTCTTCGCCCAGGAAGTGGTCAATGTGGTGGGCGCGATCTTCGGCCTTGGTCAGCACCTTCTCGAGTTGGCGCTTCGTGCCGTGGTCGCCGTGCTCCAGGGCCACATCAATGCTTTCGCGAACGAGTTTCGAGAGCGTGGCCTCGGCGCGCAGGTCGTGCTTCAGCATATCGCGTAGGCGGTACGTACCCTCAGGCTCATGCGTCACATGCGAGAGCGCCGACTGGTTTGTAGGAGCGCAGGTCGGAATGCCACCCAGCGCCGTAATCCGCTCGGCAATGCGATCGATGTACTTGTGGAGTTCGGTGTAGTGCTCCTCGAAGAACAGGTGCAGATCGCGGAACTGCGGGCCTTCCACCAGCCAATGATGCTTGTGATACTGATGGTACATGCTCCACATGGTCGACTGGATTTCGTCGAGCTTCGGAAGCAGTGCTTCCACGGCCTCGTCCGATATATCAACCGGATTCTCTTCAATCATCTGTTGCGGGCGCCACGGCTCAGCGTATTCTTCCTGGCGGTCGTCGGCGGTTACAGGGGTCGATTTATCCATAGCGGTTGGCGTGTATTAATGAGAGGAGTGTGTACGCTCGGTGCGCTCTGGAGCGAGGGCCTGCGGTCGTGCGCGGCTGTTTTTGGTCTTGCGGATCTGTGCCAGTGTGACCCGTGTCGATGTATAGCAGGAACGGCACAAGCCGCGCGGCGCATGGAGCTTAGGCCCTGTCATGTTGTGCTGTACTATATGAGCAAACGGGGTGCCAAGACCCCGGTGTTAGAGGGTCGTAACACCGACTTGCGAGTTCGTAACACCGTTGATGCGTACGGCTCCTGAAGGACACTGGCGGCGCGAAACGATAATCGCAATTCAGGGATCCGAGTCGTATGTTGGAAGCACATCTGTTATTCTGTCGGACCAACCTGCCAATTTACGTATGCTATTTCGTCTGATACGCTCAACCGTAGCCTGGGGATGCGCAGGTGCTGCTGGAGCGGCTACGGCCTACTATCTTACCGAAGCGGCTCGTGGCACCACACGCGGCGCCCCCGGATACACAAAAGCCCTTTCTACACTGGGCAAGCGCACCGGCGGATCGATGCGCGAGGGCATGCTTCTGCTGGGAGCCACAGCGGCAGTGAGCGGGGCGCTTGCGTATCGCATTGTGGGGCCTCCGGCGCTTGCGAACCATGAAGGAAACACATCGGAGACTATGGACGCAACAGTCGATTCGGTGCCCGAAGAGCAGACCTCAACGTCCCAAGACGAAGCGGCATAGCCAGGAAGCCCTGTCGCATCTCTCTAAAACTTCTTTCCTGAACGGCAATCCGCGACAAAACCAAGGCCGGGACGCGGCCGCACAATGGGCGTCGTCCCGGCCAGTGGATTGCGGTGTGCAGATGGAGACGGTGCTGAGCTGCGGTGGCCGCCTACGCGAATGCGTTCAGGCCCGTTAGGTCTTGGCCGACAACGAGCGTATGCACCTCGTGCGTGCCTTCGTAGGTGATGACCGATTCGAGGTTGGCCATGTGGCGCATAACGGGGTAGCGGCTCGTTACGCCATCGCCGCCGAGCACCTGGCGGGCCGAGCGGGCCACCTCCAGGGCCATCTCGCAGTTGTTGCGCTTGGCCATCGACACCTGCTGGGGGCGCATGGTGCCTTCGTCTTTGAGCGTGGCCAGGCGCCAGTTCATGAGTTGCGCGCTGGTAATGGACTGCGCCATTTCGACCAGCCGCTCCTGCACCAGCTGAAACTGCCCAATGGGCTTGCCAAACTGGGTGCGGTTGGTGGCGTGCTGGCGGGCGGCGTCGAAGCAGGCCTGGGCTGCGCCTACCACGCCCCATGCGATGCCGAAGCGCGCCTGTGTGAGGCACGATAGCGGCGCGCCGAGCCCTTTGGCTTCGGGCAGGCGGTTGCTGGCCGGAATTTTCACGTCGTTCAGGATGACCTCGGAGGTGACCGCCGCGCGCAGCGACCAGGTGTCGTCAATGGGCGGCGTTTCGACGCCGGGACGGTCGAGCTCCACCAAGAAGCCGCGGACCATATCGTCTTCGTCTTTGGCCCAGATCACGGCCACGTCGCCGATGGAGGCGTTCGTGGACCAGCGTTTGTGGCCGTTGAGCACGTAGTGGTCGCCGTCTTTTACGGCGCGGGTTTCCATGCCGCCGGGGTTGGAGCCGTGGTTGGGCTCGGTCAGGCCAAAGCAGCCAATCTTCTCGGCCTGCGCCAGCGCGGGCAGCCACTGCTGCTTTTGCGCTTCGCTCCCGTATCGCCAGATGGGATACATGACAAGCGAGCCCATCACCGAACAGAACGAGCGTAGTCCGGAATCGCAGCGCTCCACCTCCTGCATCATCAGGCCGTACACGATGTTGCTGTGCCCGCCGCCGCCATATTCGGTGGGCAAGTGGGGGCCGATGAGGCCAAGCCGGGCGAATTCCGGAATCAGGTGGGTGGGGAAAGTGCGGTCGTGCGCATGTGACTCGATGTCTGGCTCTACTTCGTT
>CAJXLX010000200.1 GCA_913056335.1 uncultured Rhodothermaceae bacterium
TGAGGCATTGAAATGCCTTCGTCGAAACCAAACTCATAATCTTCGGCGGTCTTTTAATCGCACCTTTGAGGCATTGAAATGAAACGGTGGGACGGCCCCAACTGTAGCTTCGCCAGCTTTTAATCGCACCTTTGAGGCATTGAAATGAGATCGTAAGAGGGATAGCGCTGCTTGTTGCCCATGTCTTTTAATCGCACCTTTGAGGCATTGAAATTATGAAGAGTTTCGGGTTGGTCGTTTGTGTGGATCGCTTTTAATCGCACCTTTGAGGCATTGAAATAGTGATGGAAAACCAGCCTGGCGCTTTTGGTAAACAGCTTTTAATCGCACCTTTGAGGCATTGAAATCTCACGCTGTGAGGGCCACGCCGGGGCCGTAGCCGACTTTTAATCGCACCTTTGAGGCATTGAAATCGAAAGCGGCGAATCGGAGCGCGTGCAGGATGCCACCGCTTTTAATCGCACCTTTGAGGCATTGAAATTCATCACATCATGGTAGTACGTCAGCGTCTCGTTTCCTTTTAATCGCACCTTTGAGGCATTGAAATCACGCATTCGCTGGACGCCCTCCAACGAAGCGCCAACTTTTAATCGCACCTTTGAGGCATTGAAATCGCTGGCAGCATGGCTCCTTGTGGCGGTCGTTGCGACTTTTAATCGCACCTTTGAGGCATTGAAATTCTCTTCGCTGTACGCGCCTCCACGCGGCTGAAACCTTTTAATCGCACCTTTGAGGCATTGAAATAGGATACAACCGGGTATATCCGCGTGCAGAACTACACTTTTAATCGCACCTTTGAGGCATCGTAACGACGCAGCGTTGCTGCGTCGGCTATCAGCGTTGCTGCGTCGGCTATCAGCGTTGCTGCGTCGGCTATCAGCGTTGCTGCGTCGGCTATCAGCAGTCGGCGGTCCAACCCGTTTTCGCTTGCCAACACCCCGGCGACACCGCACGCCGCGTTGTTGCGGCGATCTTCCGTAGCCCAACACAGCCCGAGACAACCATCTCCTGCAGAGCACGGCATTGCAATGAAGCACGATGAAGGCCCCCGCAGATCGCCCTCTCACCGTTCCATCTAATCCCCCATCCCCACGCCATGTCCACACAACCCGCCCACGAGCGGCTGGAGCATTTACTGCGCACCGGCCATGTGCTCACCACCCAAGAAGCCGCCGACCGGCTCAACGTATCCCCCCGTACCATTGCGCGTGCGGCCCAAAAACTGGAAGACCAGGGGCACCCCGTCCAGGTCACAAAAGCAGGCAAGATGAACCAGTACGCGCTGCCCGAGGCCGATCGCTACCCCGAAAGCTCGGAGCGATACACCGAAAACCAGCTCCTGGCGCTCATTGTGGCCATCGAGGTCGGGCGCTCGCTGCTGCGGCCCACCCCACTGGCTGCCCCCTTGCAAGAGGTGTACAACGACCTGATAACCCGCATCCCTCAGCGGAACGTGTTTACACTGGCGCCCAACGAAGAGTCGTCGCGCTGGCACTTTCAGGAGGCCCGCTCCAAGCCCATCAACCCCGAGGTGTTCAACACCGTGCGCACCGCCATCCACGAGCAGCGCACCATAAGCATCGACTATATGAACGCCAGCCGGCAGACCCGAAACAGAGGGCGCACCATTGATCCGCTCGTCATTGGCACCCAGAACGGCGCCTGGCTCTGCGCCGCCTACTGCCACATGCGCGAAGACATCCGCGACTTCAACCTGGTGGGGATCGAGTCCATTGCCGTACATGACACCTATTTCGATCCGCCCGAGGACTTCGACCCGATGCTGCATTTTGATAATCGTTTTGGCGCCACCACCGGTGCCGGTCATTTCGTACGTATCCGCGTATCGCCCAAGGTAGCGCAATACTTTCGGCGCAAAGAATACCACCCCACGCAACAGATCGACCACGAGGGCGACGACGGCCACCTCATTGTATCGTACGACGTAGAGGGGCTCCGCGATGTGCGTTCGTGGATCCGCTCGTGGGGCCCCGCGGTCACGGTGATAGAGCCCGAAGCCCTCGTTCAGCAGATTCAGGAGGATGCAGAGGCCGTGGCCGCCCAGTACGCGTCGCAAGCGTGACACACCGCGGCAGAGCGAGAAGAGTATTGTTCCAGACGCGAAATGTCGCGGACAGAACGAGCAGTTCCTACCTTCGCGATGCGTTCATGCCCGTTCGCTTCGCCCCGCATCGCCATGCCTAATCCATCGTCGTGTCGCCCCGTCTACACCCTCCACCTGCGCCTGCGCACCGCCCTCGGTCCGCCCACAGTGCCGTGGATCGAGCCGCCGCTCGGCCTACGCCGCGCCAACGGCTCCCTCGACCTGATCGGCCAGAGCGCAGCCTTGCACCCTGCTGTTTGCCTCGTCCTCAGCTACGGACGCTACGCCACGGTGCTTGGCTCGCCCGTCCTGCAGCGGGCAGTCGTAGAAGAGGCGCGGCGTATCATTGCGTGCTACGAAGATGCCTGACGAGGCGCCCCAGGCGTTGCATCTGAAGCGCCAATCTCCTACCTTGCTGATACGCCTCATCGTTTCTGCATCATATCCATCTTTGTACATGCGTCTCAACCTCACGCTTACCCCGTCCACCGAGCCCGTGCCCTACGATCACCTGCACCAGCTCACGGGCGCGCTGCACAAATGGATCGGCCCCGACAACGACCTGCACGACGGCCTCAGCCTCTACAGCTTTGGCTGGCTCGACAAGAGCACCGGCACGAACGGCGGTCTGCTCTTTCCCGACGGCGCCCGCTGGCGCGTCAGCTTCTACCAGCCCGAGGCCGCCAAAGCCTGCATGGACGGAATGCTTGC
>CAJXLX010000201.1 GCA_913056335.1 uncultured Rhodothermaceae bacterium
CCGAAGGCGGACGCGGACTGGCGCTTTTCTACGTGCGCATCCGCACCGACGACGGCGATTTGCAGCCGGGGCTGCGCGTGTTGCGCCTCAAAGACAAGCTCGGCACCCGCAAACTGCCAACCGCCGAGCTGCATCTGGATGGCGTAGAAGCGGTGCCCGTCACCGAGCTCAAACGCGGCACGCGGCACATTGCGCCGATGCTAAATATCACGCGCACCTGGAACGCCGTCACCGCCACCAGTTTCATGCGCCGCGCCATAGCCCTGGCGCGCGACTACGCGACCAAGCGCACCGTCTTCGGCAAAAAGCTGATTGACCAGCCGCTGCACCAGGACACGCTCGCGCAGATGCAGAGCACCTACGAGGGCGCGTTTCACCTGTCGTTCCGCGTCGCCGAACTGCTGGGGCGCGACGAGGCCAACACCGCCACAGACACCGACCGCGCCCTGCTGCGGCTGCTCACGCCCATCGCCAAGCTGCTCACCGCCAAGCAGTGCGTATCTGTGACCAGCGAGGCGATGGAAGCCTTTGGCGGGGCCGGATACGTGGAGGATACCGGCATCCCTCAACTGCATCGGGATGCGCAGGTGCTGCCCATCTGGGAGGGTACGACCAACGTACTGGCGCTCGACCTGCTCCGCGCGCTCAAGCACACCGGCGGACTGGCTCCGCTCCGGGCCGAGTTTAAGCGCTGCATGGACGGCCTTTCTGCGCCGCGTCTCATTCCGCCGATGAAACAAGCCGCCCAGGCGCTCCAACACGCTCAGGAATGGCTACGCGAAACCCTGTCGTCCGATGATGATGACGCCGTCCTTCAGGGCAGCGCCCGGCGCGTTGCGTACACGGTAGGATGCGCAATGGAAGTCGCACTTACAGCGCATCACGCACAGTGGACCCTCAATCACGAACACGATGCGCGTCCGGCAGAAGCTGCGGTACGGCTGGCCGCCTCCGGCATCGACCACCTGCACCCGGTCGATCCGCACGGAGCGCACGTCCTGGCGCACGACTTCAACTGCTCCACACTGTTCGAATGCCATACCGGCACCGCCGACACTACCGACCCGGTGCCCACTGCCGACACACTTGCTGATCCGGCAATTGCAGATGCGTAGCCGTTGTGGGCATAGTGGTTGCCCCGAATCGTGGATGAAGCGAGACAGAGTTCACGGATGCGTTACGCGGCATGTTATCAGATGGCCAAACTATCACATGGGTGTAGAACCTCTGTTTGCCTGATGGAAGTTGACATCTGTGTTGCAAGCCATAACATGGCTGCTGCTCCGCCCTATTCCTTTGTTGTCCCGACGTGCTTTCCATGTCTTCTTCCTCTACCCCTGCCTGGTGGGCCCGCCCCATACCATGGATTCTGGTCGCTGGCCTGCTTCTGATCGGCGGCATCTTGCTGCTTCCCCAAGACGATAGCCGTGCTGCTGACGATGAAAGCGGGCAAGACGCCGAGCAACCGCCTGCCTTACAGGCCGATGCCGTTGTTGTAGCGCCTACACGCATTGCCGAGCAGATTCGTGCTACCGGTACACTGCGCGCCGACGAGTCGGTCGACCTGTCGGTGGAGACAGCGGGGCGCATTACGTCGATGGATCTGCCCGAAGGGCAGACGGTGTCGGCGGGCACGCTGCTGCTTTCGGTATCCAACGACGACCTGTACGCCGAGCAGCGCCGCCTGCAGGCACAGCTTGAACTGGCCGAGGCACGCGAGGAGCGGCAGGCGCGCCTGCTCGAAGAGGGCGGCGTAAGCCAGGAAACCTACGACGCCACCCAGAACGAAGTCGAAGTGCTGCAGGCCGACCTCGATCAGGTTGGGGCGCGCATCGCGAAAACCGAAATCCGGGCGCCGTTCACGGGACAACTGGGGCTGCGCTACGTGAGCGAAGGCAGCTACATCTCGCCCAGCACACGCATCGCCACGCTGCAACGCATCGACCCGATCAAGGTCGACTTTTCGGTGCCCGAGAAGTACGCCGGGCGTGTGGAAGCGGAGCAACCCATCACATTCTCGGTGCGGAACAGCAATGAGGAGCACACGGCCCGCGTGATGGCCACTGAGCCCCGCGTTAACGACGAGACGCGCTCGCTTCGCGTTCGAGCCCGCGCATCCAACGACGGCAACGGACTCCGCCCGGGCACCTTTGCCGATCTCACGCTCACCTTGGGCGCGGTCGACGATGCGCTTGTAGTGCCCAACTTTGCTCTGGTGCCCAACCTGGGCGTGCAGCGCGTCTTTGTGTATCGTAACGGACAAGCCCAGCCGCAAGAAGTAGGCATTGGCACGCGCACCAGCGACCTGGTCGAAATCACCGAGGGGCTGGCTCCGGGCGACACCGTCCTCACCTCCAACATTCAGGAGCTACGCCCCGGACGCCCCGTCGAAGTGGCCACACTTCGCACCGTCGATGACCTGGATGCCAACACCGACGCGGTGGTCTCACCCGCTGAGTAAGCACAGCTTCGCCTCCACGGCGCCGCCCTCTCTCTTTTGCAGCATCAGACGTGCCTCTCATGGCCCTTTACTCGCTAAGCATTGAACGCCCGGTTCTATCGACGGTCATGGCCACGCTGATCGTCTTGTTTGGGGCCATCGGCTTCTTCTTTCTGGGCGTGCGCGAATATCCGTCGGTGAACCCGCCGGTTATCAGCGTATCGACCAACTACACCGGCGCCAATGCCGATGTGATTGACTCGCAGATCACCGAGCCGCTCGAAGAGC
>CAJXLX010000202.1 GCA_913056335.1 uncultured Rhodothermaceae bacterium
GCAATCGCCGCCCTGCAGCAGAAAGCGTTCGCCCGCCTCGGCGTGTGCCAGATCCTCCTTCAGGTTGTCGACCTCCCACGACGTCACGAGCGGCGGCATGCGATCGACCTTGCGAAGCGCGGTGTCGAGCGCCTCGGGGTCGGGATACGTGGGCTGCTGGCGGGCGGTACGGGTGCGCCAGGACGACGGACTCCAGGAGGATGCGGTATCGGTGGGCATAGAACGAGGATGAAGCGTAGACAACAAGTGAAGGATGCGAAAACGAGGGGCCGTTCGTAGCGTTTCCCCGTGCACGGGTTCTGCACGAGCTTCACCTACGAGCCCCGATGGTGCAGCGGGCTACAGCCCTGGATAGATGGCACCGTACTTTGTGCGCATCGACCCAAGCCATGCATCCGCCTGAAGCGATTGGCCGGTGGCTTGCTCCAGGAGATCGGGCGCGTCGAGGCGGCGTCCGTACTGGTGGATGCGGGTGCGCAGCCAGTCGAGTAGGGGCGCGAACTGGCCCTGAGCAATCTGCGCGTCGAGGTCAGGCAGGTCCTGGCGCATGGCGTTGGCGATCTGGGCCGACATGAGCGTGCCGAGCGCGTAGGTGGGGAAGTAGCCGATGGCCCCAAACGACCAGTGCACGTCTTGCAGCACGCCGTTGGCATCGGAGTCGGGCGTGATGCCGAGGTATTCGTCCATGCGATCATTCCAGGCCGCGGGCAGATCCTGCACGGCGAGGTCTTCTTGCACGAGGGCGCGCTCCAGCTCAAACCGCAGCATAATGTGCAGATTGTACGTCACCTCATCCGCCTCCACCCGAATAAGCGAGGGCTCGACCCGGTTGATCGCACGGTAGAAGTCGTCCAGCGCCACGGTGCGCAGCGCCTCTGGAAAGGTAGCTTGCAGATCGGGGTAGTAGTGCTGCCAGAAGGGACGACTGCGCCCTACGACGTTCTCGTAGAAACGCGACTGCGATTCGTGGATGCCGAGTGAGGCACCTTCGGCCAAAGGCGTGCGGGCGAGCTCCGAAGCAACGCCCTGCTCGTAGAGCCCATGCCCGGCTTCGTGCAGCGTTGAGAAGAGTCCAGAGGGCAAGAACTGCGCATCGAAGCGTGTGGTGAGGCGCACGTCGGTCACATCGAACGAGGTGGTAAAGGGATGTGCGGAAATGTCCTGGCGCCCGCAGTCAAAGTCGTACCCGAAGTCGGTGATGACCCGCTCGCCAAAGGCTTTCTGCTGGTCGACCGGAAACGCGCCGTGTAGCATCGAGGCATCGGGCGCGGGCCGCTCGGCAATCGCATCCACAAGCGGCACGAGTTGCTCGCGCAGATCGGCAAAGGTATCCACGACAGTCGATGTGGGCAGGCCCGGTTCGTACTCATCCAGCAGCACGTCGTAGCGTTCGTTGTCGTAGCCGAGCGCCTCGGCCTTCTGAATGGTAAGGTCCACCAGCCGCTCCAAATGCGGCGCGAAGTGGTCGAAGTCGTCGTTCGCGCGGGCCTGCTTCCACGCCGTCTGCCCCTGCGAGGCCGCCTGCGAGAGCGCCTGCACCAACTCGGACGGCAGCTTGCGGGCGCGGTCGTAGTCGCGGCGCGTCACGCGGACAAGGTCGGCTTGCATGTCTGTGGCCTCGCCTTGCTCTACAGCGGTTTCGGCTTTGTCGAGGAGCGCGCCGATCTCGTCGGTCACGAAGCGCTCGTGCGCCATCGTCTTGAGCGTAGAAAGTTGCTGCGCCCGCGCCTCAGCGGCGCCGTCGGGCATAAACGTCTCCTGATCCCACGACAGCACCGCGGCGGCAGATTTGAGGTCTTCGATGGGGGCAAGGGCAGATCGCAGATCGTCAACAGCGTCAGACATGCAGGGGGTGTATCAGAAAAATTCGGCGATAGCAATAAGCTTCGTAACTAACGGGCCAACCAGCGCGATGGTGCCGACCGGCTGGGCTGCACGTACATATTTTTGGGGAGAGGCGAAGGATAGCGTTCCAGCGATCATCATGATGCATCCTCCTCGGGCCGTGTCCGCACCCACAGTCGGCCTCGTAAGCATCATGAATCCGCTTCGGTTGCGGCTGCTGCCATCCGCATCCCTTCGTCTTCGTCGACGCGCAGGAGCAGGATGCCGCCAATCACAAAGAAGATAAGCACGGTGGTAATGCCAATGCGCTGGCTCTCGAAGAGACTGGTCATCCAGCCCAGCAGGAGCGGCCCCATGAACGCGGTGAGCTTGCCCGAGAACGCAAAGAAGCCGAAGAACTCATTCTCTTTGCCGCGCGGGGTAAAGCGTCCAAGTAACGAGCGGCTGGACGCCTGGTTGGGCCCGACGAGCAGTCCCAGCAGAATACCTGCGGCCCAGAACCAGGGCTCCGTAGGCGCCAGCGCCGCGCCCAGCACGGCCACCGAAATCCCTACAATGCTGATGCCAATGGTGGGCTTGGCGCCAATCCAGTCGTCGATCCACCCAAAGGCCAGCGCACCCACCCCGGCCGCCACGTTCAGCACAATGCCAAAGATGATGATGCCCTCGGTGTCGAAACCAAACGTGCCTGCCGCGTAGATGCCGCCAAACGCAAAGATCGTGACGATACCGTCGTTGTAGAAGAAGCGCGCCAGCAGCAACCAGAACGCGTGTTTGTACTGCCGAATGGAGGCGAAGGTGGTAGCCAATTGCTGATTCGTGGCCGCGATGAGTCCGCGATTATCCTCGGGGCCGAT
>CAJXLX010000203.1 GCA_913056335.1 uncultured Rhodothermaceae bacterium
GCGTCCCTGCACCCGCGTCTCTACCCGCACCGGATCTCCCCATCCGGCCTCCGGTAGAGCGGAATCCGCGGTTTTGTGGATTCGGAGCACAGCCTCATGATCAACAGCTACTTTACGCTGCGCGCGCTGGTGCGCCGCTGGCACGACGACCTGGTTGGGTGCCAGGTGCACGACGCCTTTTCGCAGGTCAAAAATGAGTTTTCGCTGGCCCTGGTTGGCCCCGAATCCGCCTACATGCTGCGCGCCTCGGTGCAGCGCCCGCTCCTGTTCCTGTTTCGGACCGACGGCGTCAGCAAGAAGAAGAGCAACGTCGCCACGCTCTTCCAGGACGCCCAGGGCCTAACGGTAACCGACCTGCGCATTGCGCACCTCGACCGCATGGTGATGTGCGACCTCAGCGACGGCTCCCGCTTCGTCTGGACGCTCTTTGGCGCCCGCGCCAACGTATTCTGGGTGGATGCAGAAACCAATCGCATCCACAATGCCTTTCGCAATGCCGAGGCCCTGCGCGGCACCGACGCGCCCACGCCCCGCGCCGCCCCTATGCCCGATTCGATCGACGACTTCCTGAGCCGCTGGCGCACCAACCGCAACAAAACGCGGCAGGCCATCCAATCTGCTGTGCCCCTCTTCGGGCAGCTACTGGCCCGCGAGACGATTCACCGCGCCGGACTCGACCCGACCGCTGATCCCGATACCGTATCCTCCGCTGAAAAAGAGCAGCTCTTTGCCTCCGCCCAAACCGTGCTGCGCGAGCTGGAGATGCCGAATCCCCGCCTCTACGGCACCGGCCCGTTTCCCGACGCCTTTGCGCTGATTCCGCTGCAGCACCGTCCCGACGAGCGCGAAGCCTTCGACGATGTAGACAACGCCGTGCGTGTGGCCGTGCGCCGCATGCTGGCGAAGCAGCACTTTGGGCGCCTCTACGACCCGCTCGACGACGCGCTCACCCGCGCCGCCGACCGCGCCCAGCGCACCACCGAGCAGATGATGCAAGAGCTCGCCAACGAGAGCCGTGCTGCCGAATATGAGCGATGGGCGCACCTGCTCATGACCCAGCCCACCGTGGAGCCCGGTGCCGAAGAAGTCATCATGTCCGACCTGTTCAGCGAGGACGAGGAGACCATCACCATTCCACTGGACCCCGCGAAGTCGGTCGTGAAGAACGCCGAGCACTACTACGACCGGGCCCGCCGGACGCGGCGCTCACGCGAGGAGGCCGAAGCCCGCCTCGACGACGCCATCGCCCGCGCCGAATCCGCCCAGCAGCTGCTCGATGACCTGCACGCTATCGACACGCTGCAAGGCATCAAACGCTTTCGCACCAAGCGCGCCGACGCGATTGCTCCGTTCATGGACCGGGGCTCCTCGAATGTGGATACGTTCCCGTTCCGGCGCTTCGATCTGGGCGGTGGCTTTGAGGTGTGGGTCGGCAAGAACGCCCGCCAGAACGACGAGCTGACGTTCCACACCGCGCAGAAGTACGACCTCTGGATGCACGCACGCCAGGTGCCCGGCTCACACACCGTGCTGCACCTGCCCAACCGCGACGCCGAGCCGGGGCGGCGGCGCATTGTGCAGGCGGCCCAGATTGCCGCCTACTACAGCAAAGCCCGCGGCAGCGGCGCCGTGCCTGTCATGTACACGCGCCGCAAATACGTGCGCAGCCCCAAAGGCAGCCCGCCCGGCGCCGTCACCGTGCAGCACGAAGACGTCGTCATGGTCGAACCCGGACTCCCCGATGCGAAGTGAGAGGCGCAACGGTTGGCCCCTCTACAGCAATGTCATTCCGAGCGCAGTCGAGGAATCTCCTGCACCCCAGAGCCCCTACCCTTTTGGCCGCCCGGGATATCCGCTCCGCTCCTAATCCCCGGCTATCTGGAACAAGTCGCTAAACACATACGATGTCGGGAGAGGAATCGCCTGCACGTCTGAGATGCTACCCCACAGGGCGTTTGGGCGCCTGTATTGACGTTATGCATTGCTGGTCGTATGTTGAAGGCTGTCACGTTACTACGATTGACCACCGCCCCCGCGAATGGCTCCATCTTCTGCGTTCGCCTTTGTGCCCGACGCCTGGGACACCTTGCGAGACGAGGCCATGCGGGCAGAAGCCACCGTCGCCGTGCACCCCGATGTAGCGCGCTGGCGGGCCTACCGGGCGCTCGATATGGTGCTGGCCACCATCGAAGCCTACGAAGGCTTTCCGCCCCAGCACCGTCCCCTGGCCGAGCGGCTCACCCACGGCGCCTTCAACACGTGGCTGAAATCGCATCCGGCCCCCGTAAAAATGTGGATGCATCGTATCCGCCAGGCCGGAATGGTCGGAGCGCACGTAGACAGCGAGTGGGCGCGCTCGGTCGAAGACGCTCAGCGCGAGGTGCGGCAGAAGACGATTTCGAAGCTCAACACGCACCAGCGTGCGCTCTACGAAGTCCTCCAGGAGGAAGGTAGACTCATCCAGAAGGAACTCTACGCACGGTATCAAGAGACTCACAGCGATCCGGTGACGTTGCGCTACCTGCGCGAGAATCACCTCCCGAAGCTGGAACACTACAACCTCGTCGACGTCGAGCAGGATCGCGGGTCGAAGCGGTACTGTCTCGTCGGCGTCGAACATT
>CAJXLX010000204.1 GCA_913056335.1 uncultured Rhodothermaceae bacterium
GTAGACAGAGTTGTGTATTGCCACGCGCCATACTGTGCCTGGAGGTGAAGTTGTTCGTGCGGAGAACCGTAATTCGAGAGGACGAGGCTATTCATCCCATAGCCCCAGTGCCGATTGGTGCGTCCAAACTGGAGGTCGACAGGGTCAAGGTCGAGCCCAATGATTCCCACCGCTTCGAAGTAATCGTAGGTGGTGTTGCCTTGCGGTTGGAGGACAAAGCCGAGTCGCGGGGCGGTCCCCACAAGGTCGGTGTTGGGTCTTGGAAATGCGTTTCGCACATCCTGCGCCTGGTTCTCGGAGGCATACGTGTCGAAGTAGACGCGTCCGAGATGGCCGGTGGCGCGGACGCCGCGGCTGTTGCGCCAGGCGGTGTCGGCGGCGCGTGAGTCGGTGCCGGTGTGCTGCACGGGGCCGCGATAGCCGTTGTAGACGGGTTCGAGCGTGAGGCGGTAGCCCTCGCCGCTGCTGTGGAGAAACGTATGTCCGTCTGGGTAGAGCGCGCTCCATTGACGGTTGATCCACGCAGCCCCGGGAGCGGCGTGCTCCTGTCGCAGCCGATCGATCGTGCGTCGCTGGGTAGAAGGGAGGGCAGCGGTGCGTGCGCTGTCGAGGAGCGCGTGGGCGCGGGCGGCGCGCTGGGGGTGATGGAATCCATCTGCGGATGCAGGCAGCGCGCCCTGGGTCCGCAGGCGGTCGAGGAGCAGCGCCGTGTCGCCGTTCAGGCGCAGCAGTCCGTTCTGTTGGGCGGTGGCAGAGACGGGGAGGGCGGCCAGTACAGCAAGGAGCAGCCAGCCGGTCCAGCGAGTAGGGGATGGGAGCATCGGGCGGAGGGCAAGCAGGGGGGGGCAAGGCAGGTGGGACGCCGTGGGCGCACTCTCAACCTACGGGGCGCGGTGTAGAAAGTACAGCAAGACAACGTGCTCCCGCAGCACAGCGCGGGACGTGTCCAGTCCCGCGCTACCGGTTTGGCGTCCCACCTGTAGCCGAGAACGGGACGCAGGGCGGACGTCCCGGGCGGCTCTTCGGAATGAAGCCCACCATAGCCGGGGCCCGCTCGCGTCCCCGGCAGTCTGCATGCCGAATGATTTTCGAGAGCGGCCGCCCCTCCTCTTTAGGGGGTACGTGTTTAATGATTCCTAGCCCGGAACTGGAAGCGAAGCGGACGTTCCGGGTGTTGGTTTCCAGCAAGAGGACGGGGCGGAGCCCCTAAATGGGGGCGTCACAAGGCAGAGCCTTGAGACGAGTAGATACTGTTAAAGCGGCTCTTCGGAATGAAGCCCACCATAGCCGGGGCCCGCTTGCGTCCCCGGCGCCCTGTGAAGCGTCCCCCGGTGAGACATTACAAACTGGCAGATCCCTCCCAGACCACGCGCCGAGAGCCGGCACAAACGCGACAGCGGGCATCCGAGGCTAACCGTTGGTGCAATGTACAACGGAATGAATGGACGTGCGGGCGCCGATGCTGGGGCTTATCCAAAACAGAACAGGTTCTTTAACCGTGCCGTCGGCACATTGGGGCCTGGGCAAAGTACAGCTTACCCGATGTCTTTTCGTAACCCACTGCGTGCTTATGGCTGATGCGCCCGTCTTTCGTCTCTACAATTCGATGACGCGTCAGGTGGAGGCAGTGGAGCCGCTGCAGGATGAGCATCTGCGGTTTTACGCGTGTGGCCCCACCGTGTACACGTATGCGCACATCGGCAACTTTCGGTCGTTTGTGACGGCGGATCTCATCAACCGGACCGCGCAGGCCCTGGGCTGGGACACGACGTTTGTGAGCAATGTGACGGATGTGGGTCACCTAACAGAAGACGATCTGGTGGATCCGGAAGGCGCGGACAAGATGGCGGCGGCGCTGGAGCGCGAGGGGCAGCGCTTTGCCAACATCTATGACCTGGCGCGCTACTACACCGATGCGCTTCTGAACGACTGGGCCGCGTTGAACCTGCACGAGCCCGATGTGCGTCCGCGGGCCACCGAGCACGTGTCGCACCAGATTAAGGCGGTGGAGCGGCTCATGGATCGCGGCCATGCCTACGAGACCGATCAGGGCGTGTATTTTTCGGTGGAGACGTTCCCTGACTATGGCAAGCTCTCGGGCAACAAGGCGGCCGAGCAGCTGCAGGCCACTGACCGTGACACGGTGCAGGATTCCGGCAAGAAAGATCCGCGCGACTTTGCGCTCTGGAAGAAAGACCCCGACCACCTCATGCAGTGGCACAGTCCGTGGGGCTGGGGCTTTCCCGGGTGGCACATTGAGTGCTCGGTGATGTCGATGGAATACCTGGGCGATGCGTTTGATCTGCACACTGGCGGCGAAGACCTGGCGTTTCCGCACCACGAATGCGAGATCGCCCAGAACGAGTGCCTCACCGGCGACACCTCGGTGCGCTACTGGGTGCACACGCGGTTTCTGCAGGTCGAGGGCGAGAAGATGTCGAAGTCCACGGGCAACTTCTTCACCGTGCGCGACCTCATCGATCCGCCCGAAGACGGCGGACGCGGCGTCGATCCGCTGGCGCTGCGCTACACGCTCATGGCGGGGCAGTACCGCAAGCCGTTCAACTTCACGAAGAAGACGCTCACC
>CAJXLX010000205.1 GCA_913056335.1 uncultured Rhodothermaceae bacterium
CGACCCCGGTGGGGGCCAGCGGCTTGACGCAGCGTCCGCCGCCGGCGCGGGCAGTCTGTCGGAAATCGCCCCCCGCACGCCGCCGGGCGTATTGCCAAGCCCGGCGCGCGGTGCTTCAGTCCGCCCCGGCGACGGGGGAGGACCATGCGCTTTTCTGGGCTGAAGGTGATCAAGGAGGGGCTGACGGGCAACCGCGGCTGGCGCCCGCACTGGCGCGATCCCGACCCGAAGGACGCCTACGACATGGTGATCATCGGCGGCGGGGGCCACGGCCTCGCCACGGCCTATTACCTCGCGAAGGAGCACGGGATCACCAACGTCGCCGTGCTGGAGAAGGGCTATCTCGGCGGCGGCAACGTGGGCCGCAACACCACCATCGTGCGCGCCAACTACTTCCTGCCCGGCAACTCGGAGTTCTACTCCCACTCCCTCAAGCTCTGGGAGAGCATGGAGGAAGAGCTCAACTTCAACGTGATGCACTCGCAGCGCGGGCTCATCAACCTCTTCCACTCCGACGGGCAGCGCGACGCCTTCGCCCGGCGCGGCAACGCCATGGTCAACCAGGGCGACGACGCGATCCTTCTGGACCGCGAGGGGGTGCGGCAGCATCTGCCCTATCTCGACTTCGAGAACACGCGCTTTCCGATCTACGGCGGGCTCTACCACCCGCGCGGCGGCACGGCGCGCCACGACGCCGTGGCCTGGGGCTACGCGCGCGGCGCCGACGCGCGCGGCGTGGACCTGATCCAGAACTGCGCGGTCACGGGCATCGACGTCGAGCAGGGCCGCGTCACCGGCGTGCAGACCACGCGCGGCGCGATCCGGGCGAAGAAGGTGGGCGTGGTCGTCGCCGGCCGCTCGAGCCAGGTGGCCGCCATGGCGGGCCTGCGCCTGCTCGGACGCATGCTGAACCGCATCCGCATCAAGTTCAACGGCCAGCTTGCCTACTCCGTTGTCACGCAGCGCATGGTGGATGACACCGGCGCCAGTTGGGATGACAAGAAGGGCTTCGTAAACTACGTGCTCTCGATCGACGGAGTGAAAGCTGCAGTCTTGTTCTCAGAAGTCAGCGACGGCGCCAAGATCAGCTTCCGTTCCGAATCCGATACCCACGTCGACGAGTGGGCACGCGCGTTCGATGGCGGCGGTCACCGAAACGCCTCGGGCGCGTACGTGAAGGGCAACTCGTTTAGCGACGTGATCGCCGACGTGATTGGCGCAGCCCCGCGCTTCATCGACTTTGACTTTGAAGACAGTGACCCCCTCTCGGATGAAGATGCCTCGCGCATCGCTGAGCTTATGAAGTCGCCTACGCGGTAACGTCTTTATCCAGTTAACAGCCTGCACACCTACCTGCAGACCTTCGCCTTCCTGTTGTACCTGCTTCTCGCTTTATGACCGTTACGCCAACCTCCGAGTCGCTTACCACGCTTTCTGTGGATACGCTGGTGATCCCCCTTCCCCATCCCGTTACCAGCGCCGACACTGATGCGCTCACAGACGCATTCGGGACCTCGTTTGTGCGGGCCCTGCGTAACCTGGGCGGGGAAGTCGGCGATACCGTCGTGTTCTACCCCGAGGCCACAGAGGCCGAGCAGGTTGTTCTCGTCCATGCTGGCACCATCGACGCAGACGACGCCGAGGCGCTTCGCCGTGGCGCTGCAGGGGCTGCAGACGCTGTACGCACCGCACAGGCCGCCACCGTAGGACTCGTGTGTCCGTCGCTTCCTGCCAGTATACAAGCCGGCACGCAGGCGCTGGTGGAGGGCCTGGCGCTGGCGCACTACCGCTACACCGCCTACAAAACCGACGTTGAGGAGGCGGCTCCCCCACTCGATGCCGTGCACGTGGCGTACCGCTCTGACCATGATGCGGATGCGATCGCCGACGGCGCCGCCCGCGCGCAGCACTTCGTGCAAGCCACCTACAGCGCCCGCGACCTGGTGAACCGGTCCCCGCACGAGAAAACCGCCCGCGACCTCGCCGCCGCCATTGAAGCGTCAGGAGATGCCCATGGCTACACCGTAGAAACGTGGGATCGCGAACAGATCGAAGACGAAGGGATGGGCGGCCTGCTCGCGGTTAACCGGGGCAGCGTAGAGCCGCCGACGTTTAGCATCATGGAGTGGGCCCCCGACCATGCCGTAAACAGCCGCCCCGTTGTGCTTGTCGGAAAAGGCGTGGTGTTCGACACTGGCGGACTCTCGCTGAAGCCGACCAAAGACTCCATGGACTTCATGAAAGCCGATATGGGCGGTGCGGCTGCCGTGGTCGGCACTTTTGAGGCTGCTGCCCAGATGAATCTGCCGCTGCACCTGATTGGTCTGGTGCCGGCCACCGACAACCGTCCGGGCGGGCACGCCTACGTACCGGGCGAGGTGGTCACGATGCACAGCGGCGCTACCGTCGAGGTCATGAATACCGATGCCGAGGGCCGCATGCTCCTGGCCGATGCCCTCTCATACGCGCGCCGCTACGATCCCGAACTCGTGATCGATCTGGCTACGCTCACTGGTGCCGCGGTTACGGCGCTCGGGCACTACGCCTCGGCG
>CAJXLX010000206.1 GCA_913056335.1 uncultured Rhodothermaceae bacterium
GGTTTCTGATTACACAGCTCTACAACGGCACCCCGAACGACCTGGAGCCTGCCGTTGTGCGCATCCTGAAGATGGGCCTTTACGAACTGCTCTTCCAAGCTACGCCCGCGCGGGCCGCGGTGCATCAGTACGTGGAGCTCGCCAAAGACGTGGTGGGGAAGCGCGTGGCCGGACTCGTCAACGGCATCTTGCGCACTGCCGACCGCCGGCGCGACGACCTGCCACAGCCCGACACCGGCGACCCGGAGCGCGACCTGGCGATCTGCACGAGCATGCCCACCTGGTTGGTGCGCTGCTGGGCGGATGCGCGGGGCCTTGCAACAACCGAGGCGTTGCTGCATCGCCTGAACGAGCGTCCGACGTACGCGCTCCACCTGCTTGACGTAGCGCCTGCCGACCTTGACGACCTGGGCGTGTCGTGGACGGCCTCGCCGTACGTAGACGGCATGGTACGGGTGGATGCGCTACAGCCCATTGTGCAGACCGGCTGGCTCGACGACGGACGCGTGATGGTGCAGGGCGAAGGCGCTGCGCTCGTCGTCGATCTGGTGGATGCGAAGCCCGGCGCCACGGTTCTCGATCTGTGCGCCGCACCCGGCACCAAGACGCGCGCCATTGCGCATCGGATGCATGGCGAAGGCTGCGTGTGGGCCAACGACCACAGCGCGCACCGACTGCAGGCGTTGCAGGATGTGCCGGGTGGACCTGCGATCATCGAAACGCACACCGCCGATGCCCGCACGCTCACACCGGGCGATGTGCCGGAGTCGCCCACACACGTTCTGCTCGATGTGCCCTGCACGGGCACGGGTGTGCTCGGACGCCGCGCCGACTTGCGCTGGCGCCGCACCCCGAACGACGTGCAGGAGCTTGTGGCGCTACAAGACGAGTTGTTGGAAGCCGCCGCGCGCCTCGTTCCGCCCGAGGGCATGCTGGTGTACAGCACCTGCTCGTTGCTTCCCCAGGAAAACGAGGAGCGCGTGCAGGCCTTCTTGGAGCGGCATAGCGATTTCGAGCTGGCCCCACCCACGCATCTGCCGTCTGAGGTGCAGCACAACGGGTTCTTGCAGGCAGACCCGGTAGCCCACGGCACCGATGGGGCGTTTGGGGCGCGGCTGCGCAGGAAGAGTGCATAGACCGCAGCGGTTCAATGCTAAGTGATGAAGCAAATATACCAGTAGCCGGAGACTGGAAGCGCCACCCGGCGCGGACGTCTCCGGTGGGAGGAGAGGATGCGAACGGGGGACCGTTCGCCCCAGGACAGATTTTTATTGGGAGAGCCATCACTTAACGTATTTCCACGACCGCATAGACCACAGGGAGCGCACACGAGCTATCCCAGCAGCAGATGCAGGTAGACCAAAGCCAGCGGAACAGCCAGTGCCATTCCGTCGAAGCGGTCGAAGAGGCCGCCATGACCGGGCAAGAGCGAGCCAGCGTCTTTGGTGGAGGCCGAGCGCTTGAGCAGGCTCTGAATGAGATCCCCGCAGACGGAGGCAATCGCGATAAGTGCAGAAAGGACAATGACATGTAGCACCGGAACGGTAGGAAGCGAAAACGCCACGCCGCCCAACAGGTAGAGTCCCCCCGCCAGGAGCGCGCCGCCGGTGTAACCCCAACGCCGATGGAGAAACTCCTCTTTGAAGGCCAAACGGTGATGGTGCAGGTCATCAAAGACCCCCTAGGCACCAAAGGCGCTCGGCTATCGACGCAAATCAGCCTGGCTGGCAGATTGCTCGTCTACTTGCCACATGACCCTCACATCGGCGTCTCACAACGAATCGAGTCAGAAGCCGAACGACAAGCCTTGCGTGAACGCGTCCAAGCACTCATGCCCAATGACTGTCCGGGCGGCTTTATTGTGCGCACACAGGCTGAAGAGGCCAGCGATGAGGCACTGGCCACCGACATTACCTATTTGCTGACACTTTGGCGCAACATACAAGCCAAAGCCAAGACCAGCCCAACCGCCAACTTGTTGTATCAAGACCTAACCCTGCCACAGCGTGTGCTGCGTGATATCGCCAACGCACGAACCGCCCGTATCTTGGTTGACGATGAGCAAACCGCGCGCACCATGCGCGCCTGGGCAGAGGTCTACACACCCGATGCCAGTCAAAAAATTGAGACCTATGAGGGCGATCGCGCCTTATTTGACCTGGCCAACGTGGAAGACGAGCTCAAACGGGCGCTGGCTCGTCGCGTTGACTTGAAGTCAGGCGGCTATCTCATCATTGACCAAACCGAGGCGTTGACAACAATTGACGTCAACACCGGTGGGTTTGTTGGTGGCCGCAACTTCGATGACACTATTTTTCGCAATAACCTTGAGGCAGCACACGCAATCGCCAGGCAGCTCAGGTTGCGCAATCTAGGTGGCATCATCGTGGTGGATTTCATTGACATGCACGAGCAAGAGCACCAGCAAGCCGTGCTCCAAGCACTGCAACAAGCGCTGGCACAAGATCGTACCCGCACCACCATAAGTGAGTTCAGCCCCTTGGGACTAGTTGAAATCACGCGCAAACGA
>CAJXLX010000207.1 GCA_913056335.1 uncultured Rhodothermaceae bacterium
ATAAACGCCATGGTAGGCAGAAGCGGGCCCAATCCCATGGGAGCAAACGGCTCCAGGTTCGCGGGCTCCACCTGCATTACGCCGAGCACGCCTACCCCGATAAGTATGGCAAGCTCCACGATGTTCATCACCGTGATCACCTTCAGCGCCTCGGCCTGCCCCCGGTAGTTCGATGCCGTGAAGAGCACCGTCGTGGCCAGTACAACCAGCACCACGCTGATCTCGGGAAAGAAATAGTTCTTGATCGTGAGCGCAAAGATGACCGCATAGAGCGAACATGCCAGCGTGTTGCCAATCCAGAAAAACCACCCGGTCAAGAACGCCACCGGATCGGGTAGCGTGCGGCTCACGAACGAGTAGCCACCGCCCGCAATGGGAATCGCCGCTCCCAACTCACTGTAGCTGAGCGCCGTGAAGAGCGTAAGCCCGCCCATCAGCAGATAGGCAATGATGCCGAGCGGCCCGATGGACTGCGCAACCTCGCTGGGTAGGGCAAAGACGCCCGGCCCCATCATGGCCCCGATGCCGATCATCACCGCCATGAAAAGACCGACGTTGCGCTCAAATCCTGCCTGTTTGGCCATTGACCATCACATAAGGCATTAAAGGACGAGGGAAAGCGCACTTTTGCTGTGCAGCGTACGCTTTCGTGCTTGGGAGACTATCGCTTTGACGACTATTGTTGTAGAGTAGGGCCCGACCGCTTCAAAGTCAATCAAGGAGCGTGTGCGTCTTGGGGCGTAACATCATATGGACGCGTATTTTTTAGATGTTTGTATTTACTCCAGCATGCGTCCCAATGTGAGCAGGATGTGTGCAGTTTGTGCATGGGATTTCTCACATCCTACGCCCTACCTCCAGCATGTCACTCTGCAAGCGACTTCTCTACCTGCACCAGCGCTTCTGCATCCAGCGGGGTGAGGGTGTCCACGTCGTCGATGCGCCATCCGTGCGGGGATGCGTCAGGAGGAGCCACGTAGCAGACGGCCCCCGCCTCCACAAACTCGCTGACAACGCGTGCAAACACCTCGGGGTGATTCAGGGGCAGCGGACGCGCCACCGGCACGAGCACGCCGTCTTTCACGGTGCAGTGCCCCAGTCCAAACGGAATTGGCCCCTCCATCTTGCTGCTGATGCGCTTAAACACGGCACTCCGCTTGCGCAGTTGTTGCACGAACTCCGCTACCATCCACATCTGTTGCTGGCTTCCTGCGCCCGAGGAGCGCAGATGGCGGCGTGCAAACAGGGCGCGAATGAGCGCATCAAGATCGTCGGCGCGGTCGGGGTGGATGCGCGCGTTGTGCAAAAATCCGGGTGTGGTATCCATAAAAAACGTACGCATCACAGAAAACGTTAAGGAGTCGTCACAGCATACACCGCAGCGCCGGGAGTCCGTTTCCGCTGTGCACCGTAAAGATCGATGACAAACTTATCACTTCTCCCACTAACCGCTTTCATGTTGTGGATTCGCTAACCCAACTTACCCTGGGCGCTGCTGTGGGCGAGGCTGCACTGGGTCGCCAGATTGGCAATAAAGCCCTATACTGGGGCGCCGCGCTCGGTACGCTGCCCGACCTGGACGTGCTGCTAAACCCGTTCATCTCAAACGTTACGGCACTCGGCATACATCGGGGGTTCTCGCACTCGGTGCTCTTTTGGGTGCTGGGGGCGCTGCTCATCGGTACAGCGCTGCATCGCCTGCACCGGCGCGAGGCCGTGCCCTGGACGCAGTGGGCGCTCATGGCGGGGCTGGTGCTCTCGACCCACGCACTACTCGATGCCTTCACCACATACGGCACGCAGCTGTTCGTTCCGATTACGAACTATCCAGTCATCTTCGGCACCATCTTCATCATCGACCCCGTATATACGCTGCCCATGCTGCTGGGCGTGGTCGTGGCCTGGCGTCGTGCCCCCAGAAGCCGCATCCGCTACTGGGCGAACATGACGGGCCTTCTCATCAGCACCACGTACCTCATGCTTACCATTCCGAGTAAAATGGGGGCCCAACAGGCATTTAGTAGGGGATTCGAGCAGGCCGACCTCCCAATCGAACGCACGTTCACCAAGCCCACCGCATTCAACAACGTGCTCTGGCAGGTCGTCGGCGAAACAGAAGACGCGTTCTATATCGGATCGTACTCGCACTTCGACCCGCGTGTCCCAACCGACTTCGAGCGGATCCCGAAGCGCCACGATCTCTTGGCCGATCTTCCGGATACGAAGGCGCTGGAGCGGCTCCGCTGGTTCTCGCGCGGCTACTACACCGTCTCGCAGTCCCCCAACGGCACGCTCTACATACACGATCTGCGCTTTGGTCGCTCGGATATGGGGCTCAGCGCCGAAGGGGAGGCGATCTTCACGTTCCGCCTGGAGCAAGACCCAGACACAGGGGCCGTCACCGGATTTGAGCAGGACCGCCCTGCCATGCAGACCGACCGCGAGCTGCTGGCGCGCTTCTGGACGCCCTTCCACGAGCTGGTGGAGGAGAAGGACCAGAACGTCACCCGCGAGCAGGTGGCC
>CAJXLX010000208.1 GCA_913056335.1 uncultured Rhodothermaceae bacterium
GGCCAGTTCGTTGCCGCTGGCGTCTTCCGCCTCCACCCGGATTGTATAGGTGCTGTCGCGGCCCGAAAAGTCGGGCTCGTAGAGCACACGTGCTTCTGGCTGCTCCTCGGTTGCCGGCTCAAACGAAAGCGCCGGGTTGGCGTACGGCACGCGATTATCGTCTAAGTAGACGTCAACGAGCGAGGTATCTGCAAGCGGCAGAAATGGGTTTTCGTCTTCCACCAGAATCTCGAAGGAGGGCGCAGTAGAGACGTACGGCAGCGCCGGATCGGTGAGGTCCACAAGCGGTTCTCGGTTCGGGGGGAGCTCGCGCCCCTCGGCCAGCACGCGCACCGAGGGCTGTCCGGCATCGGTGGTAACGGTGAGCGGGCGCGCGGCGGTGTTGTTGGCCCGAATACGTTCGCGGGGATCGGCCTGCTGAGCCTGTGCGCGAATTGTGTTTGCCCCGCTGCGGTCGCGCGTGCCAATGGTTACCGTACTTTCGTATGTGGCATCGGGGGCCAGCGCGCCCACGGTGTCGGCAGCCACGGTGGTTGACACGTTGCTGGCATCGTTCAGATCGTACACGATGCGCGTCTCGGGTGCTGCGATCGCTCCCCAGTTCACCACACGGGTGGTGAGCGAGAGATCGGCCCCTTCCTGCAGCGTATCGGGGCTGGCGGTTAACGGTGTCGGATCCAGAATGAGCTCAGGCACGCCGGTGTAGTCAACGTGCCACGATCGCAGTTGTGGCGGCACGCGATCGGCTGCGTTGCGCAGCGTTGCTTCCAGAAAGATGCGAGGATGCACCTCAGCATCAATGGCATTAAGAGGAGCGGTGTCGCTGAGCGCTTCCAAGTCGCTCACGAGGAGCGTGGAGTCGGCAGCCGAGCGCACGTTAATCTGCAGCGATGCCGCGTCAGTGGCGTCGGTGGCCATCCACTCCAGCGCGTCCCAGCTTGAGGCGGGGCCAATGGCATCGGTGGTAAGCGTTCCCTCAGCCCGTGAAAACGTGAGGTCATGTTCGTAGCCGTTGATGTTGCGCTCGTCGGGCGGAGCGCTGGGGTCGGTTACGATCTCTTCAGTTGCGTCTGGATTGCCCTTCTGCGCTTTCATCGCCCACACGTCCACGTACGACAGGTCATCGACGAGCGTGCTATGCGGCTCGGAGGCGCTGGGCGTCGTGCCCACATTCCGAATCAGGTCTTTAACGGATTCAGGAATAGTGGGGCCACTCCGACGAGCCAGATGGCGGGTTCGGAAGAACACGTAGTCGCCTTCTTGCGCCACGTTGTCGAGAAACTCGCCCATTGCTTCAATCGCTTCCTCTTGTTCGCCATTGTCGCCAACGAACTGGTCGCTCAGGTCGTAGGTGGGGAATGACTGGGCATCGCGCACCTCGCCAGTGGTACCATCCATCACCAGAATGCCGAATCCAAACGCGAGATAGACGTAGTTGGCCGATCCGTTGATCACGAATCCGTACACATTTTCGCCCTGCCCGCGCTCGGAATAGATTGAGACATTGCTATTAAACGTGTCGAAAGCCCACTGCTCAGTATCGGGGTTGTAGTCGAGTGCGTTGGTGTTGGTGCGCGTCCAGAGCGGCCCGCGCTGGCTCCAGACAGAGGCAGGGCGCTCGGCATCAACCACGAAGCGACTCTCTGACCATGTGGCTGCCGCCTCGCCCGCGATGCGAGCCCGCCAGTGGTACACGGTTTCGTTGGAAAGCGGCTGCGGCGTCCACTCAACGAGGGCTCCGTCCACAGTCGGGGTATGAGTTTGCAGAGCGGGCGAGTCGAACGTGGTGCTGGTGTCAACCTGCACCTCCAGCGGGAGCGGCGCATCAAAATCGCCCTGGCGCACCAGGTTGAGGCGCAGCGTGGGCGTACGCGTAGAGACGGTGTGCTGGTCGAGTGGCGATATGAGGGTCACATTTGTGTCAAAGACGACCTGTTCGCGCGTGGCGGTGTTGTTAGTCTCTACAGCTTCGGCATAGGCATTTTCGGGGTCAATGCGCGCAGCAAACGTGTTGGTGCCGATGCTGGAGCCATCGAGTTCGAACGTGAACGATTCGCGGCGCTCTACAGCAAAGCGCGGGATGCGGCGCTCGCGGGTGATAGTTGTGCCATCAGGGCGGGTCCATTCCAGGGCCACAGTGGCGCTGTCGTGTGCCACGATGCCCCGGTTACGCAGACGCAGCTCTACGGTGAGGTCGTCGTCGGGGGTGGGCGAAGCGGGTTCGACGCGAATGGCATCGGCGGTAAGGTGAAAGTCGGGCTTTCCGGCAATGGCAATTTCGGTGGCCGGGTCGCCCAGCAGGCTGTACTGTAGCAGGTGGCGCCGGTATGTTGTGCTGCTTCCAAAGCGCCCGGCGATGTCACCCTTTGCGTCTTGAATCGCTGTACCAAGTACGCGCACCGTATCCCGAAAAACGCGGTCGATGAGTTCGTCGTTGCCGAGATACAGCGGCGTCCGCTCGTGGAGCTCCTCGCGCT
>CAJXLX010000209.1 GCA_913056335.1 uncultured Rhodothermaceae bacterium
TTGCCCCTTCCCCCACCTGCTTCGTCTCATGCCTGCTTCTACTGCCCCCGCGCCTGCCTCTGTTGACCCCACGCTTGGCTTTGTGGATGCATCGGTTGACGCCTCCCTCGATCTACACGCCGAAATCAAGCGCCTGAAGTCGGAAAAGAACGCACTGCTGCTGGCGCACTATTACCAGGAGGCGGCGATTCAGGAGCTGGCCGACTTTGTGGGCGATTCGCTGGGCCTGGCGCGCGAGGCGGCCAACACCGATGCCGAGATCATTGTCTTCGCCGGCGTTCACTTTATGGCTGAAACCGCGAAGATTCTGAATCCCGAAAAAAAGGTGCTGCTGCCCGACCTGAATGCAGGCTGCTCACTCGCCGACACGTGTCCACCGGATGCGTTTGAGGCGTTCTGCAACGAGCACCCCGACCACACGGTCATTACGTACGTGAACAGCTCGGCGGCAGTGAAAGGGCTTAGCGACATCATCTGCACGTCGTCGAGCGCGGCGCACATCATTGAGCAGCTGCCTGAAGACGAAAAGATTCTGTTTGCCCCGGATCGCAATCTGGGCGCGTACCTGATGCGCGAAACCGGGCGCGACATGGTGCTCTGGGATGGCGTCTGCATTGTGCACGAAACCTTCAGCGAACGCAAGCTGCTGCGCCGCGCCGCTGAGCATCCAGAGGCCGAGATCCTGGCCCACCCCGAGTGCCGCGACGCGGTCTTGCAACACGCCGACTTTGTGGGCTCCACCAGTCAGATCCGCCGCTACGCCCGCGACAACGGTCCGGCTACATTCATCGTAGCCACCGAAGAGGGCATTCTGCATCAGATGCGCAAGGATAACCCGGGCAACACGCTGATTCCGGCCCCGCCCGAAAGCGGATGCAACTGCAGCCAGTGCCCCCACATGCGGCTGAACACCATCGAGAAGCTGTATCTGTGCTTGGAGCACGAGGCCCCCGAGGTTACGATGGAGGCGTCTGTGCGCGAACAAGCACTGGTGCCCATCGAACGCATGATGACGATGAGCCAGGGGGTCAAGTAACTCGCACCGTGGATTCTCCTCCGCGGCACGCGAACGACCGCGCCGTACGAGCGTTAGCGACCCTAATCGACCCCGCCCCGCTGCTTGTGCTGGCGGGCGGCCTCAACTCCGTTCACCTGTTTCCCCAACGTCTATGAACGTTCAACTGCTGGAGACTGTACGCCGTACCATCGTATATCGCCCTGAACGCTTCTGCCTGGCCCAGTGGGCATTTGCTCATAACGAACAGGCCGTGCTGACGGGCGGTGCTACACCCCGCGGCTTCAAGTGCTGCATTGCCGGCCATGTGCTGCTCGAATCGGATACCTACACCGAGCGCGAGCTGTTGCAACACGGCGGTTTTCATACCGGCGGCGGCCTGTGGAATGAAGCCGGCGACGTGCTTGGGCTCTCGACGCCGCAGTACCGCACGCTGTTCTTCCCCAGCCAGTGGCAGAAGCCGTACAAGCAGGAATACTACCTGTGCAGCGCCGATGAGGAGGCCGAGGTCGCCGCCGCGTACATTGATCACTACATCACCAAGCATGCCGATCCGGAGCGCGCCCCTGCACGTACCGAAAAGCGCTCCAAGCGGGCCGAGTCTATCATGGCAACGGTGTAGAGCTTCCTCTCCAGACGCAGCAACGGGGCGAGGACCTCAACTTAAAAGATCACACCGAAGCGGAATGAGAAGAGTCCGGCAGCGGCGGTCTCCCCAATGGCCAGGGCCGGGTCGAACTCTGCGAACAGCGAGGTTTCCTGCAAAAGCCATACGCGCCCCACGCCCAGGTGAATGGTCGGAGCCGCCTTGCTGTCTTCTGTATTGATGGGAAGATACGCGCCTGCGCCTCCCATGAAATACGTGCCCTGCGTGGGCGTGTCGGTGCGTGTTACAATGAGTGACACCTGGGGGTCGACTGCGTACGACGCTTCATCGCGTCCGCCCAAGACGTATCCGGTAAACCCAGACCCGATAGCCACCGACACGTCGCTGTTGATGGGCGAGGAGACGCGCATCCGAAGGCCCGGCCCGAATCCGTCGTCGGTGCTAATCAGTGAATTAAACCCAAGCCCCACGCGCGGACGCTCCTGCGCATGGAGATTGGAGGGGGCACAGAGCAGTCCGACGAAAGCAAGAAGCAGAACCGTTTGGGTCCAGGCCATTTGGGTCCAGCAACGAGATGAAATCATAGCGCGTAAACTTCGTGAAGCGGTAAGGGTTTATCGATTAGCGCCGTTATGCTGTCAGCGAGCATCGGCTGCCGCGTATATGCTCCGCGCCGGGCGGTAGTTCATCCGCATAAAGCATCGGCCCGGTTGAGCCGCCACGCAGCAAACTGCTGGTGTGCTTTCTCCATCCATTCATGAACCGCTCTACTGTATGTCTTCTTCTGCCCCCACGGCCAACGC
>CAJXLX010000210.1 GCA_913056335.1 uncultured Rhodothermaceae bacterium
GAGGTGCAGGCGGTGCGCGGTGACCTGGAGCTCGCGCAGATACGCGCGGGGCTCGACCGGCAAGCCGTACAGGCGGCTACCTACGGACTCACCCAGGCCGAGCAGCGTGTGGAGCGGGCCCGCCTCAACCTGGAGCGCACGCGCATCACTGCGCCCTTTAGTGGACGCGTTGCCAACCTGGAGGTCGAAGTGGGCCAGCGCGTAGCCGCGGGCGAGGTCGTGGCCCATGTGCTCAGCGACCGCCGCATGAAGGTCACGGTTAACGTGCTCGAAGACGACCTGGTGCGCATCCGCGAGGGGGCCACCGCCCAGGTGCAGATCCCTGCGCTCGCCGATGATGAAGGTGAGGCCATAACAGGCACCGTCCACGCCATCAATCCGCAGGTCGATGCCGAGCGCGGCACCGGGCGCGTCACCGTTGCCATCCCCAATCCCAACAATCAGTTGCTGGCCGGACTCTACGCCACCGTGCGCCTCGAAACCCATCGCCTGCCCGATCGGCTCGTGGTGCCCACCGATGCGGTGCTCATGCGCCAGGGCCGCGATCTGGTGTTTGTCGTCCGCGAGGGCCGTGCGCAGTGGACCTACGTAGAGGTGGGCACACGCTCCGGCGATTTTGTGGAGATCACCGACGGCCTGCAAGGAGGGGATATTGTCGCGGTTGATGGCCACTTTGCGCTGGCGCACGATGCCCCCGTTGAGCCCGGCGATCCACAGCCAGTGGCCATGCCGTAAGCTCTACGCATCCCTTTGTAGACATTGTACACAGGGGGATGCGCAGCGTCCTGCTCCGCGCACCACCCGATGCATCTACATAGCCTGTCTTTCGCATCCCGTAATTGCCTCTTCGCCCCATGAAAGCCTTCATTCGCGGCTGTGTGAACCGTCCGGTGGGTGTCGCAGCGGCGTGTGTGCTCGTAGCGGTGCTCGCAACCGCTGCGCTGGTGCGCCTGCCCGTAGCGCTGCTGCCGGACTTGGGCTATCCCGCCCTCACGGTGTGGACGCCCTACCCCGATGTGCCCCCCGACCGTGTGGAGCGCAGCGTGACCGAGCGCATTGAAGGGGCCGTATCGGGCACGCAGGGTCTGGAGCGCGTCACCGGACGCAGCCAGCTGGGCGGAAGCCTCGTAGAACTACGCTTTGGGTGGAACGCCAACCTGGACCTGGCCCTGCTGGAGGTGCGTGAGCAGATCGACCGCCTCGGCAACGCGTTGCCCGATGAAGCTGAGCGCCCGGTCGTGCTTCGGGTGGATCCGAGCGAGCGTCCGGTGATGATGCTGGCTCTGCGCGGTGCCACAGCAGATTCGACCCGCACTACCACGCCAGGACGCAACGATGAGCGCCGCTCGTGGCACGACCTGGCCCAGCTCCGGCAGATCGGGCGCGAGGTGGTGGCCCGGCGCCTGGAGCAGCTCCAGGGCGTGGCCCGCGTGCGCGTCACTGGCGGGCACGAACGGCAGGTCGACATTGCCATCGACCCCGACCGCATGGCGCGCTACAACCTCAGCGTGAGCGATGTGGGGCGGGCGCTCGAACAGTCGAACGCGGCGCTCTCGGGTGGACAGATCCGCCGTGGGCCGTTTCGCTACGCGGTGGAGGTCAGCGGCGAGTTCGAGTCGGCCCGCGACATTGCCGAAACCGTCGTAACGCGTCAGGGCACTGTGCCCATTCGAGTGCGCGACATTGCCACCGTGCAGCCCTCGGTCGAGGAGCGGCGCGGTCTGGTGCGCCTCGATGGCCGCGAATCCCTCTTGCTCCTGGTCGAGCGCACCCCCGATGCCAACACCGTCCGCACTGCCCAGGCCGTACGTAGCGCACTGGGCCCGCTCGAAACCGAACTCTCTGGCGTCGCTCTCGATGTGATCGTCGACGAGAGCGTCTTCATCGAAGAGGCCATCGGCGGCGTAACGCAGGCCGTGCTTGTGGGCGGGCTGCTGGCTGTGCTCGTGCTCTTCGGCTTCCTGCGACGGCGGCGCGTGGTGGCTGCCATTGCGGTCGCGGTGCCGCTCTCGCTCGGACTCACACTTATTGGATTTGAGCTGCTCGGCATTTCGTTTAACCTGATTGCCCTGAGCGGGTTGGCGCTGGGTGTGGGCCTGCTGGTGGACAACGCCATTATCGTTGTGGAGAACATTGCGCGGCTGCGGGAGGCCGGGCAGAGTGCCGTCGAGGCCGCAATTAACGGCACCGCCGAGGTCGCAGGCGCCATTGCCGCAAGCACCCTCACCACCATCGCCGTGTTCTTGCCGATTACGCTGGTCGAGGGCCTGGCCGGACGCCTCTTTCGCGATCAGTCGCTGGCGGTCGTGGTGGCGCTTTTGGCCTCGCTACTTGTGGCGCTGGCGGTGGTGCCCGTCATCATGAGTCGCGAGGGCTCCGAAGAAGAGGCGGGGCTGGGCCTCCGGCTTCGTACCCTGTTGGGCGG
>CAJXLX010000211.1 GCA_913056335.1 uncultured Rhodothermaceae bacterium
ATCCCCAACCTCATCGACGAGATTCCGGTGCTGGCCGTGGCGGCTGCCGCCTCCAGCGGCCAGACGGTCATTCGGGATGCCGCAGAGTTGCGCGTCAAAGAGACAGACCGCCTGAAAGCTATTGCCGAGGTGCTTACCCGCCTGGGTATTGGCGTGAGCGAGCAGGAAGACGGCCTCACCATCAACGGCGACCGCGACGCGCTACGGGGCGCCACGGTGCGCAGCTTTCACGACCACCGCATTGCGATGGCTGCTGGGGTGGCCGGATGTGTAGCCCGCGGCGAAACCACGATTGAAGGCGCCGACAGCGCCCGTATCTCATTTCCTGGATTCTGGGACGTCCTCAACCGACTCCAGCGGTAGCGGCGTGCCGGGCGGCGGCAGTTCGTCGAGCGGTACCCAGCGATGGGCATCGAGGGCGACCTGGTCGTCTCTCGTAAACTGCACCTCCTCGCTGCGCAGGCGCTCCTCCATGACTGTGGGCGTTTCGAAGAAGCGCTTGCCCGTGAGCACCCCGTTGCGATTTACGACCCGATGGCACGGTACCGCAGTTCCGGCAGCGGCGTTGAGGGCCCAGCCTACCGTGCGGGCTGCGCCGCGCCGGCCCAGGTACTCGGCAATGTCGCCGTACGTAGCCACGCATCCGGCTGGAATGCGCTCTACGACAGCCCAAACGCGTCGGTAGAAATCCGAATCCGCCATGTGCACAGTATAGAGTTGATGATTGGGGCACGCGTGCGTTTATTGGAGCTACCTGCTGGATACTACGTCTCTGCGCTGAAGTTGTCTGTTCCCTGCTATGCCGCATCTGCCCTCTGCATCCCCTGTCTTTGCCCGCGGTCTGTGGGTGGTGCTCGTGCTTACACTGAGCGCTGGATGTGCCAGCCTGCTCGGCCCCAGCGACCAGGCTCCCATCGATATTGCCACCCGCTTTCTGCCGGTGCCTGCTACCGTGCCTCCGGTCGACACGCTGCGCCATGTGCAGCTGCAGCCCGAGGTGGAGCGGATTCGGGTTCAGGCGGATGCGCCACTGGGCCGCCTCAAGAAGATGTGGTCGTCGGGCTACCGGGCCCGGCGCGGTGCCGAGGGGCTACTGGAGGCCGGGCGTATGCGTAGCTTCGCCACCCTGTGGAGTCGCGAACTGCGGCTGTTGGCCCTCAATGGGCAGATTTCTATTGGGGCGTATCCACGCGAGGACGCCGAGCAGTTGATTGCACGCCGCGTAGACGCGCCGCACGCCGCCTCCATCCTGATCGATGTGCATGTGTACATGGACCGGGCGCGGCAGAACAGCTACGGGGCTACGAATCTGCGCAGTGCGCGCTGGGCCATCTTTTTGCGCACAGACACCGGCGTAGAGATCACGCCCGATAGCATCCGTGCAACATGGGCGCGCCCTATGACGTGGTCGAACGACGAGCGTGCCTATTACCGCCACAACACACTCTACTTTCCCCGCACTAAAAACGACACCACGGATGTGCTGCACAGCGTAGAGACGCTGGAACTGCACATCCGCGATGCCACGGCGGCTACCGAGCTGCTGTTTGGCTGGCGGTTTGTAGAGTGAATGCAGACGGGTCTTTGCTAAAAGTCAACTTCTGGAATTAGCACATCAACGCGCCCCGCGTCGAAGTCACCACTCACCGTTATTTCCTCTTCCGTGAACCCATCCCCGGTAAATGTATTTTGCGTTGCATCAATCTCAAACGAGCCTGCTACGCGGTCACTGCCAGACGATGTGATTGTGAGTTCTCCACTATTTGAAACTACGATGCGTGACGGAAAGCCCTCGCCTTCATATTCCCAATAGACAAATCCAAATTGATCCTGGATAAGGTCGTTGTCTTGCTCGTCAATGCTCAAGTCAGCGAACGTGTAGGTCCCTGATGACGGCAATGGACCTTCGCGCCCCATGAACGCCGCCCTCCCCGAAAGCAGGTCTTGCTCGCCCGTCACACTATTCGATTCAGTAAAGTAAATGACAAATCCCTCTTCGCCTGTATCTGGATTTTCGCCAGTAGCAAAGAATGCATTTAATTCGGCATTGGTATCTCCCAGCGACATGCTCACCGTTTCGGAAGGCGTATCACCGGGGCCGTCGTCATCTTCGTTGCTGTCGGTGGAGTCGCAGGCCGAGAGGCTGAAGAGGAGAGCAAACGCCAGCGTGAGCAGTCCCAGGCTACGCGTCCAGGTAGAAAAGGTAGATAATTGCATAGTACTCACCAAAGGTTAGGGACAGATAATACAAGGGGGTAGAAGCGGCACATGACGCCGTCGTGTCTTGTAATGCGCAAGTCCCTGACATAGGCGGACACCGAAGCTTTTTGTGGTAGTGGATAGACGTTAAGTGATCGCTTCCCTGATAAAAATCTTTCCTGAGGCGAACGGGAGACCGTTCGCCTCCGCC
>CAJXLX010000212.1 GCA_913056335.1 uncultured Rhodothermaceae bacterium
CCCTCATTGAGGGGGATCTCCTGTCCCACCATGCGCTGAAGCTCACGAACACCGGTGGTGTTGGCGGCGATCTGCGCGGCAAGGTCGGCCATGTTCTCTTCGATATTGCGACACGGTGGCCCCCATCCGGACCGACTCGATGGCGCCGGCCGGAATAGGGTCATCTGCCGGGATTTCCAGCATCCCGCGGATGCCCTGCACGGCGGCATCCCGATATCGCTGCGGGTTTTCCGAGAGGGGTTTGCAGGACTGCAGCGAGCTGTCGAGGCCTCGCCCTACGATATCGGTGAAGGTGCCGCCCCGGTCGATGCAGAACTGCCAGGCTGATGGGCCCGCGATAGCAGCCACAGGCGGTTGTTCTGACATGGGTCGTCTGCCAAGGTCGCCAAAACCTGCATCCTACCGCAGGAGGTGCTCTTAGACCGCGGCCAGCGCTGCATGGGAGCTGGGCAGATCAATAACGACGATCTGAACGGAATGCGGTAGCGTCCCCGGAAGTGGTGTAAATCGGTTGAGGTGAGGCGGCCACCGTGGCCCTTCGTTAAAGTTGCAGTCGCAACAACCAGCAACGACGAAGGAGACCACGATGACCGAGTTGAGCATGGCATTGAATGAGCTGCTTGAGAAGCGCGAGACCTCGACGGATTTCCTGCGCGAGACACTGGCCTTTCTGCTCCAGGAGTTGATGGAGCACGAGGTCCACGGGCGCTGTGGTGCCGAGAAGCACGCCCGCTCGGATGAGCGTATTACCCAGCGCAACGGCTACCGTGACCGGCCTCTGGAAACGCGCCTGGGGCACGTTGACCTGAAGGTGCCGAAGCTACGCGAGGGTAGCTATTTCCCTGGGTTTCTCGAGCCGCGGCGGATGAGCGAGAAGGCGCTGAGCGCGGTGGTCCAGGAGGCCTATGTGCAGGGCATCTCCACGCGCAAGGTCGACGAGCTGGTGCAGTCGATGGGCATGACCGGCATTTCGAAGTCGCAGGTCTCTCGCCTGTGCGCTGAGATCGATGAGCGAGTGGACACGTTCCTCAACCGCCCCCTGGAAGGGAACTGGCCGTACGTCTGGCTCGATGCGACCTACATCAAGAGCCGGGAGCATGGCCCCGTCGCCAGCCAGGCGGTTGTCGTCGCTACTGCGGTCAATCAGGAGGGCTATCGCGAGGTGCTCGGACTCTCGGTGGGCCCGGCGGAGACTGAAGCGTTCTGGACGGACTTCCTGCGTGCGCTTGTGGCCCGCGGGCTCAGCGGAACGCGTCTGGTTATCTCCGATGCGCATGAGGGGCTGAAAAAGGCCATTGCCACCGTGCTCAACGGCGCGGGCTGGCAGCGCTGTCGGGTGCACTTCATGCGCAACGTCCTCGCCCAAGTGCCCAAGGCCCACCAACCCGCTGTCTCCGCGGCTGTTCGCACGGCGCTCAACCAGCCGGATCAGCGTGAAGCCTCGCGCCAATGGCGTGAAGTCGCTGACGGTCTGCGGGAGCGCTTCTCCAAGGCCTCCGCCTGCCTGGACAGCGCCGAGGAGGACGTACTGGCGTTCATGGCCTTCCCCAAGGAGCACTGGCCGAAGCTCGCTTCAACGAACTGTCTGGAGCGGTTGAACAAAGAGATCAAACGCCGCAGCAACGTGGTCGGGATCTTCCCGAACAATCGAGCCGTCACCCGCCTGGTCGGAGCCGTGCTGCTCGAGCAGAGTGATGAGTGGCAGGTCAGCCGGCGATACATGAGCCTGGAGAGCCCCGCGACAGTGGTCAGATCTGATGGCGGCGACGAAGCGAACAAGCTCACGTTCGAGGATGCGGCGTGAACAGTGAAAAGGGCTCCGGTGGCTACCTCGCTTTTACACCACTTGACGGGACGCTACCCAGTGTTCATGAAGGGAAGCCGCCCCCTGGGTGTGCACTCCGGCGGCGCACAAATAGCCCTGATCGCCCCATCGCAGTGCAACACACCGTGCAATATCACCCGATGCTGTCCCCGTTCAACGCTGAAACGCAATGATCATGGGCAATCTGAGAGTTGGCATCATCTTTGCTTCATAACTCGTACCTGTACGTACAGGTACAATGGCAAAGGAGCGAAATATGACTCACTTTCGGAAGACCTTGATCACGGCGTTGTTGGGCACATCGGTTGTAAGCATCGCTCAAGTAAACGCTACTGAGCTGACACTTGCGCAGAATCAGTCACCTATCTCCGGCGTAACTATGGTTGCAAAAGAGTTGGGGTACTTCTCCGACGAAGGCCTTACAGTAAATGTGTCGACATTTACCTCCGGCCGGGAGGCGCTTAACAGCGTGCTGGGTGGCAGTGCGGACATCGCTACCACCGCCGAGGCACCGACTACCGCCGCTGCCATGAGCGGTCAGCC
>CAJXLX010000213.1 GCA_913056335.1 uncultured Rhodothermaceae bacterium
CGCGGGCCGAGGAGCGCCTCTTCTTGAGTTGGGCACGCAACCGCTACCGCTACGGCAAGCAGGAGCACAACACGCGCAGCCGCTTCCTCGACGAAATTGACGACAGCGTGGTGCAGACCGCAGGGGGCGGACGCCTGCGTCAGAAGAAAAACCGCTTCTCGTCAAGCAGCAAGGGCAGCACCGAGAGCTACGACGACATGGATCCGCACTACTACCGGAAGAACCTGCGCAAGGGCTCGGGCGCCTCCAAGAAGGGCACGCGCCGCACCACGCGCACCGTATCCTCGACAGGCAGCGCGTCGAACGGGTCGTCGGGGCGCCGCGTGGTGTACGACGAAGGCGAAGGGCAGATTGTGCCGGGCGTGCGTGTGCAGCACAGCAAATTTGGCGAGGGCAAAGTCCAATCCGTTGAGGGCGAGGGCGACCGCGCTACCGCTGTGGTGTTCTTCGGGGGCGATGTTGGCAACAAGAAGCTAAAGCTAAAATACGCCCGGCTGCGCGTTATCGGGTAGCAGATCGGGGCGTGTCAGGGGGATACGGAGGGCATACCCACGCACCAACTGCGCTACATGCCGACCGGTACATGGCGCACCGACGGACTGTCCAAAAGTGGCCCTGGGTGTACCCAAATAAAGACAGTGCCGATTTGGGCGCGCTTGTAGCATACAGGTGTTGATATACCGTCCTCCTCACGACCTGTGCGCTGCTCCAGCGTCTTTCTGCTATGATACGTCATTTTGTCTTTGTTGGGCTGTTCATTCTGCTCCTGGCGAGCCCTGCCGCTGCTCAAGGCACCTGCAGCGACTGCGTGGGCGGAGGCAGCGATATTGCCGGGGCGCTCTTTCAGGGCAGCGCCACCGCCTGGGCCACACCCGAAGCGCGCCTACAACTCAACGAGCGCGCCACCGCGCTCAACACGCTCTCGTCTGATGCACCTGCGCCAAGCATTGCGCCCGCAGTCGCCGACGCGTTCGCCGCTGCCCCCAACGCCCGCGCTCTGCTGATGCAGACCGAGGCACTGCCCGAGCTCAAGGCCGACCTCCACAGCCGGTGGACCACGCGCGGCCTGCCCGCGGCCGAAGCCGAGGCGCTCATCGATGCGCTGACTGGACTCACCGCGCAGAACCAGGTGGAGCCCGAGGCCCTTCAGACTGGTCTCGATGCTTATAATGCAGCCGTTGAGGCAGCTCCCCCAACGTTTGTGACTGATCCTGCTCCTTCGTTTCTGGCCCTTCGCCACGCCTTGGTCGTTCTCACCCAGGCTACGCCCTGACGGCTCTGCGTTTGTATGAGCGCGCTGGGCAGGCGCCTTCGTATCCCCCTAAACGACACGATGCGCTGGGATGCGGCACCTCGCGCACTGCCTTGCGCTGTCCTTCCATGAGTCACGAACAGTACCCATGTTATGCTTCTATACTGGTTTCTCTTTGGTGTGGGGTCTGTGCTGGGGGGTGCGGACCTTACACCATTTCTTTCGGATGCAACGGCTCACGGTGCTCCACAGGCGGCGGTCTACACCGTAGCGCCTGATACCACCGAGGATGCGGTGGCCGAGGCCCGAGCGGCGCTGGCGCTGCCCACGCTCGGGGCGGCGTCTCATCGTGACCTGCACCCGGTACCGGGCATCACCCTCAATACGCCTACGGCCTTTGGCGCGCGTCTCGGACAGATCTACGGCGGGATGCATTTTCAGCATCGCATCCGCTACGCTAACTGGCAAGACGGCGTGGCCAGTGGGGGCGCAGGGCTGGGCGATCCGCAGCGCTGGGTTGGGCTCGACGTGACGCTCACGGTGCTCGATACCTACACCGATTTCGCTGAAGACCGGGCGCTAAGCTGGAAGCTGCACCGCCAGTTCGGAGCGCGCTGGGCGGTAGCTTTAGGCCACGAAAACATGTGGCACACCGAGGGCACTGATGGCGGCAGCAGCCGCTACGCCGTCGTGTCGCACGTGCTGCGGCCCAATCACTGGCGCACCACGGCTTTTATTGTGAGCGCCGGTATCGGCAATGACCGCTTTCTACCCGAGCGCCAGTTTCAAGAACGGGCTGACGGACTGAACCTCTTCGGCAGCGTTGCAGCACGCGTGCATCCGGCCATGCACGTCATTGCCAACTGGACCGGCCAGGATCTGGCGCTGGGCCTCTCGGTGACCCCGTTCGAGCGCGTGCCGCTGGTGTTTAGTCCGGCCCTGGTCGACCTCACCGGGCGGGCGGGCGATGGCGTACGCTTCTCGGCCAGCCTGGGCATGGCGCTTACGCTGTGGTAGCTCTGCCCCGAACGTTGGCGCAGGCGGGTTGTTAAGGCATGCAGTTCATGACCCGCTCGGTGACCGT
>CAJXLX010000214.1 GCA_913056335.1 uncultured Rhodothermaceae bacterium
CATGCGCTTGACACCCTCGACGTCGAAAACCAGGACCAGGAGATTGGCGTCTCGATTGTACGCCGTGCGCTCGAAGAGCCGCTGCGTCAGATCGCGTCGAACGCGGGCCTCGAAGGCTCGCTCGTGGTGGAGCACGTGAAGGACCGCGAAGGCGACTTCGGCTACAACGCACGCACCGACATCTACGGCCCGCTGCTTGAGCAAGGCGTGCTCGACCCGACCAAGGTCGCGCGCAGTGCGCTCGAAAATGCGGCCTCGGTGGCGGGACTGCTGCTCACAACGGAGTCGGTCATCACAGACCGCCAAAGCAAGAACAGCGGCTCCAACAACATGCCTAACATGAACGACATGGACTTTTAGGCGTGTAGCGTCTCTCTGCTGAGAGATACAGGCTGCGAATCCAACACGAGCGGGACGCTTCCTTTGCGGGAGGCGTCCCGTTTTTTTGTTGGAGGGTTCTGTGCATTACGGCTGGAGGTCCGGGCAGCCGCCCGCTACCGCTGTGTTGCGGAGGCGCCTGCCCTCGCGCTCGAAAACGAGCCGGTTTTCGCCTTTCCGCTTTTCTTTCTATATTGGATGATCCGTCTGGTCCCCTTGCCCCCCCCCCAAACGTCGATGCCGATGCAGGCCGCTCGTAGCGGCACAGCGTCTTGCAACGCTCCCGGTCCCAGACCATGGCTTGCGTATTCTTCTCCGTTCCCCAACTTCGCTATGCGCGTTTTTCTCTACTGCGTTCTTTCACTGTTTGCATTCTCCATCACGCTCCCCGGCTCAGCGGGAGCGCAGTCCGGCAACGGAGATGGAGGTGGAGACCGCCTCACTGGCGCACCCTATGCCCGCAGTCCGGTCGTGGCTCAGAACGGCATGGCCGCCACAAGCCAGCCGCTCGCGTCTCAGGTGGCTGTTGACGTGCTAAAAAGCGGAGGCAGTGCCGTTGATGCCGCCATTGCCGCCAACGCCATGCTCGGCCTGGTGGAGCCCACGGGCAACGGCATTGGCGGCGACCTCTTCGCGATTGTCTACGACCCTGAAACTGACGCTGTCTACGGGCTCAACGCCAGCGGTCGGTCTCCACAAGACCTTTCGTACGAGGAGATGCGCGAAGAGCTTGATGGCGCCGATCAGATTCCCTTCTTCGGCCCCCTACCCGTGAGCGTACCCGGCACCGTGAGCGGATGGGATAAGCTGCACGAGCGGTTTGGCACGATGGACTGGCAGCAGCTGTTTGAACCAACGGTGCGCTATGCACGAGACGGATTCCCACTCTCGCAGGTCATCGCCTACTACTGGGAGGCCAACGTCGGGGCGTTCCAGCGGGGCGATCTGCCCGACGATAACTGGCGCGATACGTATCTCGTGCAGCGCGACGATACGCTCCGGGCCCCGCGCGAGGGCGAGATCTTCCGCAATCCCGATTTGGCGTCTACGCTTGAAACGCTTGCCACCAATGGCGCGGACGCATTCTACGAAGGCGCCATTGCCCAGACGATCGACCAGTACATGCGCCGCATTGGCGGGCCGCTCCGCGCAGAGGACCTGGCCGCACACGAGGCCAACTGGGTTGACCCGGTCTCCGTCGACTACCGTGGCGTAGAAGTCTACGAACTGCCCCCTAACGGACAGGGCATCGCCGCCTTGCAGATGCTGCAGATCCTGGAGGGCTTCGACGTCGCCGACATGGGCCACAACTCGACCGACTACCTGCACGTGCAGACCGAAGCCAAGAAGCTGGCCTTCGAAGACCGCGCCCGCTTCTATGCCGACCCCGCGTTTGCCGACATTCCGGTCGATGCACTCGTTTCTGAATCATATGCCGCCGAACGGCGCGAGCAGATTCGCATGGACCGGGTGCTCTCAGAACCGAGTCACGGCGACCCCGCTGCTCTTGAAGACGGCGACACGATCTACCTCACGGTCGCCGACTCCACCGGCATGATGGTCTCGCTCATTCAGAGCAACTACACGGGCATGGGCAGCGGCCTGGTGCCCGACGGACTCGGCTTTATGCTGCAAAATCGCGGTGCGCTCTTTACGATGGAGCAAGGCCACCCCAACGTCTATGCTCCCGAAAAGCGCCCCTTTCATACGATCATCCCTGCATTTGCAATGCGAGACGGCGAGCCGTTCTTGAGCTTTGGCGTCATGGGCGGCGCCATGCAGCCGCAAGGGCACGTGCAGGTGCTTAGCAACATCGTCGACTTTGGGATGAATGTGCAAGAAGCAGGTGATGCGGCCCGCTACCGGCATTCGGGCAGCAGTTCACCGACCGGCTCCGCTATGGATGGCCGCGGCACGCTCCGCCTGGAAAGCGGCGTACCCGCCAATGTAGTCCAG
>CAJXLX010000215.1 GCA_913056335.1 uncultured Rhodothermaceae bacterium
GAGCAGGTCAGCATCTACCTCAAGCACGACCTCGTTCACCAGCCGCTCGCGGACCTTCCACATGGGGAAGACTTCCTGCACGATGACCGACACCGAGGTGCCGCGTACCTCCGCATTGCCCTTCACGAGCACCACGTCATCCACATTCAGGTACGGCTGGATGCGGTCGAGCACGCTTGCAAAGCACACCAACTCGCCCTGCCCTGTAAAGTCCTCAACCTTGGCAAAGGCGATGGGTTTGCCGTTTTTGGTGGTGCGGCGTTTGACCTCGGTGATAATGCCGCAGAATGATCGCACCGGACCGCGGTTGCGCCCATCGCCGCTCTGGGTGTGAGCAATGGCCCGTTCCAGCGCTTCGGTTTCGCCGAAGTGGGCACTGGCAAAAGCCTCGGCTTCCGCCTTGTACTCGTCGAGCGGATGCCCCGACACATAAACGCCAATGACCTCGTGCTCGGCCTTTAGTTTCTTTCCCTTGGCCCATGGCTCCGTATCGGGCAGAGACGGTTCCATCTCATCTCCGCCAATGCCGCCATCGCCAAAGAGCGAGTTCTGCCCGGCGGCGCGGTCGGCCTGCACCTTCTGTCCGTACTTCACGGCGATGTCTACCGCTTCGAGGAGCTGGGCGCGGTGGCCTTCGAGTTCATCGAGCGCGCCCGCCTTTACGAGTGCCTCCAGCGTGCGCTTGCCCGCAGTGCGTAGGTCCAGATGCTTCGTGAGGTCCCAGATCGTGCCGAAGGGACCGTGCTCTTCGCGCGTCTCAATGATTGCTTCCACAGCGCCTGTGCCTGCTCCTTTCACTGCGCCCATGCCAAACAGAATAGCACCCTGGTCGACGGTGAACTGCACATCGCTGCGATTAATGGAGGGCGGCAGGATCTCAATGCCCAGCGTGCGTGCCTCCTCCAGCACCACGCTCAGCTTGTCGTTATTGCCGATATCGTTGGTCATGGCCGCCGCCATGAACTCAGCCGGGTAGTGGGCCTTCAGATACGCCGTCTGGTACGCAACGATGGAGTAGGCGGCGGCGTGCGAGCGGTTAAACCCGTACCCGGCGAACTTGGCCATCAGCTCCCATACTTCCTCGATGGTCGCGTCCTTCACGTCCTGCGCGCGGGCGCCCTGGACAAACTCCTCTTTCATTTTGTCCACAACTTTCTGCTTCTTCTTGCCCATCCCACGGCGCAGAATGTCGGCCTTGCCCAGGCTAAAGCCGCCCATCTCCTGGGCCATCTGCATGACCTGTTCCTGGTACACCGGGATGCCGTACGTCGGCTCCAGAATCTCCTCAAGCATAGGGTGCGGGTACGCGACCTTCTCGTTACCGTGCTTGCGGGCAATATACGACGGAATGTTCTCCATCGGGCCCGGACGGTAGAGCGAGTTCATCGCAATCAGGTCGTTCAGCTCCGTCGGCTTCAGCTTGCGCAACCACTCGCGCATGCCGGTCGACTCAAACTGGAAGATGGATACGGTTTCGCCGCGCTGAAACAGCTCGTAGGTTGCCTCATCGTCGAGCGGAATCTCGTCGATGTCGATCTTCACGCCATGCTTTTTCTGGATGAGATCGAGCGTGTCGTTGATAACCGTAAGCGTCTTCAGGCCCAGGAAGTCCATCTTCAAGAGGCCAAACTCCTCGACCCAGTCGCCATCGTACTGCGTGGTGATGACCTTCTCGCCCTTGCTCTTCGACACGCTGACGGGTACGTAATCGCTCACTTCACCCGGCGCAATGATGACGCCCGCCGCGTGCACACCCGTATGGCGCGCCGAGCCCTCCAGCACGTCGGCATACTGCATCATCTTACGAATCTTGGGGTTGTCCGACTGCTTCAATTGCCGGAACTCGGGCACCTCCGCATAGGCGTCGTCGAGGTCCACGCCCACGCCGTCGGGTACCATCTTGGCGATGCGGTCGGCCTCGCTCAGCGGGATGTCGAGCACGCGTGCCACGTCGCGGATCACCGTCTTGGCGCCCATGGTGCCAAAGGTAATGATCTGGCACACGTTCTCGCGCCCGTACTTGTCGACCACATAGTCGATCACCTTCGAGCGTCCGCGGTCGTCGAAGTCGATGTCGATGTCGGGCATCGACACGCGCTCGGGGTTCAGGAAGCGCTCAAACAGCAGGTCGTACTTGAGCGGATCCACGTTGGTGATGCCGAGGCAGTAGCTGACGCAGCTTCCAGCAGCGGATCCACGACCCGGCCCCACACGCACGCCAAGATCGCGGGCGGCATCGGTAAAGTCCTGCACAATCAGGAAATAGCCGGCGTATCCCATTTCCTTGATGATGCC
>CAJXLX010000216.1 GCA_913056335.1 uncultured Rhodothermaceae bacterium
GAGGTCTTCCTAAATCTCCTGAAATATGTCGTGAAGCGGCGCCGTGGCCTCGCTGTCCGACAGATGCGCACGGGCCACGCCAACCAGCGCATTCACCTCATCGACGGTGCCATACGCACGAATGCGCGGGTGACCTTTCCCGACGCGATCGCCGCCAAACAGGGCCGTAGTGCCGTCATCGCCAGTGCGGGTGTAGATTTTGGGCATACCAGAACAGATGCTGAATCAAGAAGATACGAGCGGACCGTGCACCTGCAGGCGCAGTCCGTGAGGAGTGGGTTCGGGGGTGGCGTCGACGCCAAATACATGCGCCAGATGCTCGGTCGTCAAGACGTCGCGTGGCGAGCCGGTTGCCGCCACCGTGCCGTAATTGAGCAAGAGCAGGCGGTCGGCAAAGCGGGCGGCCTGCTCCAGGTCGTGCACCACCGCAATGATGGCTTCGTCGGACGTCTGGCGTCGCTTCAGGTGTTGAAAAAAGGAAAGACCGTACTGAATATCCAGGTGAGCGGTTGGTTCGTCGAGTAGCCAGGCGGTGGGGTCTTGCACGAGCGCCTGCGCCAGGAACGCCCGCTGGCGCTCGCCGCCGCTGAGCGACGGCACCGCACGGTCGGCCAGGGGCGCAATGTTCATGGTTTCGAGCGCAGCCCGCACGCGGTCCTGATCGCCGCCGGTAAAGGACTGCATCCAGCCCCGGTAGGGCGCGCGGCCCAGCATCACCAGTTCGCGCACCGTCAGGTCGAACGCCACATGCGGCGCCTGCTTTACCACGGCAATCTGCCGAGCGCGCTCGCGATGTGCGTGCGATGAAAGCGCTTTGCCCTGCAGCCAGACCGACCCGGCGTCGGGCGTCCATGTGCCCGAAAGGGTGCGAAGCAGCGAGGTCTTTCCACTGCCGTTGGGCCCAATGATGCCGAGCCACTCGCCGGGCTCCACGGCCATCGACACCGCGTCCACGATGCGATCGCCGCCGCGGACCACCGTAACCGATCGCGCTTCAAGCACGGGCGTCATGCATCCGACAGAGATAACGAGTACAGCAACGGGAACGGCTCGCCTATGTGTACAACAAGCATTGTACCAGATCGGTGTGTACGGACATTGAAGCTGTAGGCTACCGCACCACCGAGCCGGGTTCGGCGTCGGTCGTGAGGAGTGACAGGTTGCCATCGCGGTCTTCGCCCATGAGCACCATGCCCTGGCTTTCGAGTCCGAACATGGTCTTCGGCGCCAGGTTTGCCACCACTGTTACCCGCTTGCCAATGATTGCCTCCGGCTCCATATGCTGCGCGATCCCCGCCAGAATCTGGCGCTCCTCGTAGCCGAGGTCTACCTCCAGGCGCAGCAGCTTGTCGGCATCTTCCACCGGCTCGGCATGGGTAATTTCGCCCACACGCAGATCCAGATCCATGAAGTCGCCAAACTCGATGGCGTCTTTGGGGGATTCGTAGCCCTGCTCTTCGAGCGTCGGCTCAGAATCAGTCGTGTCAGCGTCGTCGGTGCCCAGCTTGTTCCGTTGTGCGTCCATACGGTCGTCGTCTAACTTATCAAAGAGAATAACAGGGTCGTTCAGGAGATGCCCAGGCTCCAGCAGGGCGGTGCCCGCTTCGTGCCAACCCCGCGGGGCCGGATTGGGATCGGGTGTGCTGGTGCGCACATTCGTCAGGTTTAGCATGTTGCGCAGGCGGGCGGTAGCATGTGGCACTACCGGATCCATCAGAATGCTGAGCGCAGCGCATACTTGCAGGCACACGTGCACGGTGTTGGCACAGGCCTGCGGATCGCTTGTGCGGGTGTGCCAGGGCTCGGTGTCGTTGAAGTACTTGTTGCCGGCCCGGGCCAATTCCATGGTCTCGGCCACCGCCTCCCGCATCCGGTACGACTCGTAGGCCTCCCCCACGGTGTCGGGCGTCTCGGCAATCGTATCGAGCAATTCCTGATCCGCGTCGGACGGCGTCTCCAATGGCGGCACCTCGCCGTCGAAATTGCTGCAATCGAGAACGACGTCGAATCCAATGCCGTCACAGGCAACCAGCGCAGTTGCGTGTACATTGCCCTGACACAGGTTCACCTAGCGAAGCTCCACGAGATCGGCGCAGTGAACTACGACTCACGGAGCAAGCAAGTCGCTCCGGACGACGCGACCGCTGGCCTTGCGGAAGCCATCCGACGAATCGAGTCGTCCTGCTACTTCCAAGGATCCGAAATCGAAGGTGAGGTGGAGG
>CAJXLX010000217.1 GCA_913056335.1 uncultured Rhodothermaceae bacterium
ATGCAAGATGGAATAGTCGTAGCCGTAGTCGAAGTAGTCCACGCCTACGGTGCGGCGTGTGCCGTCTTCGGTGAGGATATCGGCTTCGTGCACGACCTCTTCGATAAACATAGTGCGCTCGCGCTCGGGGGCCGGCGAGAGGAAGTGCAGGTTCTGCCAGAGCGCCCCGCCTACAGTGGACGGGATGCCCACGTAGTGCTCCAGGCCCGAGAGCTCGGCCTCCACCGCGGCGTGAATGACATCCGGATACATGGTAGCGCCGCTCTCCACGTAAAGCTGGTGCGTATCGTTGTTGATGCGGAGCGTATCGGCGGCGTTGCGAATGACGAGGCCGCGCACGCCGTGATCGCCCACCACGAGGTTGGCGCCGGTGCCAAGCACGTGGTGCGGAATAGCGAGGTCGCGCGCCACCTGCAGGGCCGTGGCAAGCTCATCGGCCGAGGTGACTTCCCAGAACAGGTCGGCGGGGCCGCCCAGCTTAAAGGTGGTGTAGGGCGCCAGCGGTACGTTACGCTGCAGGGCATCGCCCGCGTGCGGCGCGAGGACGTCGACCGCTCGCTGGAGCACACGGGGGGCGAGAGAGGAGGCTTCGGGGCGATACGGGGGCGGGAACGCGCTCATCGGGGCTGGGGGGATTGCGGCGATAGCATGCAGACAGTGGCCTGTGAGATCAAAGCCGTATTGGATACGACCAGCCCCTCGGAGTTGTGCCGATGCTTGGATGCGGGCCTCGGCCTACGTATCCCTCTAAACTCTAAAAAAAGAGTATTGGATAGGCGTTGAGTGATAGTCCGCGCCGGAGACGTCCGCGCCGAGGCGCTCCCAGTCTCCGGCTACTGTTCCATCACTTACTTATTGAGCCACCACCTAAAGCAGAACAGGGACGCGGGAGCGTCACACGACAGAGCCGCGCGCCGGGGGACTTGGTTGGGAAAGGCAGGTTCGGCAGAATGCATCTGCGGTCGAACTCTGGACGGGGACTCTTCATTACAGAACTGCTATACTCGCACGACTTATATGACGAACTCTGACCCCTATGAAATTTTTTATTGACACGGCCAATCTCGACCAGATCCGCGAGGCGAACGACCTGGGCGTGCTCGATGGCGTAACGACGAATCCTTCGCTCGTGAAGAAGGAGGGCAACATCGACTTTCACGAGCGCGTGCAGGAGATCTGCGACATTGTGGATGGCGACGTGTCGGCCGAGGTGACGGCCACGGACTTCGACGGCATTATGACGGAGGCGCACGAGCTGGCGCAGCTCCACGACAACGTGGTCGTGAAGGTGCCGCTCATCCGCGAAGGCATTAAGGCGATTCGGGCGCTCTCAGACGAGGGTATCCCCACGAACTGCACGCTCTGCTTCTCGCCGATGCAGGCGCTGCTGGCGGCCAAAGCGGGGGCCACGTACATCAGCCCGTTCATTGGGCGCATCGACGACATCTCCTCCAACGGCATGCAGCTGATTGAGGAGATCGTGCAGATCTATGCCAACTACGGCTTCGAGACGGAGGTACTGGCCGCCTCGATTCGTCACCCCATGCACGTGAAAGAAGCCGCGCTGGCCGGCGCCGACGTGGCCACGATTCCGTTTGGCACCATCCAGAAGCTGCTGGAGCACCCGCTGACCGACCGCGGCCTGCAGCGCTTCCTCGACGACTGGAACGCCTATCAGGACGAAATTGCTGAGACTGCGTAACGTCCTGGGGTGCCGCGGAGTGCGCGCTGCTGTCCTTGGGCAAACTTGGGCCGCAGCGCAGCCTGTGTGCTGTCTATTTGTTGAACCGGACCTTCCCATTTGTTTATGGAATTTGTTGCTCTTGGCGATACCGACGACATCGCCGCCAGTTGTCACTACTTGGGCCTAAACGGCACCGGGCTGTTGTTGGATGCGGGCGTCGATCCGCGGAAAGATGGGGCGGCCTCGCTCCCCCGCTTCGACCTCATCCACAACGCTGACGACCGCTTTGTCGACCATGCCTTCGTGACCCACGCGCATCACGATCACATGGGGGCGGTACCGGTGCTCTACCGCGAGTTTCCGCACATCATTACGCACATGACGGACGCGACGAAGCGGCTGCTGGAGTTTCTGCTCCCCGCCTCGGCCCGATTGCAGGCCC
>CAJXLX010000218.1 GCA_913056335.1 uncultured Rhodothermaceae bacterium
CGTAGTGCGAGCAGAAGACCTTCGGGATGGCGGTTTCGACCATGATGTCCTTGTCGCCGCGGTCGAGCATGCCCGTCATCATGTAGAGCATGGCATCCATCGCGTAGACGAGCGCCGACATGCGAGCCACCTTCTGGCGGACGAGCTCAAAGTCCGAAATCGGACGCTTGAACTGGTAGCGCGTCTGCGCCCACTTGATGCCCTGGTCCATCGCCGCCTTCGCCGCGCCGGTCACACCCGCCGAGAGCGTGCAGCGTCCGTAGTTCAGGCACGACAGCGCCACGTTGAGGCCGCGGCCTTCTTTGTGCAGCATGTTTTCGGCGGGCACGCGCACGTCGTTGAAGCGAATACGCGCCTGCCACGTGCCGCGGATGCCGGTCTTGGAGCGGTTCTTCTCAAAGATCTCCACGCCCTCCATATCCGGCGTACAGATGAGCGCGTTCACGCCCTTCTGCTCCAGCTCGCCCGTGTCGGGGTTCTTGACCATGTTCTTGCACATCACGGTAAAGAGCCCGCTGAGTGCGCCCGAGGTAGACCACTTTTTCTCGCCGTTCAAGATATAAGCGCCGTCTTCGGTCTTCACCGAGAACGACTCCTGTCCGGCCGCATCCGAACCCACGTTGGGCTCCGACAGGCAGAACGCGGAGAGCTTCTCGCGCGCTACCATCGGCAGGTACTCGTCTTTCTGCTCCTCATTGCCGAACATGACGAGCGCCTTGCATCCAATGGACTGATGCGCCGACACCATCACGGCTGTCGAGGCGCAGTGCTTGCCGATGAGCTCCAGCACGCGGTTGTAGCTGGTGACGCCCAGCCCGAGCCCGCCATACTCTTCCGGAATGATCATGCCCATCACGCCCATGTCAAAGAGGCGCTCAATGCACCACTCCGGGATGTGCTCCTCCTGGTCAATTTCGACAGTGGGATGCTCGTTTTCGAGATACTCCTCCAGCTCCTCCAGCAGCGCATCGCAGGTATCGCGCTCCTCCTTCGACTCGCGCGGGTACGGAAAGACCAGATCTTCGCGGAAGCGTCCCCAGAACACATTCTTCATGAGGCCCATGTCTTCGGGCTCGGGGCCCATCATGGTCTCAATGTTCTCAATCATCTCCTTATCTTGCTTGGAGACGCCTTTTATATTGCTTAAGCCTTTGTTGGCCATGATGATAGCGGTTGTTGTGGCAGATCAATGAACCATGTGGGAGCCACCGGCAGGCACGCGGACCCAACCGCGCAATGCAGAAAAGACGCTGCGTGGAAGTGCTTCCACCGGGAGCATTGAATTGTAGGTCATGATCGGATTACAGTTCCTTTTATACCCGCTCCTGTACGAAAAGTCCATCCGTTTTGGGTTGTGGATACGCAGGGAAGGCGCTACGTTGAACATCCGTTCCGCGCTCCGGCCTATTCACCGTGCTTGAAGCTCCCATGTCGTTCGTTCAGCGTCTTCGTTCCCTCCAACACCGGCACGCATCGCGCGTGTGCGTCGGACTCGACCCCGTGCCCGAGCGCCTGCCCGCTCCCTACGCCGACCACCGCGCCGATCCGCAGGCGCTGGCGGACTTCTGCATCGCCATCATCGAGGCCACGGCCCCGCACTGCTGCGCCTACAAGCCGAACCTCGCGTTCTTCGAGGCGCACGGCTCCGCCGGATACGCGGCTCTCGAAGCGGTCGTCGCCGCCATCCCCGACACCCATCTGTGCCTCGCCGATGCCAAGCGCGGCGACATCGGCCACACCGCACGCTTTTACGCCCGCGGCCTCTTCGACCACCTCGGCGCCGATGCCATCACCGTGTCGCCCTACATGGGCCGCGACAGCGTGCTACCGTTCTTACAGGCCCCCGGACGCGGCGTGTTCGTGCTGGCGCGCACCTCCAACCCCGGAAGCGCCGACCTGCAAGAATGCCTCGTGGATGCGCAGGACGACGGGCCCCGCGAGCCTATCTACCGGCGCATGGCGCGGCTCGTGCAACAGTGGAACGCCGCCCCCGATGCGACAGGCGATGCCGGACTCGTCGTCGGCGCCACTGCCCCGGAAGCCCTCGCCGAGATCCGGTCCGTGTGCCCCACCCTCCCGTTCCTGATCCCCGGCGTCGGCGCCCCGGGCGGCGATGCCCAGGC
>CAJXLX010000219.1 GCA_913056335.1 uncultured Rhodothermaceae bacterium
CGCGCCAGTCTCGTGCACCGGCGCCGCGTTGAAGCCCGTGCCGACGCCCACGACCAGCCGGGGTGCCCCCGGATATGGCCTGTCGTCGCTGGTCCGGGTCATCACGGTCGTGACCGCCTCGGCGGGCAGGGGCCCCAGCGCATGGCCCTGCGCCTGCAGGTCGTTGAGCACCGAGACCGTCTCGGCGCGGGTCGCCCGCGCGATCGTGGCGGTGTCGATGGACCAGTCCAGGGTGGTCATCGAGGCGCGCCCCTCATGCACCGGTCCGGCCACGGCCACGCATGCGGCGCAGGTATCGACGTTCTCCTCTTCCTCGATGAAGCGGCGCAGCACCGTCTCGAGGCCCGGGTGATCGGAATTGGCATAGCGCCGCACGGTCCCGGGCAGGATCGCGCGGCCATCGGCCAGTGCGACGCGTGTATTGGTGCCGCCGATATCGGCGACCAGCGAAAGGGTATCAGCAGGGTGCGTCATGCGGGCCTCGGTCGGGACAGTGCGGGGCGTGCGCGGCAGGCGGGCCGCGGCGGGCGGGTAGTCGCTCCACGACACCGTATCGGCGGTCGCACGCGCCTCGGCATCAAACCGAAAGTCGATCAGCGCATTGCTAATGACGGTGGTTACGGGCGCGCCAAAATGATCAGCGGCGGCATCGACCATCGACTGCACAGCTTCGGCATCGCGTACGTCGGCCTGGTACGGAAGCGCGCGGTCGCCGATGGAGGTGGCCACCTCGTGGGCGGCGTCTTCGCTCTGGTAGTAATTCACGACGACGCGGGCGCCTTCGCGTCCGAACGCACGGGCCAGAGCAGCCCCGAGTCCGCGACTGGCACCGGTAATGAGCACGACCTGGTCAGAGAGAGGAGGAGCAGACATAAGCATCGGGATAGTGCTGAGAGAAAGGCGAAGCCAGCAGCGCCCAAACGCAGGGAACAGCGGGAAGCTTTCCTTCGCCGGTACGACCCGGATCAGGTTCGAAGGGTGTATCTCTCAGCCCCAGGCGCATTCCTGCGCGGGGGCACCCCCAGCCTCGCGATCGAAAAGTTGAGTTTGGGGGATGCGACAGTCCATCCGTTGCACGACAGACAGATGCATCCCCTAAACAATACGTAACGTACCACAGCACACACGCAACCGCAACGATTCTACGTGTCTTCGTAGGGCGTTGCCATCCTATCGGCCTGCTGCTCTTCAGCGTCCGATTGCCATTCTTTGGGCACAACCACAAGGAGCCAGATGAGTCCGAACGCAATCTGCGCACCGGCAAATACGCGCACCGCGCCTGCCAAGTCGAGCCAGCCCCATTCCAGCAGCACACTTGCCGCGCCAATGGAGAGGCTTTCGGCGATCATCACCAGGAGCCACTCGGTGGCAAAGACGCGTCCGCGATAGGCATCGTCGGTGCGCTTCTGCAAGAGCACCGTAGCCAACACCCAGTTGCCGCCGCTGGAGGCGTGCGCCATAATCACCAGTGCAATGACCGTAAACAGCGCAAGGCCCTCGGGTGCCCACGGCACCACGCCGACCGCAAAATAGGCCACTCCGCTCACCGCAATCGCGCTGCCCAGCACAACAGGCCAGTTCGATTGATCCGTGAAGAGGCCACGTGCAATGATCGGCCCGATGCCCGTGCCAATGCCGCGCGCCATAAACAGTACGCCAATGCCCGCAGCAATAGCCCCCGGCGACACCTGCTCGCCAATCAGCGTAAGCATGTAGACGAGTCCGCCCCCGGCCAGGGCCCAGGTGGCTTTGGCCGTAGCAATGCGCGCCACCCGCGGATGCGATTGCAGGTGCGCCCAGCCGTCCCAGATCTTGCGTGCGGCGGTGCGCAACAGCGGGTCGTTGGCGTCTTCGGTATTCTGGGGAATGACGGTGCGGTAGACAAACCAGGCCGACCACAGATAGGTCAGGCAGTCGAGGATGAACACCGCCTCGATCCCGGCCCGGCGGGCATCCAGCGGGCCGTCGATTCGGGCCTGCTCGACGCGCTGCTGGTCACGGCATCGGGATACACTTCCGGCCGCTGCGTGACCTTCTTCCAGGCGCGCGCATCCGTGGAAGGCTGGGATCGCGGCAAGCGTCTCGGTCGCCGAACACGCAT
>CAJXLX010000220.1 GCA_913056335.1 uncultured Rhodothermaceae bacterium
GGCGCGGTGTAACGCTGCTGTAGCGAAACGAGCCGGTGTCGGTCATGACAGCGGTGTAGAGCGCGGTAGCCACCTCTTCATTGATTGCGGTAGGGTCGATGCCATCAATAAGCTCGTAGACCAACTCGCCCGTGGCCGAGGCCGTGTCGCGCACGAGCATGTAGTCGAACCACTGCTCGGGCTCGGTGTGGTGATCGACCAGGAGCACGGGGGCGTCGGCCTTGCGCAGGGTGCTCCCCAGGCGGCCGAGGCGCTCTTCGTCGTTGGTATCGAGCACAACGATCAGGTCGGCCTCGGCAATGGCTTCGTGCTGAGGGAGCGAGCTCTCGAACTGCTGCACATGCTCCATGCCTGGCATCCAATCGAGGTTGTAGGGCGCCTCGTCGGCATTGATAATGTCGACGGTCTTGCCCCACTGGCGCAGCGCCCCAGCAAGAGCGATTTCGGAGCCGAGGGCATCGCCATCGGGGCGCAGGTGCGAGGTGAGAATAAACCGGTCGTTCGAGCGCAGCAGCGCGAGTATGTCGTCCATGAAGCCAGAAAGCGGCAGCCGTCGGGGGAATGCGAATAGCGGTTCCTGTACGCAGGCTGTACGCGTGGGTTCAGCCGCATGGATCGGGGCTGCGTGCTGATGTATGCGTTGGTTGACCAGGGGTAGAGAGGGAGCAAGATTGCAGCGCTGTGGAGCGCGAGGCGAGAGCCTTCGTAGATTGAATCGCTGTGGAGGCCGATGAAAATCGAGGTGAACTCACGGAAGGATCAGGCTCAGCCCGTGCTGGAACTGGAAGATGCCATCGCCGAGCGCTTCCGCTATTACAACCGAAGGCAGCGCGTTACGGTTGAAGTCAGATGAACTCGATGTGTCCACTCATCTCTTCGGCTGTTAGGACCTGGGCAATGAGCGTGAGTCCTTGCACCATGGCCCCAACCGTCCGCCCCTGCGGTGCATATACAATGCCGGCGTGGTCGACCCCTTCAGCGGCCAGCCGCAGAAAGTCGTCGTCGTGGCTGACGATCACCCGTCCTTGGCTTCGCGCAAATGCCATGTGCTCTTCATCGCTGGCTCCAAGCATGTCGGCTTTCGACAGCGTCAGCACATCAATGCCACGACGACGCAGTCCCTTCTCGATGGCATGCCCGACGTGCTCGTCGAAGTAGAAGCGAACGGTTTCGCTCACGCCTCGCCTCGCAGCTTCTTCGCGAGCAGCGATGGGGTCTGTTGGCGCATCTCCCGGACAAAGGCTTTTCCTTGTGCGATCGCTTCGTCTATCTCGCTCTGATGGGCGAAGTAGTAGGCCAAGGCGGCGTAAATATCGGCCAGTTCGAGATCGTACTCGCTGGCGATCTCGTCGGCGCTGAGCCCGAGACGGTCGTGCCAAATGACAATGTTCTGTACGGTGATGCGGCGGCCGTTGATGCGCGGTTTTCCGCCGCACACGCCCGGTGTTTTCACGATGCGCTCGTCAAGCGTCTTCGTAGCCATGGCCGTAGAGTGACAGATAAAAGAAGGCGGGCTCGCATGCTGAACCGGAAAAACCGGCGGCAGTTGCACTGTGATACATAACGGTGGAACTCTGCCGCGACGGGCGGCAAGGACTTACGAAATAAGCAGTGGAGTGACTACAACAGGAAACTGGCTCCAGCCCGTCGTCGGCAGCAGTGATGGGTTATGTGCTCTTTAGTTTGGGTGAGGCAATGGGGCGTTTGGTCATGATTAGTGACTCAACATTTCGAGTCCCTTCCAGAAAAGTGACAGATCGGTAGTAGTCCTCTAAAGGAATGTAAGCGCCGTTCTCCTTGGCCCACTCTTTCAAGTTATTGTTGCATGCAGTATCCCACGAGATGACTTCAATACCCCAACCGCGGTCAGCCATCCGCTCCAGATCGGCATGGAAACCTATTCCGGTCTCATATCCTGCGCCATCGCCAGTTAGTAAGACAGCCGTTGATGGCTTTTCACTATCAGCCAGAACTCTAAGCATGTGAACTTGGAGACATTGGTCAACTCCTTGTTCAGTTCCAGAGTCACTTCCACGCTCGTATAACTCGACCTCCACCCCCACTTGACGAAGGTTACTCCACACCGTCTGTA